>NZ_JBFRMS010000050.1:0-30061 GCF_041470505.1 Vibrio sp. 10N.261.55.C5
CTAACAAACGACTATGGCGTCAATGATTAATTTTTGGCAGTGTTTTCATCCCACATGGCGCCATCTCTCAGCATAGAGTTAAGAGTCACAACCATCTTTCGAACACACGCGATTATTGCGACTTTCTTAGGCTTTCCGGCAGCTACAAGTCGAGCATAAGTTGCTTTGAATACGGGGTTACATTGCATGGCTGACATCATTGCCATATATAACACTGTGCGTACTTGCGCTCGACCGCCTTGGATCACGCGCTTACCTTTGTAGCGCCCACTTTCGCGTGTTATTGGAGCGACACCAATTAGTGATGCCGCTTGTTTATTTGTGATGTAGCCAAGTTCTGGTACGTTGCTAATTATTGATGCAGCGGCAATGTTTCCTATTCCAGGGACGCTCTGCAATATTGTGTTTTTAGCCTGATATTCAGGGCTATCTTCAATGAGTTTAACGAGCTTTTCTTCTAACTTGGTGATTTGATTTTTTATCGTGGTTAGCATCGGTTTAATAGTCGGATGGAGAGAAGCGGGAAGTATCTGGATTCGGTTCTTTTCCATGGTTTGCATGGATAACAACTGGTTTCGGCGAATGACTAAGTCACTCATTAGGCGTATGTTTTTTGGCTTTATGACAGTAAGAGCTGGTTTGATTGCTTCTCCATAGTGAGCAATCAATTCTGCATCTAAACGATCATTTTTGGCTCTGCGGCCAATAGCACCAGCGAACCGTTTTATGTGGACAGGGTTTGCTCTGACAATAGGTAATTGAGCCTCTGCACATGCAAGAACAAAAGGCATTTCTAATCGGCCTGTTGCTTCAATAACGATTCGTTCAGGACTGTGACTCTTAATCGTTTTGAGTGCTTTTTTGATGCCTTTATCATTGTTCTCTACTGAGAAAAATAGGTCTAGTGGCCTGATGTGGATGTCTAATTGTGTTTTGCCGGTATCAACTCCAACGTTGATGCTTTGATTGATTTTGGTATTCATAATAAGCTAACTCATGCTTGCGTAATGCGGGTTCGAGACCCAGTCGACTATTCGAGGTTTATGCTTGAAGTCCTATGTAGCGTTCATGTTTGTTATCGGTCTCTCGATAGAGGAGCCAGCGTTTAAACGAACTACTACATAGAAAGCTTTAGTTGCAGCTAAAGCCTGGGTCTCACATTACCCGATTGGAGTGCTTATTATCCATACAAACTGTTTAAGAGTGATTCGCAACGCGTGGCATTTTTACTATGCGTTGGTCTTAGTGATTAAGGTGGAATGCAGCGGCTTCGGTATTGCGTTGCTCACCCCTTAACGCGGCTATAACACAAAATCAGGCTATTGCTCAAAATTGCTATTTGAACTATTATTTGTACATTAAATTGTACCATAGGGAGTTCAACATGAGCCGCATCCATTTTGATCAAGATATTCAGCCTTTGTCTGAATTTCGTGCTGGCGTGACGTCATTTATTAAACAGATTAACGAAACTCGCAGACCACTAGTTATCACACAACGTGGTAAGGGTGTTGCGGTTGTCCTTGATGTTGCAGAATATGAAGCAATGCAAGAGAAGATCGAGTTACTGGAAGAAATGCGTACTGCTGAAGCACAATTAGCTTCAGGTTTAGGTGTTTCCAATGAAGACGCTCGTGCTCAAGTATTGGGGCGCATTAAGAAATGAAAGTAGTCTGGTCACCACTAGCATTACAAAAGTTAGGTGATGCAGCCGAGTTTATTTCACTGGATAATCCAGTGGCGGCAGAAAACTGGGTTAATGAGGTTTTTGATAAAACTGATTTACTCTCAAGTATGCCTGACATGGGGCGAATGGTTCCTGAGCTGCCTCATACCAATTACCGTGAAATTTTGTTTGGTCACTATCGCATCATATATAGCCTTAGCCATGAAATTCGCGTCCTCACAGTACGAAATTGTCGTCAGATACTAACGGAAAGTGACGTGTAGCAATTGTGTTATAACAAGCAATTTAAGAGGGATTCACAACGCTTGGCATTTTTCTTCTACTTCAAATTTAGTGTTTATGGCACAATGCTTTAGGTTGGGTGGAGGCGTTGTTCACCCCTTAATTGGGCTAGTTGCCCAGAGGAAGTAATCAATCCATTGGGAACTTTTGTTTCTGGTGGAGTACGCGCATAATTCGGATAATGTCGCCTTCGATCCAATAGGAGACGATCATTGAAATCTCAGGAATTATAAGTAATCGCCCACGAATGCCGTCTCTCTGTACACCCATTAGAGGCTGCTCAAGCAAGTTTTCTACTTTTGTTTCAATGAGGTTGTCAGCGTTTTCTGCCGCATCAGGGTTGAAGTCATAGATAAACTCAAAGATCCTTTCACGATCATTGAGTGATTCTTCTTCCCATAAAATCATTGCTTACCTCGATTACGTATTCTGGCTTTGCGTTCTTCCATTCGAGATTTAGCAGTTTGGTGTTCAACGAAAACGGATTCTCCTGAGTCAAACTTCTCAAATGCTAGGTTTACTTGTTCAGTTAGCCATGCATCGTGAGATAATGTCTGTCTTTGTTGCTCAGCGAGTTGCTCAGTAAGCTCACGGCAAGCACCACTCAGTGTGCGACCTTGGCTCTCAGCCATCTGTTGAGCTAGGCGTTTTGTTTCTTCATCAACACGAAATTGAATTCTAGTGTCCATGATGTATTCCTTTATTGGTGTGTGTACAAATGTTAGCACTCACCTTTGAGATGGGCAACTGACAAGCTACTATGGCGCCAATAACTAACTTTTGGTGCTATGTTTCATCGCACATAGTCCCATATCTCATCAACCATTGCAGAACGTTAAATGATAGGTCACCACAATCTGTAGAGGAAAGTGCATTGAAGTTAACCAATAAACTCGTACGTTACCCGCACATTGATGTTGATCGTGCGTTTGAAAAAGAAGCTGAATTATTGCAGCAAATTCAGGCGGGTGAGATTGGACAAGCCTTAATGCTGTGGCAAGCAAAAACGCCGACACTCGTTTTGCCCGCAGGTAAGAAGTGGCCAGTGACGGTCGAGTCTAGAAAGCAACTCGCGGCACAAGGCTGGCAACTCACCTCACGTAAAACGGGTGGTGCTCCCGTTCCCCAACTGCCGGGGATCATTAACTTATCGCACATTTATCATTGGCCTCGTGATGAAGCCTACAACATCCAAAAAGCGTATCTACATCTGTGCAATGTCTTAACCCTGTTTTTTAAAGAACTGGGCATCGATGTGGATGTACACGCGACTCCCGGTTCTTATTGCGATGGTGATTACAATCTCAATATCAACAAACAAAAAATAGTGGGCACGGCGCAGCGTGTTTTGCTTAAACAAGGGGGCGGCCAAATCGTACTTTCGCAAGCTTGTATCTTGTTGGATGTCGACTTAGAGAACATCGTTGCACCCGTAAATTTTTATAATCAAGTTTGTGGCAATCCAACCGTGGTGGACGCGCAAGTTCATACTCCGTTGTCCGCACATCTGACAACTCTACCCAACGTAGACTCACTCTTTCAGCAGTTAAGCCAAGCTTTCATCAAGCATGCGTGATACCAACCTTTCGTTAACGCCAAACTAATTTGCCGATGGTAGAACGATTTCAATACTATGTGTCGATGAGAACGAATGGGTTGAACTTGAGGCGGTGAGAACTTTATAATGTTACTTGTAACATAATAAAGAGTTCAAATAGTTATGACAGAACAGCAGAAGAAAACTCGAACCACACTTCAAGATGTTGCAGACAAAGTGGGGGTCACAAAGATGACCGTCTCTCGTTACATGCGCAATCCCGATTCAGTCGCAGCCAAAACTCGCGTTAAAATTGCAGCGGTTATTGAAGAGATGGGATACATCGAAAACAAAGCGCCAGCTATGCTCTCTAAATCGTCGAGCAAAGCGATCGGTATCTTGCTCCCTTCGTTATCAAACCAAATCTTTGCCGCGTTTGTTCAAGGTATCGAAACGGTTACTAAAGAGAATGGCTACGAGACGTTGCTTGCTCACTTTAGCTATGATGCTGTGGAAGAAGAGGAAAAGATTGCTTCGCTGCTTTCGTATCAAGTTGATGGGTTGATATTGACGGAAAGCCACCACACCCCCCGTACGTTACAGATGATCAAGAATTCAGGTGTTTCTGTTGTTGAAACGATGGAACTCCCAACCAATCCGATCGATATGGTTGTTGGCTTGGACCATATTGATGCTTCTTACCATGTCGTGAAGCGAATGATTGAAGCTGGTAAACGCTCTATTGCTTACTTTGGCGCTCGATTGGATGCGCGAACCAAGTTGCGTTTGCAAGGCTATGACAAAGCGATGTATGAGGCTGGATTAGAGCCTAAACACGTGTTGACTGAACAGCACTCTAACTTCTCTTTGGCTGAAGATCTGCTTGATCGCGCTCTTGCGGATTACCCAGATCTAGATGGCGTGTTCTGCACCAATGATGACATCGCGATAGGTACCTTGCTCATTGCCCAGCAACGTGGAATCCAAGTGCCGCAACAGCTATCTGTGGTGGGCTATAACGCGTTAGATATTGGTCAAACCATACGCCCAAAACTGACTAGCGTGGATACGCCACGTTATGAAATAGGTAAGAAAAGTGCCGAGCTACTGCTTGCCCGATTGAAAGGTGAGCCAGTTACGGAAACGGTAGTGGATATGGGCTATCGCATCACTGATGGCGAAAGCGTTTAACCAAGTATCGTGGAAACTGAAAGGGGCATCGAAATGATGCCCCTTTTGCTTTTACATTTAAGTAGTGACACAGCTAGACGATAAAACTCGCCCCTTGTTCTGCACTCGAAACGCTTTGGCGCATCACGCTAAATAGGTTGCGCCCCATGGTTTGCTGGTTGGCGTCTGCCTCAAATACCTTCGCTTGGCGAGATTGCATGTCGTTGAGGTTATTGAGTTCGCCACTCGCGCAATCTAAGCGCAGGATATCGCCTTCGCGAACAAGCCCAATAGTTCCTCCTCGAATAGCCTCTGGTGAGACATGAATCGCGGATGGGATCTTTCCTGAGGCTCCAGAAAGGCGCCCATCAGTAACCAGAGCCACTTTAAACCCTTGTTTCTGAACATTACCTAGAATCGGCATGAGCTTATGCAGTTCAGGCATACCGTTCGCAGCTGGTCCATTATTTATCACCACAACAATGCAATCTTTGTTGAGCTCACCTCGTTGATACGCAGCTTCTACCTTATGTTGGCAATCAAAAACTGCCGCAGGTGCTTCTATTACACGTTGCTCTTCTGCAACCGCTGACACTTTAATCACTGCGTTGCCAAGGTTCCCTGAAAGGACTCGCGTTCCGCCTGTGCTTTGGAATACCTGTTCTTGGCCTGCAATTACCTCTGCATCTGCCGACTGTTTGCACTTTTTCCACGTTAGCTTTCCATTTTCAAGCTCTGGAATACTCATTTGATCTTCAAACGAGCCAAAGGTAGGTGTGACATCTCGGTGCAGTAAGTTGGCTTGATCTAAACGGCGTAGCAGAGCGGGAACTCCGCCTGCCGTTTGGAACGCATTCATATCTGCTGGACCGTTGGGATAAACTCGAGCAAGTAAAGGCACTACATCGGATAGATCGCTGATGTCTTGCCAAGTCAGAATAAATCCTGCTGCGCGTGCTACTGCGACCATGTGAATGCTGTGGTTAGTGCTGCCACCTGATGCGAGTAGGGCAACAATGCCATTGATTAAGCTTTTAGCGGTAAAGACTTCAGAAAGCGGGCGGAAGTTTGCGGCTTGTGGTGTCATTGAAGCAATTTCAATGGCGGCATGCTGAGTGAGTGATGCGCGCAATTCAGAGTCAGGGTGAACAAACGCTGAGCCCGGAAGCGTCAGCCCCATCGCTTCAAATACCAGCTGATTGGTATTGGCTGTGCCGTAAAAAGTGCAGGTGCCCGCTGAGTGATAAGCGTTGCACTCCATGTCCAGCAAGGCACTTTTTCCTACCTTGCCAGCCGCGTACTCTTGGCGAATGTGTACTTTCTCATCATTGCTGATGCCCGTTGCCATCAAGCCTGCCGGAACAAAGGCCGTTGGTAGATGCGCAAAAGAGAGCGCGCCCATCAGTTGTCCTGGAGCTATCTTGTCGCAAATGCCAAGCAATAGGGTTGAATCAAACACGTTGTGACTCAGTGAAAGAGCGGTCGATTGAGCAATCAAGTCCCTTGAAAACAAAGACATATCCATGCCTGGTTGGCCTTGAGTTACCCCGTCGCACATCGCAGGAACACAGCCTGCTACTTGAGAGGTGTGGCCGAACTTAGCTAACGCCTTTTTGATCTGATCTGGATAGTGTTGATACGGCTGGTGAGCGCTTAACATATCGTTGTAAGAGCTGATTAACGCCACATTGGATTTAGTGAGATCAAGAATCGAGCGTTTCTCATCGGAGCAAGAAGCTGCGACAGCATGAGCCAAGTTGCCGCAAGAAAGCCCTTTACCACCTTTGCCAGCAGAGGCTTGGTGTTGGGTTCGGTTTAGAAACGCTTCATGAGTCTCTTTGCTTCGTTCAATTAATCGTTGAGTCACCGCTTGGATGGTTGGAAGGGTCATGCTGTTTCTGCCTCATCAGTCATTGAAAGCACAATCGCAGCACAGTCCACAACGTCATCAATATCGCCATCAATGCTGATGACAACCGTATCTGGCTCGTGATCGGGTCTTTCTAATGTTTCGAACTGGCTTTTAATCATGTTCTCTTTCATGAAGTGGCCTTGGCGCTGACGCATTCGATGCAAGATCAGGTCAATGTTGCCATCTAAAAAGAGAAAGGTGAGGTTTTTGTTCCCTTCGCGAATTTGGTCGCGGTACTTCTTCTTCAACGCAGAACACACAATAATGCCGTGCTCATTTTTACTTTCTAGGCTGTACGCTGCATCACGAACGCGTTCCAGCCATGGAATGCGATCATCATCATTAAGAGGTTGGCCTGACGCCATTTTTTGAATGTTTGCTCGAGGATGAAGGTCGTCACCATCAATGAACTTACGCCCAAGTTTTTTTGCCAACTGCTCGCCTATCGTGCTTTTCCCACAAGCACTGACACCCATGACGATGACACTACTACCAGCCATAACTCAATCCTCTTAACAAATTTGCGCGTGATCTCAATTTTGAACATCGCTTGTAAATATGGCTTTATCTTATAAGCGTTACCGGTAACATGTTACCGGTAACTTAAGGAAGTGTGATGAAGAACACAAAACAACAATTCACAACAATTGTGATTGTTTTTGCATCCTACTGACGGAAAATTAGTCACATCTCACTATATTCGCGTTTAAAAATCACTGGAAAGAGATCTTTGGGGGATAAAATGGCCAACGATTACCGCGCAATTGCGAAATCTGTTGTTGAGCATCTTGGGGGCAAGACAAATGTGGCTGCCCTAACACACTGTATGACTCGACTACGATTCGTTTTACACAGCCAAGATGGCGTCGATATTAACAAGCTAAAAGCACTGAAAGGTGTGATGGGTGTTGTTGATAATGGAGACAAAGTACAAGTTATCATTGGTAACGAGGTATCGTATGCATACAAAGAAGTGATGGCGCTTTGTGAGCTATCCACTGTATCTGAGTCAGAGGTTCCTGCTAAAAAAGAGAAGCTAACGGCTAAGTCAATTGGTGCGAAAATGTTGGACGCACTGGTTGGTACCATGTCGCCTCTTATCCCAGCAATCATTGGCGCTTCAATGGTCAAACTGCTCGCCATGGTACTTGAGATGCTGGGCTGGGTTGAGCCAAATGCACCTACCTTGATTATTTTGAAAGCGATTGGCGATGGCGCCTTCTTCTTCCTACCGGTTATGGTTGCCGCTTCCGCATCGATCAAATTCAAGACCAATATGTCTCTTTCCATTGCGATTGCCGGTGTCTTAATCCACCCGAACTTTATGGAATTGATGGCGCAAGCAGCAGAAGGCAAGCACGTTGATTTCTTCGGTATCCCAATCACGTCAGTGAAATACACCTACACGGTTATTCCTGTACTTGTGATGACTTGGGCTCTTTCTTACATAGAACGTTGGGTAGATAGCATTACCCCTGCTGTGACTAAAAACTTCCTGAAACCTATGCTTATCGTATTGATTGCAGCTCCGGTTGCTATCGTACTTATCGGTCCATTTGGTATTTGGGTTGGTACTGCACTTTCAGCGCTTGTTTACACAATTCATGACACATTAGGTTGGTTGTCGGTTGCTATCATGGGCGCACTGTGGCCTCTACTTGTTCTTACTGGTATGCACCGTGTATTTACTCCAACGATTATTCAAACCATTGCTGAGACGGGTCGTGAAGGTATGGTTATGCCTTCAGAAATCGGTGCCAACCTCGGTATGGGTGGTGCGTGTCTGGCTGTTGCTTACAAAACCAAAAACAGCGCACTAAAGCAGACATCATTAGCCGCAGGTGCTTCAGCTATCTTCGCCGGTATCTCTGAGCCTGCATTGTACGGCGTGCTTGTTCGTCTGAAACGTCCACTTATCGCAACAATGATTACTGGTTTTATCGTAGGTGCATTAGCGGGCATGGGTGGCCTTGCGAGTCACTCGATGGCAGCACCAAGCTTGTTTACGAGTGTTCAGTTCTTCGATGTGAATGACCCAATGAGTATCGTTTGGGTGTTCGGTCTGATCGCATTGTCTATTGTTCTGTCATTTGTTCTAACCCTAGTTTTAGGCTTTGAAGATGTTCCAGAAGATGATGCCGATGAGAAAGCAACTTCAGAGTCAGCAAACAAAGAAGCTGGTAAGGCAGAAGACAAGCCGACAGTAGTGTCCGCGTCTTAATTAGAATTGATTAATTTATTCAGTCACCTTACTTCAGCGTAAGGTGACTTTTATTGTTTCCGAGGTATTCGATGTCAAACATTCAATTTCCCGAAGATTTCTTATGGGGCGGTGCTATTGCTGCAAACCAGTCTGAAGGCGCTCACTTAGCGGGTGGTAAAGGCCTAACAACCGTAGATATGATCCCTTATGGTGAGAACCGCATGCCAATTAAGCTTGGTCAGGTTGATAAGGTGACGCTCAGCGAAGACGAGTTCTACCCAAGCCATAACGCGATAGACTTTTATCACCGTTACAAAGAAGACATCGCCTTGCTGGCAGAGATGGGATTTAAAGTCTTCCGCGTATCCATCGCTTGGAGCCGAATCTTTCCAAAAGGTGACGAGCTAGAGCCGAACCAAGCTGGCTTAGATTTTTACCGTGATGTTTTTGAAGAGTGTAAGAAATACGGTATTGAGCCGCTCGTTACCTTGTGCCATTTCGATGTGCCTATGCACTTGGTCAACGAGTATGGTTCGTGGCGTAATCGTAAGATGATTGAGTTCTTTAGCCGTTACGCGAGAACCTGTTTCGAAAACTACAAAGGCTTGGTGAAATACTGGTTAACTTTCAACGAAATCAATATTTTACTAGCGAGCCCGTTTTCTGGTGCTGGATTGATGTTTCAGGAAGGCGAAAATCACGATCAAGTGAAGTACCAAGCAGCTCACCATGAGCTAGTAGCAAGCGCTTTGGTAACCAAGATTGCCCATGAAGTTGATGAGCAAAACCAAGTGGGTTGTATGCTGGCGGGCGGTAACTTCTATCCATATTCATGTAAGCCAGAAGATGTGCTGATGGCTATGGAAAAAGACCGCGAGAACCTGTTCTTTATCGATGTTCAATCGCGTGGTTACTACCCATCTTATGCTCAAAAAGTGTTTGATAACAAAGGTGTGGTGCTTGAAACACAAGATGAAGATTTCGAGATTCTAAAGAATACCGTCGATTTCATTTCTTTCAGTTATTACGCTTCACGCTGTGCTTCCGCTGATATGAATGCAGGAAATACGAGTGCAGCGAACGTCGTTAAGTCCATCAAAAACCCTCATCTTCCAGCAAGTGATTGGGGCTGGGTCATTGACCCTACAGGTCTTCGAATTACGATGAACACACTCTATGACCGTTACCAGAAACCACTTTTCTTGGTAGAAAATGGCTTAGGTGCTCGTGATACCTTGGATGACAATGGAGAAGTGAACGATGATTACCGCATTGATTACCTTCGTCAGCACATTGTTGCGATGCATGAAGCAATGGAAGACGGTGTACCATTGATGGGTTACACACCTTGGGGTTGTATCGATCTTGTTGCGGCGTCGACCGGAGAGATGAGCAAGCGCTATGGGTTTATCTACGTGGACAGAGACAACCTAGGCAATGGTACGTTAAATCGTATTCCTAAAAAGTCATTCCACTGGTACAAAAAAGTGATCGCAAGCAACGGCAGCGACTTGGCTTAATTTGTCTGTTTGATAATGAGAGAAATGAACAATGAAAACAATTGAACAGCGACTCAGGGATATTCGCATCGTTCCGGTGATCGCCATTAATGACGTTGCTCAGGCTGTGCCGCTTGCGAAAGTATTGGTTGAGAATGGTTTGCCTTGTGCTGAAGTGACATTTCGTACAGAAGCGGCAGCAGAGTCGATTCGTTTGATGCGTGAAGCCTACCCTGAGTTACTGATTGGCGCAGGTACTGTGCTGACTACAGAGCAGGTGGATACTGCCATTAATGCGGGTGTTGATTTCATTGTCAGCCCAGGTTTGAATCCAACCACAGTCAAATACTGTCAGCAAAGAGGGGTTACGATTGTTCCTGGAGTGAGTAACCCAAGCTTGGTTGAACAAGCAATGGAAATGGGGCTTAAGACACTAAAGTTCTTCCCAGCAGAGCCATCTGGCGGTGTCGCAATGTTGAAAGCGTTGACGGCTGTTTACCCGGTTAACTTTATGCCTACAGGCGGTGTAAGCCCAGCGAACGTTGAGTCTTACTTAGCACTGAAATCAGTCGTTGCCTGCGGTGGAACTTGGATGGTACCGACAGACAAAATGGACAAGGGTGATTGGGATGGAATCGCAGAATTAGTCCGAGCGGTCGGCTCCAGATAGTTCGATAGAGAGATACATAGCTAGAAAATGAAAGGGCCAGCTGACACTGGCCCTTTTTGTGGCTGCTTCAAACGATGTAGAGGTTACTCGTTACCAAGCAAAGGTTTTAATGACGTTTTGCTTAGTGATTGGGTTGTGAGCGATGTCTTGATTGATCTTATCAAGAAACGGCTTACGAGCCTGAGGCAACATGCCACGCATTGGTGAGATGTTATTGCCGTGGTCGCCCCAGTAGTAGCAATCGAAATCTTCTAGGTTTTCGAGTAAGTATTTTTCTTCTTCCAGGATCTGCGATGGTGTTGGTAAAACAAACTCGCCACGATTTACTTCTTTTTCCAACACCGACCCCGGTTGAACCGCTAAAGCCATCGGTGCAATTGCATCTGGCTGCATGATGTTCAGCAAGCTGGTGGTATTAATCGCATGCTCGACAGAACGTTCTTTGCCGCCAAGGCCAAAGATGAAAGAAGCCAGTACCTTGATGTCTGCTTCACGGGCTAGGTTCATACCTTCAATTGCATGCTCACGCGTCATGCGCTTTTGAATGCGTTCAAGCACAATTGGGTCACCGGACTCCAAGCCTGAATAAGCCATGCTTAAACCTGCCGACTTAATCTCTTTTAATTCAGACAAGCTCTTACGACGGAAGTCATTAAACCCTGAATACAGAGAAATGTTCTTGATCTCAGGGAAGGTGATCTTGATGTAATCCAGAATCGAAATCAGCATCTCGGTTCTAATCGCCATCACGTTACCATCGACTAAAAAGATAGACTCTACATGCGGGTAGATCTTTCTCGCTGCATCAATATCTTCAAAGATGTCTTTGATGTCTCTTAATTTGAAACGCTTATCATCAAACATCGTGCAGAAGGTACATTGGTTATTACTGCACCCCAATGTTGTCTGGATGAGTACGCTCTCTGCTTCCATCCAAGGACGATAAACTTTACCTTCAAAACGCATAAATGCTCCTCGGCCGTAGCCTGTGTTGTTTCGACGAGGGCAAGTTTAGCAATCTGCATCTTGGGTGATAATTGGGCAAAGCGGGGAATCAGTATTAAAGAAATTTTAATAATCGAAAGAGCGCGCAGTTCTTTGTCTGTATGGATAGAACTGCGGCTTGGATTGTGTGTGTGGTGGTGGGGGGGAGTGTTAGTGGTATTTTTATTAATTAATGATCAGTGCGCAACGCACAGCTTTTCTTCGAGTAATTGATCAAGCACTGTCACCAGCTTGTGGTTCTTGGTGTTGTCTAATGCGTCGGCGTGCGGGTCTTTGAACAACCCAGAATCATTATCAAAATATTGACCAGAAGCGTTGGAAAACTCATCACTGAGCGCAGCACGACAAAGAATATCGGCACCAATCGCCAGATCGTTTCCATCAACGCCATAAGCATCTTTCACCAGTTTACTGCCAAGGAAAGAGGCTGGGTTTACAGGGATAATTGCGGTGCCTTTGTCTAAAAGAGTATTGGCTAATTCGATGGACCACATCGTTAGCGCCAGCTTACTTTGCGCGTAAACCGGACCATCAAGTTCGCCCGCATTCGGACTGATTAATGCATCTAGATCTACGGGTGCTTGGGCTGCTGAAGATAGGTTGACGATACGACCTGTCGCATCAAAAAGAGGAAGCAGCTTTTGTGTCAGTAGATACGGCGCAATGGTGTTTACGACAAAACGCACATCAAGATTGTCTGGAGTGGTGATGTCCGACACCTTATACACACCTGCGTTGTTAATGAGTATATCGAGTCGTTTGTGATCGCTTTTGATTTGGGTTGCGAGCGCCTCAACTTCAGAGAGCGTCGATAGGTCTGCGATGTAGCTTTCGATGATTGCATTCTTAGACAGGCGAGACAGAGCGGTCACGACTTTATTGACCTTAGCTGGGTTGCGGCCATGAATTAGAACATGGTGCCCTTGCTGCGTTAGTGCTTTTGCGGTCTCTAAACCAATGCCATCCGTGGCACCTGTGATCAGAATTATTTTTTGCATATTCCGTCCTTCAAAAAATAGTTTGAACAACGTTATAACAAAGATTAATGACACATAGTTGCATTTGGCTCACAAGCTGAAGACTCAAATGTGAGTCTATGGGGCAAATAATGACCATTTTAACACTTGGTGGTTAACCGTTGGCGTTTAACGATTAAGTAAGACAATGGGTCAGTTTGTGACTGACCCAAATTAAGAGAAGTGACCGAGTTATTTGATGTCTTGAACGTTCATAACCAGAGTTTCCCAGTTACGTTGGTTTTCCATATCGTGCTCTAGGCCTTGCTCATCGGCAATTTGGAAGCGCTTAACCGCAGGGGTTTTGCTCGTAGCTTGATACAACCAATAAGCTTCCGCTTTGAGTGCTTCGGCTTCGTCAGCATCAAAGTCTCTTGCCCTTGAACATTCACAGTACCGAAGTCAAAAGTGACGGTAAGAATTCCATCCTCGGCTTGAGCTTTAAACGTTGTATAACCTTGATATACCATTTCCATATTCCTTCTGAGAGATTTCATTTCAGCCTATTCAGTGTGAATGCGACCTAAATTCAGGCTAGCGAGGAATGTTCGAACCAACAATTAACCATTAAACGAAACACTATTAACGAATTATTAAGAGTGTTGGCGCGTTTGATAATTTCAATTTATTCAGTGTCTTAGATGGATACTTTAACGTTGAAGGTATCTTGCTAATTCGATTGTCAACGAAATCTAAAAACTCATTCCTTGTTTGGCGCTCTTATCCTTTTCATTTAGCTTCGTATACTGCTCAACTAGGTAATTAGCCCCAAGGTACAGACAAGAGTGAACCGACTTATGCAGATGAGATCCGCGACTTTGAAAACCATCATTGAGAAAACGCTGCCACTGACGCTGGGTGTGTTTGCGATCATGATGGTGCAATTGGTCGATTCGATCTTTATTGGTCAGCTAGGGATGAATGAGTTGGCGGTTCACGGTATCACCTTGCCATTCCAAGCGGCGTTTACCGGTGTTCAAGTGGGAATCGGTGTCGCGGCAACGTCCATTATTTCTCAAGCGGTAGGGGCAAAAGAACAACGTAAATCCACCTCAATTGCCTCACTATCTGTCGGGTTCGGTGTCTTGGTGATTGCTTTGATCTGCATAGGCCTGATTGTTTTTAGCGATGCTGTTTTTGCGTCGTTTGTGAATGATGTCTCTGACGCTCAATACCAATCCATGCTGTTGATTTTTAATGTGTACTGGCCGTTGTGGCTATTCAGTGCATTGATGGTGGCGGTGCTTTATCTGGCCACCTGCGTTTATCGAGCCAATGGCGATACCAAAACAACCGGCAGCATGTTCTTGGCTGCCAGCGTGATTAACCTGATTCTCGACCCTATTCTGATCTTTGGATTGGACATGGGTATTGCAGGGGCGGCGATCGCATCGAGCATTGGCTACGCTTTCGGCGCAATCTACATGCTAATCAAGTCTCGTGGCAAAGGTTGGTTTGGCTTCAATGGCGCGTGCCGTAAGCAAATCAAAGGCTACAGTTTTGAGTTATTCAAGACGGTAATGCCAACCACTGCGAATCAGATATTACCTGCGGTCAGCGCGTTCTTCTCAATGTTATTGATTGCGAGAATCGGAACCGATGAGATGGCTTTTTGGAGCTTACTCGCCCGTGTTGAAAGTTTTATGCTGGTGTTTTCTCTTGCTCTGACGATGTCTATCCCGCCTATGATTGGTCGTTACCTAGGGGCGCAGCAGCGATGCAAAATCCCTGAGCTATTGAATACAACAGCGAAGTTCTTATTGGTTTTCCACACCGTGATGGCAACATTGTTGGCGCTGTTTAGTGGCTGGATTATTCCTGTTATCTCGGAAGAACAAAGCATACGCAGCTGGTTTGAAGTGACCTTGTTATTTATACCGTTCAGCTATGGGCCGCTTGGGCTTTGCATGTTGGTTGCGTCGGTCTTTAATGCCTTGGGTGTGCCGCGTAAAGCTTTGAATGTCTCTTTCCTACGCTTGTTTGTTTTCTACATTCCCGCTTTATGGATCGGCTCGATAACCGGAGACACGGTCAATGCGGTTATTGCTGCGACAGTCGCCAATGTTTTAGCGGGCGCTTTTGCATGGTTTAAGCTTAATGCCTATATTAAAACTCACATTATTCCCCGTGCCGCTGCGGCCAATAAGCAGCGTGTACTCAGCGCAGGCTAGCCATTATTGATGAACATTGAACATCTAAAATTGTTTGTGCGACTCGCGTCTACGCACAATATAGGTCAAGCAGGACAAGAGCTTGGGTTGTCACCTCCGGTAGCCAGTATTCATATCGGAAAACTCGAAGAGAGCCTAGGTGCTATCCGCGTCGATCACGGTGAAGCGGTAAGGGATGTATGTGTCGATGGCTTGGGCATTGCCATGTGCGCGAGTTGGATAGCATACAAGCAGCTCGCGGAAGGTTCGCTGGTTGAGGTGTTGCCGGATTACCCTTTAAAGGATGAGGCGGCTATCTGGGCGGTATACCCGAGTGCTCAGTTACTTGCACCAAAGGTGCGCGTATTTATCGATTACTTTGTTCAATATTATGGTTCACCTTCTTATTGGGATTGCGACGTAAACGGGCAAACTCAATAGCGATTCAGAAGCATATATTGAGAACAAATAAGAAAGCCCCAACCAAAAGGGAGGGGCTTGTTTTTATGTTCTTTATAGAACGTTTTTCTAGCTAACTGCTGTTGTTTTTATTTAGTGTATCCGGCGTTTAATGAGCGTGTACCGCTGAATCTTGGTATAGCTCTGCATCAACTTCTTCGCCTTTTTTTGGACGCGGTACAATCTCAAAAGAGGTGTCAGCTTCTGTCAATGAAGACAGCAGTTTGTTAAGTGATGTCTTATCACCTTTCACGCCTGCTTGTCCGTCTTCTAACAGTTTTCCAAGGCTTGTTTTCTTAAGCACGATGTCAGACACGTCAGACTTATTGATGATCAGTGTCGTATCCGCATCTTGCAGCTCTGATACTTGGATGTTGTTCAGGTTGCCGTTAGACATCTCAACGTAGTAGAACTCTTTTACATCAGGCAACTGAATATTCAATGTAAATGGTGTTTCTTGTGCTTTTAGCGAATCCACTTTTACGGCTAAGTAATCGAGTAGGTTTTCAATCGTCATGTTCGCTAACACATCCGGAGATGCAGTTTTCGGTGCGCCCGGTTGTGTGCCAATACGAAGCTCTTGAGCGCCGGTTAGGTAGATGTTTCTCCAACCTGCACCTTCTGATTGATAACCCAACTGCTCGTATGTATCTGCCAATAAGCCACGTGCAACTTTGTTCTCTGGCTCAGCTTGAATCACCTTATTCAGTGCTGTTGCAACGAAGCGGTATTCACCTTCTTGGAAATCTTGCTGCGCTTTTTCAATCACAGCATCGCTGCCGCCCATGTACTCAACAAACTTCACTGACTCTGGCTTGATTGGTAGTGGATTTAGGTTAGCTGGGTTCATGTCGAAGTAACCAAGATACATGTTGTACACCGCGCGGGCGTTGTGAGAGTAAGTACCGTGGTAACCGTTGGTGTGCCAAGACTGTTGGATGCTGTCTGGCATGACCTTGTAAATCTCGTCCCCGATGTCTTGTAGAACCACACCGTTATTGGCTAAGCGAAGCGTTTGGTTATGAGTAAAACCGTAAGCGTCACGCTGCATTTTTAGGTAATCAGAGATCTCTTGTTCGCCCCAGATTGGCGATGAGTGAGACGCAAACAGCACCTCAGTATCTTCACCCCAAGTGACTAACATCTCGTTGATCTTCTTAGACCATTTCAAGCCGTCACGTACTTTAGCGCCACGCAGCGTGTACAGGTTGTGCATGCCTTGGTAGGTCAGTTCGCCAGTCCAAAGTGCTTTCATGCTTGGAATATACGTCACCATTTCAGAGGCCGCTTCGGTACCTGAAGCATCCATGAATTGCATTTCTAGGCCGTCAATAACCAGAGTTTCAATCTCTTCGTTATGGTTCAGCTCGTAGTCTGGCAGTACGTAAGTAATGCTACCGGTTGATAGGCCTTTCGACAGTGCAGCATCAACAATACCGTGCTCGTGTCGGTTCAGGGTTGCACCATACTGATAAGCGGTACGACGAGACATTGCGTTACCCGCCAATACGTTTTCGTCGACGATCTCTTTAGTAATGTTTTTCGAACCGTACACTTTTACATCTGGGTATGCGTCTTTGATTGCTCTTGCGCCACCAAAGTGATCAGCGTGCGAGTGAGAGTAAATCATAGCAACGACGGGAAGTTCGCCGCCATCAGGCACATTGCTCTTGAAGAATTTGAGTGATTTAGCGGCCGCTTCTTTGGTAAGAAGAACGTCGTAAGCGATCCAACCGTTGTCACTACGAATGAAAGAGATAGACGCTAAGTCAGCACCTCGAACTTGGTAAACTTTACCCGGAACAACTTCATATAAGCCTTCTGCTGCTTGGTTCAATACCGCTTGGCGCCACAGTGAAGGGTTTACTGAATCTGGTGCTTGGTCTGCATTCGTCACACTTGGGTCGATAAAGTTAAAGCTATTGCGAATGATGTCGCCCGTCTCTTGATCAAAGCTAGCAATTAGACCTTTGTTGTTATTGTCGAAAGCGCGAGTGTCGGCAAAGTTAAGTGTTTTTGCGAACTCTTGGTTTGCTTTGGTCGTCATCTCGGTTGCGCTTTTGCCACCTTGGTCGCCAATTTCGCTGAAGTGTGCGTGGTCATGGTTAGCTGCAATTGCCGGGAATGCGAGCGAGATAGCCAGGAACAGTGATGCATTTTTGAACGTGCGAGAAGTTGTCATAAGAGCCTCTTCATTTCAGAATTTTGTTTCGTTGAGGCGATTATAGGAATAAGACATATAGCAAAAAATAAAGTAAGCTTTATTTAATACATCACGATTGGCTATGTATTGAGTCATGCAATGGTTGGGGAACGAAGGCGAATCCTGACCTATGATTGATTAAGACCACATTGACAGGGAGAGTAACGGTGAGCGACGTGGAAAAGTTGGATTTAAATCTATTGAGCGTGTTCTTAGAAGTGTATCGATTAAAGTCGATCACGCTTGCATCAGAATCGCTTGGTATGACTCAGCCTGGGGTTAGCGGGGCATTGAAGCGATTGCAATCTCAGCTTGATACCGACCTGTTTATTCGTGAAGGGCGTGGGATTATTCCGACTAACGCTGCGGTGCAATTGGCAGACCGAGTAGAGCCTGCTCTAGAAGGGATAAGCAGCGCAGTAAGCACTTTAAAGACATTTGATAATCAGCAGCATCATGTGTTTCGTATCCTGGTGAATGAGATTGGATTAACCAAGCTTCAACCTCTCGTCGAGCAAGATGAGACGTTGGGCAATATCTCGATTGAATTCAATATGGTGCCGAACAACGAAGAAGAATTATTGCAAGGCTTGAGCATGCAACAAGCTGATTTAGCGATTGATATCCATTACCCGCAAGTTAACGGCTACATGAAGCAGCCGATGATTGAAGATGAGTTGGTGCTGATAGCTCGAAAGGGGCATCCGAGAATCAATGGCTCTGTGACGCAAGAGCAATATTACAACGAAAAGCATGTTACTTTTAGAATGCGTCGAACCCGTTTATACACGGCAGATTATTTTACCAAGTCGCCACTGAAACAGAGAAAAGTGAGTGCCGAGTGTGACTCGCTGATGACCATGTGTGTGCTGGTATCGGGCTCAGATTGTGTCGGCAGTACATCGCGTGATTTTGCCAATCAATTTTCCGAATCCTTCCAGCTTCAAGTCCTTGATCAGCCGTTTGAAATCTTACCTATGCAGCAATACATGATTTGGCATAAAAGAACCGATTTGAACCCTGCTCATCAGTGGCTGAGAAACAAGATTCAGCAATATATGGCTGATTAACGAGCCGCTCTTGCTGCTCGTTTCTGTTTGGCGCTCTCTATCATCTTAGAAGGCGTCATTCCTGTCACCAACATGGTGCCGGTGATAACCAGAATTGAACCAACAATCGTATTGATGCCAATTGCTTCATCTAAGAATAAGTTACCCCATAGAATACCAAATACCGGAATGATGAAGGTCACGGACAGGGCTGAAGGTGCGCCGAGTTCAGAGACGAGATTGAAGTAAAGTAGATACGCTAACCCAGTACATACCGCGCCTAATAAGACAACCGATGTAGTGATCGTAACGTCGGGTGTTTCTCTCATCGGAATAAAGAATACAAACGGCAAAACCAGCAATACCGCAGCCCACATGCTGCCATGAGCATTGTTGAATGCCTCAACTTTAGGGGCTTGTTTGGTATAGTTTGACGCTATTCCGTAGCTAAAGGCCGCCATCACTGCTGCAAAGATAGGAAGCATAGCCTCACGGCCAATGTTCATCGCATCCCAACCGACTAACACGCCAACTCCTGTTACCCCAATCCCAAGTCCCAATAGAACTTTCGCCTCGAGTGCTGTTTTGGTCCATATTGCACCAATGATTGCCGCCCATATTGGCGCGGTAGAGTTCAAGATGGCGAGTGTCGAGGCGTTAAGTGTCTGCGCGGCATAAGCGAAAAGCAAAAAAGGAAGTGTGGTGTTAAACAGGCCGAGAATGAAGAAGTGTTTTGCGTGATCATGAAAAGAGAGCTTCTTTTTTAAATAGAAAGAAACTAAAAGCAGAGTAAGTGCTGCAAACAGAACTCGCGCTTCAATTAAGACTGCGGGCCCTAATGGATTGGCGGCCATTCTCATGAAAAGAAACGAGCCTCCCCATATAGCCGCAAGTAGTATCAGTTTTAAAAAGCTCACAGTTTGAATCTCAGATTGTGTAAAACCTGACTATGGAGGAAAGATAACTATTACACAAACATAGATGCCAATACTGTGCAGTTATGGACATAAAATCGAGCCCGTTAATCAGGAACAATTTCGTTCTGTTTATTGTTCCTTATTTGATGAGTAATCTAGCGTTAGACATCAAACTTAGGCAAACAAAATGAAGATTGAACACATCGCAATTTGGACCAAACAACTCGAAGTACTGAAGCGATTTTATGAAGATTATTTCGGCGCGACATTGAACTCAAAATATCACAACCCAACCAAAGGGTTTTCTTCATACTTCCTCTCGTTTGATACGGGAAGTCGTTTAGAGATTATGGAAATGGACTCTGTCCCTGAATCGAAAGACGACATCTATGACCAGTTCACAGGCTTCATTCATATGGCGATTTCACTCGGGTCGGAACAAGCGGTCGATGCACTCACTCAACGCTTGTTCGAAGACGGCTATGAGCGCTTAGATGGCCCAAGAAAAACAGGCGATGGCTATTATGAGAGCTGTATACTCGATCCAGATGGTAATCGCTTGGAACTTACCGTTTAATGGAGGGAGCTTGAATAGCTTTTAACTCACCAACGGAACTGAGGTATTACAATGATGAAGCATGCTGTGACTTTCCTTTTTAGTCTTGGGCTGATGGGATGTGCTACCTCAGAACAAGTACATGAGCAGGAGACGGACGCGAAACCTGAACCATCACAACCCATTGGTTACCTTGGTTTTAAAGCTCACCAAGAGTGGGCTATTCAATTCAATGATTGCACGGTCTACGATTTAATCGGCGCACAACCTTACCAGTGGTTTGATCGCACTTCAGCCTCTGTGAGCTGTTATACGTTCAAGCCAAATGATGCCATCGAGCCTTTATCTGTCTATGCCGACGCAAACTTCGACAGCAATAAGCTAACCCCGATTAACCGCTTTAAAGAGCTGCAGGTATCAGAGTCAGGCTGGGGCAAGTTTCCTGCCGTCTATGAGACCAACGGTACCAATTGGCTGAAAGTCAAAGAGGGTTGGATTCACCTCACACTAGCCGATCAGACACTCGTTCAGTTCTACCCTGGCACTCAAGACCAATCTGGCAAATCACTGCATGATCAGTATTTTGAACAGCATTGATCGTAATGCTGACCGTTGATTAGTCTTTAGATCGATCAAAAAAGATCTTTTAACTGTTGCTGAAACCGGTTTCAATCTGTATCTTTGGTTTTATTGAAATCGGTTTCAGAGTTGCAATGAGCTCTCTAATCCTGATCTTTTTCACGAATAACTTGTAGCGAGTAATGGTATGAACAACGAATTTCCGAACGATTTTTTATGGGGCGGTGCAGTAGCAGCGCATCAACTAGAAGGCGGCTGGGATGCGAATGGTAAAGGTGTCAGTGTTGTTGATGTATTAACAGCGGGCGCTCATGGTGTACAACGTCGAATCACCGATGGCGTGATTGATGGCGAAAACTACCCAAACCAAGTTGCTGTTGATTTCTACCATCGATACAAAGAAGACATTAAGTTATTTGCTGAGATGGGCTTTAAGTGCTTCCGTACCAGTATCGCGTGGACGCGTATCTTCCCAAATGGCGATGAAGCTGAACCGTGTGAAGCGGGATTAGCGTTTTACGATGATCTGTTTGACGAGCTGTTGAAATACGACATTCAGCCTGTGGTAACACTGAGCCACTTTGAAATGCCTTACCATCTAGCTAACGAATATGGTGGCTGGATGAACCGTAAAGTGATCGACTTCTTCGTTAAGTACTCAACTACGGTGATGGAGCGTTACCAGCACAAAGTGAAATACTGGATGACGTTTAACGAGATCAACAACCAGATGAACACCTCGGCAGACATCTTCGGTTGGTTGTGCTCTGGCGTGAAGTTCCCGCAATGTGAAAAGCCGCAAGAAGCCATGTATCAAGCGGTTCACCACCAGTTTGTTGCGAGTGCGTTGGTGGTTAAGAAAGGTCACGAGATCAATCCAAATCTTCAAATTGGCGCAATGTGTGCGATGGTGCCTTTCTATCCTCGTTCTTCAAAGCCAGAAGACATCATGGTGGCACAGCAAGCGATGCGTGACCGTTATTTCTTCTCGGATGTAATGGTGCGTGGTCATTACCCAAATTACGCTAAGCATGACTGGGCAATCAAAGGCTTCAATATTGAGATGCAGCCCGAAGATGAGCAGATCCTAAAAGAAGGCAAGGCTGATTACTTAGGCTTTAGCTACTACATGTCTAATACCTTGGATTCTTCTTCTCACCAATCGACTGAAGAAGCGATGGACGGCGGTCATGAAAACTCGGTCGATAACCCGTTTATCCAGTCTAGCGATTGGGGCTGGCCAATTGACCCAACCGGTTTGCGTTACTGTTTAGCGTCTCTGTATGAACGTTATGAAGTGCCATTGTTCATCGTTGAGAACGGTTTTGGCGCGGTTGATACCATTGAAGAAGATGGCAGCATTAATGACGATTACCGCATTGCTTACCTTGGCGACCACATCAAAGAGATGAAAAAAGCCGTTTCGATTGATGGTGTTGATTTGATGGGCTATACCCCTTGGGGCTGTATCGATTTAGTTTCGTTCACCACGGGCGAGATGAAAAAACGCTACGGATTCATTTACGTAGATAAGCACAACGATCAATCTGGCTCACTAGAACGCAAGCGCAAGAAGTCTTTCGAGTGGTATAAAGGTGTGATTGCATCTAACGGTGCCACTATTTAGAATGCATTCCCCAGCGCAGTTATGTGAACTGTGAGCTGTCATTTTGCAATGAATTAGTCGGCCTATGTCGGCTAATTTTTTATAAAGGAAAAGAAGCGAATGGTAACCATGCTTGATGTCGCAAACCGCGCAGGCGTATCTAAATCGACCGTTTCTCGTGTCTTAAATGGCAAGAACATCGTGCGCCCAGATGTGGTGAAAAAGGTATTTGATGCGATTCAAGATACAGGTTATCGACCGAACTTGTTGGCTCAGCAATTGGCGACCAAGAAGACCAATTTCATCGGCTTTGTAATTACCAATGAGTTGTTCAATGGCCCTTACTTCTCTTCCTTGATGTATCACGCGGCTTCTTATAGCGAAAAGTCGAATCACCAATTGGTGATCACCGATGGCAAACACAGCGCTGAAGACGAAAGAAAGGCGATCAATTTCCTGCTTGATATGAAGTGCGCGGGCATCATCATCTATCCGCAATGTTTAACCGAAAGCGAGATAGCTCAGATCATCGAAAGCACTGACACTCCGATTCTGGTACTCAACCGAGAAATGCCGTCGAAGCCCAATCATTCTATTACCACCGACCATTATCAGAGCGCTTGTTTGATGGTTGAACACATCATCGAGCAGGGTCATACCGATATTGCAGTGATTCGTGGTAAAGCCGGTTCTTCGACCGATGAGCTGCGTTACCAAGCCTATCAAGATGTGTTAACTAAACATGGTGTTGCATTGGATGAGTCCAACGTTGTTCAAGGTGATTGGACGATGGAGAGCGGTTATCACGCGGCTCAAGCTTTGGCAAAAAGCAGAACCACATTCACTGCTATCTTGTCTGAAAACGATGATATGGCGATTGGTGCGATTAAGGCGTTAACCGAACTTGGGTACTCATTGCCTCAAGATGTTTCGATCGTCGGCTTTGATAACAGCAAAGTGGGGGCGTTTTTAACGCCAAGCTTAACGTCTGTGAGTGTGCCATTAGAGCAAATGACGCAAAAGGCGATCCTGCAAATTGTCGGTGAAACAGAGCAAGCGACCACCATCAATACCACTGGTAGTTTGGTGTTACGTGATTCGATAGCGAAGCTAAATTAGCACTGTTCGAATTTCATATTTTACCTACAAAAAGTGACGAGCTGCGCATCTCTTAAACCAAGCTCAAACACTCCTTATTCACTGTTATTTAGATGTGCGATATTGCGTTTTTGGTCGATGAATTGACCACCATTAGTTAAGTAATGTGAAGCTAGATAAGTAATATGAAAATAGCTAATTGATGTGAGAACAGGTAAGTAACGTGAAAACAGAAAAACAAAAAATGCTAGCAGGTGAACCTTATCAGGCTGGGATAAAGAGCTTTATGCAGCTCGTATCGAATGTCGCAAGGTGCTTCAAAAACTCAATAACAGTATTCCTGACACACCCGAATGGCAAGCAGCAACGCAAGAGCTGATTCCGGGCTGTGAAAATGCGCATTTAGAACCTCCATTTCGTTGTGACTACGGCTCGAACATCAAGTTAGGCAAGAACTTCTACGCTAACTTTAACTGCGTGATTTTGGATGTGGCTGAAGTGACTATTGGCGACAATGTGCTGCTTGGTCCGAACGTTCAAATCCTGACTGCAGGTCACCCACTCGATGTGAAAGGCCGTGTAGAAGAAGGCGTTGAGTTTGGCACACCGATTAATGTTGGCAACAATGTTTGGCTTGGCGGTGGTGTAATTATCTGCCCCGGTGTCACCATTGGCGAAAACAGTGTGATTGGCGCGGGCAGTGTCGTAACCAAAGACATCCCAGCCAATGTGGTTGCAGTCGGTAATCCATGTAAAGTGCTGAAAGCGATCGATAACGAGTAATAATCAGATTGAATTGATAAAGCCCGAACCTAGGTTCGGGCTTTGTTTTTTCTATTCTTGCTAGATGCTAGATGCTAGATGCTAGATGCTAGATGGAACAGCTTGTTGTGCTTGCTTCTTATCTAACGCACCACTGAATCGAGTCAGAACAAGAGCGATCAGAACGATCACAGCACCTACCCAAGGGGTGTTCATTAATCCAGATTTCGCGACAATCAAACCACCGCCCCATGAGCCCAATGCAATACCGACGTTGAAGGCGGCAATGTTCAACCCAGAAGCGACATCGACGGCGTCTGGTGTGTATTTCTCAGCCAGTTTCACAACATACACTTGTAGCCCCGGAACGTTACCGAATGCGAATGCACCCCAAACCAAAATGGTAGCAACAGCTGCGTAAGGGTTTACTGCGGTAAAGTTGAATACCACCAGTACTGCGGCTAAACCAGAGAAGATAACGGTCAGTGCTTTAATTGGGCCCATCTTGTCGGCCATTTTTCCGCCCCA
Source organism: Vibrio sp. 10N.261.55.C5 (assembly GCF_041470505.1). NCBI lineage: Bacteria > Pseudomonadati > Pseudomonadota > Gammaproteobacteria > Vibrionales > Vibrionaceae > Vibrio > Vibrio sp. 10N.261.55.C5. The sequence goes on from NZ_JBFRMS010000050.1 coordinate 24,889, forward strand.
GATGTTACCGACCGCCACTGACACACCGTAAACCAACATGATTAAGCTGATTGAGCTCGAATCAAACCCTGATACATTTTCCAGTATTGGAGCAAGGAACGTAAACGCTGTGAATGTGCCGCCATAACCTAGTGCTGTGATAGCGTAAACCAACAGTAAGCGTGGTTGAGTTAGAACCTTTAGTTGTGCCGAAATCTTAGCCGCTGGTGGTTGCTTAAGGTTGCTTGGAACCAAGATAGCGCTACCGATAAGAGCAATAAGACCAAGCAGAGCCACGATCAAGAAGGTTGCTTGCCAGCCAAAGGTTTGGCCGATGTAAGTGCCCAGTGGTACGCCGGTCACCAATGCAACCGTTAAACCCGTAAACATGATCGCAATGGCACTGGCTGCTTTATCTTTTGAAACCAAACCTGTCGCGATGGTCGATCCAATCGAGAAGAACACACCATGGGCAAGGCCAGTCAAAATTCGTGCGGCGATCAGCGTGTTATAGCCTGGCGCCTGCCACGCCAATAAGTTACCAATGACAAACAATGCCATCACGGTGAGCAACACCGCTTTACGATTCCATTTGCCGGTTAATGCCGTTAAGACTGGTGCGCCAATAGCAACGCCAAGCGCGTATAAACTGACTAATAGGCCTGCCGATGGCAGAGATACATTCAAGTCGCTCGCCATGGTAGGAATCAAGCCTACGATGACAAATTCTGTGGTTCCGATGGCAAAGGCGCTGAGCGTCAATGCAAGTAATGCTAGTGGCATAATCATCTCTCTTACTGTTCTTTGTTAAATACCGAGCGCGATAAAATGGGGCAGCTTGTTACTGCAATAGGAGCGCTTCGTTTGATGGCGAGGATTATCTAGCAATATATATTTGTGATAAATGACGCTATTAACAAATAACCTTTGTTAAATATGCAATAATTGAAGAGTTAACCGATCATTGGATTAAGCTGATGAGAGCGAAAGGACACAGATGATTTGATCTGTGATGATCACAAACGAGATGACATTAACCAAAATGAAGATAGCGAAGGAGCCTCATGCTAACCCGTTCAGATGATTTAGAAATGGTACTCACCGTTGTCGATGCTGGTGGTTTTTCTGCGGCGGCAGAGGCGCTGGATGTGCAGGTCGCCAAGGTGTCTCGTTCGGTGAGTAAGGTTGAGTCGCAACTCGGTGTCTCAATATTCAACCGAACAACGAGACGTGTGGAATTGACGGAGGAAGGGCGGCAGTTTGTTGATTCAGTCAGGCTAGGGTTACAGATGATTCAGAGCGCGGAAGAAGAAATCGTGTCGCGCGGTGAGTTGCCAAAAGGTCGTTTAAGAGTCGATGCCGCCAGTCCATTCGTATTTCACCAACTAGTGCCGTTGGTGCAGTCATTCAAAGAGGCTTACCCAGACATTGAGTTGGAACTCACTTCCAACGAAGGCTTCGTTGATCTTCTCGAAAAGAGAACTGATGTTGCGATTCGAATCGGTAAGTTGTCCGATTCAACACTGCACGCTCGCCCGTTAGGAAAAAGTTTACTCCATATTGTTGCGTCACCTGATTATCTCGCTAAGCGTGGGCTGCCCACCAAACCTGAAGATTTGAGTTCGCATCAAATTGTGGGGTTTGCGGGTAACAAAGTGCTTAACCATTGGCCTTTACCAAACCAAAGTGATGTCGCGCCTACTGTGACAGCCAGTAATGGTGAAACCGTGCGTCAACTAGTCTTAGCTGGAAATGGGATTGCTTGTTTATCGGGGTTTATGGTGCAGGAAGATATGGCTGCGGGTCGCCTAATCCCTATTCTGGAACAAGACAAACTTGCCAACACAGACCGAGAGCGAGTGAATGCGGTTTACTACAAGTCGTCATCGGTCTCTAAACGTATCTCGGCGTTTATCGATTTTATTCAACCCCGTTTGAAGCTCTAACTAAGGCGGCTGACGATATCCGCATAAATGAAAAAGCCCCGCTGACGTGTAGCGGGGCTTTCAAATTGAACTCGATAGCTTGTCAGTGTGCTTTCTAGTAACAGACTACTGAAACTGTACTTAAGCGATCTTAGTCATCTCGTTAAGTGTAAATGACGTAACACTACCTTCGGTTGCTGCCATGTATTCAGCGAGGTGAGTATTACCCATGTGTGTTTGCCAAAGTTCACGAGACGTCCAGTTTTCGTAGAAAGTGAAATGTGCTGGGTTTTCATTGTCTTGGTGAAGGTCGTAGTTGATGCAGCCTTCTTCAGCGCGAGTAATATCAATCAGCTTTAGCAGCTCTGCTTTAACCAATTCAATTTTGTCTTCGTTAGCGACGATGTTTGCGACGATAGTTAGTTGAGTCATGTTCGTACCTATATTATTTTTCACCGAAATGGTGATTTGTCTGTGTTTACAGTGCCACTCTTTGTTCATTGAGCTGCAGTCTGTGTCGATGGATAAATAATAGTGGGAATATTTGAAACGATAAACAGTGCTACATTTGAATTATTGTCAAAAAATAATTGATAATAACTTGGGTATTATGTGCTACTAGGCGTAGGTGAGGAGTATTTAGAAGCCGCCCGCCCACGCATCAAAATCGTCAATGTTGTCGAGCTCTTCTTTAGTTCTTGGGGCTGGGTAATAAGGCAGAGCCAATCTTTGAGTGGAAGGTTGCAGTTCCCAATCGGGTGTAATCTTGAGTCGGGTTAATTCATCGTTGAGGCGCACAGACATATAGTAGCCATCGGCATGGGTATTGGCGTAACTCGCGATTGTGGCGATATCTCCAGAAGGTAATTTTACGTCTCGACCCAGTGGATAGAGCTGGTGCAATGCGAAACTCACTTTGGGATCTTCAAGTTTGCCTTGCTTAAAGCGTTCTAATCCGATGGCGGTTGAAGTGGTGCGCGGCTTCCACCCTGTGAGGAACAATCCACTCAAGTTATCTTGGAACGGCTTACCCTTTCGATTGCCTTCATTGGTAATGAATTGAACCGTCAATGTATCTCCCGATTCTTGCAGAATATCTAAAAACTGTTCACCAGTGCGATCGACCAAAAGCTTCATAATATCCAGTTACCATCAAGAATGAGAGACAATAAAGGGTACTACTATAGGGAAGGCTTGTGTAGGGACGATAAACGTTATGTAGTGTGAACAATGTTTTCGGTGTTGATCCTTACATGTCCCTTAGATGAACAACAGCTTTAGCGCTTACGTAAGTAATGCGTTTGCACGATCTCATATAAGTAAGTCGACACGCCTGTTAGTGTGAAATCAAGCGGTGAAACTAGATCTCCAAACAATGGTGAAGCATCACCCAGACCGAACAGACTCACCATCGAAATGGTAGAAAACCCGCTAAGTTTATATTGCCTGACACTCACTCAACTTAGGTGATTTGTAGGTCAATTTACTGATCTTCAAATTTATACTGGATAATTACCTATAAATTTCAGGATTTAGCAGTAATAATCAATGAATAGATCGGAATAGCTTGTTCATTGAAAAGCTGTACGGAAAGTTTCTAAAGACGCATCGTGAAAAGGAAGTCAGATACATGCCTGTGCTCCAACGCATCAGTTTAACGTTAATCTTAATCGCCGTTTTAGGTGGGTGTTCTTCACTTCCTGAAGGCATCGATCATCCAACAGAACCGCCAACCTCTCCTGCACCTAGTTCTTTATCGGTTCTAACCAATGAATTTCAGCCTGAAGCTTTAGAGCAAGGCACCACCGCGGTTCGTCTGCAAGAGTCTGGTTGGGATGCCTTGGCACAGCGATTAGCGCTGGTCGAAAGTGCCGAGCACACCATCGACATTCAATATTACATCTGGAACTCTGACGAATCGGGCAGCTATCTCGCTAGCCGTTTATTAGCAGCGGCCGAGCGCGGTGTGAAGGTTCGCGTAATGCTGGATGATATCAACCTCAACGAACGTGAAGGTTTGCTGTCGGCACTGGATGCGCACCCTAACGTCGAGATTCGTATCTTCAATCCAACGCCAACACGCCGTGGCTTCAGTAAATGGCTGAGCTTTGTCGGTGACTTTTCTCGCTTAAATCGCCGCATGCACAATAAATCGTTTACCGTAGATGGTACCTTGTCTGTGGTGGGTGGCCGTAATATCGGTGATGAATACTTTGACCTTTCTGATGAAATCAATTTCCGAGACCGCGATGTATTAGTCATGGGCTCGGTAGTTAACACCATCCAAACCAGTTTTGTTGAATACTGGAACAGCCGTTGGTCTTACCCTGTCGATATGCTGGGTGATGACGAGCAACCTGATCTCTCGAAGATAGATAATATTGTCGTTCCGCATTATCAAAATTACCCGGAATTGCCACTAGATCGTAAGGCTGCTGATAGTTTGCTGAAAGAGGTGATTGGTGAGATGACATGGGTGAATGCTCGTTTTGTTTACGATCAACCCGTCCCTGATGATTCAGACAATACCGATGAACCGAAAGCGACCGCGATTCTTCTAGGGAAATTAGCGAGCGAGTCGAAACAAGAAATCTTGCTGGAATCCGCTTACCTTGTATTCGATGATGGTCAGCTTGAAGAGTGGCAGGTATTGAACAACAAGGGCGTTGAGATAAAAGCGCTAACTAACTCTATGGCGTCTAATGATCTGGTGACTAATCACTCCGCTTATGCAGGCAGACGTTACGACATGTTGGAGCATGGCATCGACCTGTTTGAGCTAAAACCAGAATCTAAGCTGTGTGAAGCGTCGACTCAAGACGTGTCTAAATGTGCGCCTGAGGCGGCCTATGGCTTGCACGCTAAATCAGTCGTATTCGACCGCAGCATCGCGAGCATCGGCTCATTTAACTTCAACTTGCGTTCTACCTACTTGAACACGGAATCGGTTTTGATCATCGAGAATAAAGAGATTGCTGAAACATTAGCAGAAACCATTGAGCAAGCAATGAGCGAAGAAAACAGCTGGCGATTAGAGCTTGAAGACGGTGATGTGTATTGGTATTCAGGCGACCAACGTTGGGACAGCGAACCTGACACTGGTCAATGGGAACGAATGCAGTCAGGCTTTTTGCAATTGCTACCGATTGAGAAATATCTGTAAGCTAGCCGCCTCCGGATAAATAAAAATGTCAGCGTATATTACGCTGACATTTTTGTTTGTACTGCTGTTTGCTGCTAGCTCTAATCGCTTAACGGCTTAACGGCTT
>NZ_JBFRMS010000050.1:30817-133813 GCF_041470505.1 Vibrio sp. 10N.261.55.C5
AACGGCTTAACGGCTTAACGCTTGGTCAGCTGCTTGCTGTTTAAGTAAGGCAGGATATGTGGGCGAGATTCACCAGAGAGTTTCTGTGTGATCTGCTGTGACCAACTGCTCTGCTTTTGGTTGCTTGAACGGTTTGCGTAGTAGCTTTGCATCGAATCATCGTAGCTGGCAATTTCATCTAGGCTCAGCGGTTGGTATTGGTTTTCGTGCATTACTACGTGAGCAGGAAGGCGAGGTTTAACCTCTGGTTGCTGTGCCGGGTGACCTAAGCACATCCCGAACAATATGGCGGTGTGTTGTGGCAGTTCTAGCAGTTCATCGACTTGTTGTGCGCTGTTACGCAGCCCGCCAATGTAAACGCCACCCAAACCTAGAGACTCAGCAGCCAGCATGCAGTTTTGCGCCATGATGCCAGAATCTACCGCGCCAATCAGGGTCAGTTCAGTAAAGTCGGTTTTCACTTCAGGGTTGATTTGAGCGTGGCGTTGATAGTCGATACAGAACACCAAAAACTCAGCCGCGTTCTCCACGTAAGCTTGATTGCCTGCGTATTCAGCTAGCAACTTGCGCTTCTCTGTGTCTGTCACTCTCACGATAGAAACAGCCTGCAGTAAGCTCGATGATGAAGCCGCGAGACCAGCCTGAATAATCACATCAAGTTGTGCTTTTTCAATCGGTTGATTTGTATATTGACGAATGGAGCGGTGCCCCAGAATAGTTTCAATCGTGCTGTTCATAACTCTCAGACAGTCCTTGTGATGATGGCGTAGAGAATCACAATAACGACAATTACCATGAGCGTAAAGAGTGTTTGAGCCTTTCTGGTTGACATATTTCAGCAGCGCCAGCCCAGTTTTTGAGATTCTATTTATAATCGATTAATGCCAGCTGCTATGCCGCTGGCATTTTATTATTGAGTGAAACTTGCTTCGAAATAGGCGTTAAATGCTCAGAACTGTCGGATAAAATAGGGCATACTGGACTGAATATATAAACCAAAGAAAGTAACCACGCGCATGAATCCGATCTGCCTCAACGACCCTTTTTCTCTTCCTAATGGCCAAGTGATCAAAAATCGCCTGTTCAAATCGGCAATGAGTGAACAGCTAGGTGATAAACATCATAACCCTAAGCAAGGTTTAGTCACGCTTTACCAGCGTTGGGCTCAAGGAGGAATTGGTCTATCCATGACGGGCAACGTGATGGTCGATAGAGGTGCGCTTGGTGAACCTAAAAACGTTGTGTTGGATGAGCAAAGTGACTTAAGCGTATTTCGTGAGTGGGCGAAGGCTGGAACACAAAATGGTTCGCAGATATGGATGCAATTGAACCACCCAGGAAAGCAAATCCCTAAATTCTTATGTGATAGCCCGGTTGCTCCTTCGGCTATCTCTTTAGAGCGTGGATTAGAAAAAGGTTTCAATACGCCACGAGCTCTGACTGAGACGGAAATAATCGCAATCATTGATAAATTTTCGCTGAGTGCAAAGCTTGCAAAACAAGCAGGCTTTACTGGCGTGCAGATTCACGGTGCTCATGGTTATCTCGTGAGTCAGTTTTTGTCTTCGAGACACAATCAACGCCGAGACAAATGGGGTGGCTCACTCGAAAACAGACTTCGTTTCGTGCTTGAGGTTTATCGCGCGATTCGAAAAGAGGTCGGTGACGATTTCCCTGTCGGAATTAAGCTCAACAGCGCCGACTTTATGAAAGGTGGCTTCACTGAAGAAGAGTCGATGCAGGTTGTGCAAACACTGAGTGATAACGGTATCGACCTGATTGAGATCTCCGGCGGCACCTATGAAAGCCCATCAATGATGGGTTCAAAGAGCAAAGCTGAATCAATCAAGTCCAGCACAGTAAAACGTGAAGCGTATTTTATGGATTACATGGTTAAGGCGAGAAAACTCGTGAGTACACCGCTGGTGGTCACGGGTGGTTTTCGAACCGCGCAAGCAATGAATGAAGCATTAAACACCTCGGCGACCGATTTTATTGGTATTGCGCGCACAATGGCGGTTGATCCTGATTTCCCAAACAAGTTAATTGAAAACCCTAGCCACGGCATGCCGCTAACGGTGCCAACCACAGGAAAACCTGCATTAGACAAGGTGGCGATGGTCGGGCTGGTTTGGTATGAACATCAGATGTGGCGCATTGCCTCTGGCAAGAAAGCCGACCCAAAACTAAGCGCACTCGGTGTGGTGGTAAAAACAATTTTCAGCGCCGGCTGGCACGCTTTCAAAAAGCGCAGAGCGTAAGCAGTCATGGATTGTTAAAGCAGAACTTTGAGGAATTGAAGTTCTGCTTTTTTGTTTGTCTCCTTTTAAGTTCTCGATAAATACATCGTAGAGCACCCTCAGCCAGCTTAGCTGTGGTACTAATCTAATACCAACATGAGCATTGGTTATAGTGTCCATAAGTGGAAAATCAGAGTAGACCAACTAGGATGAATTGAATTAAACCCTACAATTAATTCAACAACATGGTAGCTGCTATGAAGAAAATAACTCTTTTATCCGTCGCGATCTTATCCAGCCTCTCTTTCTCATCTTTTGCTAAGGATTGTGATCCCAATTTGCTGCCGTCATGGAAGGATAGTGAGAGCAAATCCGCTATCGTCGACTTTGTTGGGCAAGCCACCCAAGCTGAATCTGATACCTTCGTTGCGATCCAAGATCGTATTGCTGTATTTGATAACGACGGCACGCTTTGGTCTGAAAAGCCATACTATTTCCAATTGGCTTTCGCGTTAGATCGAATCAAAGAGATGGCGCTTGAACACCCTGAATGGAAAACGGAAGCACCGTTTAAGTTCGTGCTTGAAGGTGACATCAAGAGTGTTCTAGGGAGCGGCGAAGAAGGTTTATTGAAAATTATCATGGCGACACACTCTGGTATGACAGTCGAACAATACCAAAAAGATGTTAAGCAATGGCTAGCTGCAGCGAAAGACGAACGCTTCAACAAAGCCTATACCGATCTGACTTACCAGCCAATGAAAGAGATGCTGACTTACCTTCAAGAGCATGACTTCAAGACTTACATCGTGTCGGGTGGCGGTGTTGACTTCATGAGAGTGTGGGCTCCTGATGCTTACAATATCCCGTCAGAACAGATCATCGGTAGCGCACTTAAATACAACTACAGCTACAACGACGGTAATCCGACCGTTACCAAAGATTCGTCCATTTTGACCATTGATGACAAAGCCGGAAAGGTCAGCAATATTCAGCATATTATCGGTAAGAAGCCGATTCTAGCAGTAGGTAACTCAGACGGCGATCAAGCGATGATGCAGTGGGCAACCAGTCAACCCAACTCAATGGCGATGATTGTTCATCACACCGATGCCGAGCGCGAGTGGCAGTACGATCGTGAGTCTCACGTTGGCAAGCTTGATAAAGCGCTAGATGAGGCGAATTCCAGAGAGGATTGGACACTGATCGACATGAAATCCGATTGGTGTGAGGTGTACTAACGCCAAGTATACCCTTGGTCAAAACTTCAAAGGCTCGGATTTTAAATTCGAGCCTTTTTTGTGAGCGGAGGTTTTGGGAATGAACGGTTTGAAAGCAATCGTTTGAAAGGAATAAGGTGTTATGGGTTCGCTTTAAGCAAGAACGTACTATAAATTTTCAATGCATGACGGTTTAATCGAGTTAGTCGGAAATTAAAGGAATAGAAAAATGAAAACGATCGGTTTGCTCGGCGGTATGAGTTGGGAGTCGACAGTGAGCTACTACAAATCCATCAACGAGGGCGTTAAAGCCACACTCGGCGGGCTCAATTCTGCAAAGGTTTGTATGTACAGCGTGAACTTCGATGAGATAGAAAAGCTTCAACATCAAGGTCGCTGGGCTGAGACGGCGGATATCTTATCGGACGCGGCTTTATCGGTAGAGAAGGGCGGGGCTGATTTCATTCTGATTTGTACCAATACCATGCATAAGGTCGTTCCTGAGATCGAAGAGAAGGTCACGATTCCTATCTTGCACATCGCTGATACCACAGCGCAGAAGTTGCTTGAACAGGGTGTAAAGAAAGTTGGATTACTCGGTACCGCTTTCACCATGGAACAAGATTTCTATAAAGGCCGTCTGACTAACAAATTCGGTATCGATGTGGTGATTCCTGATGAGAGTGACCGAGAGAAAGTCCACAACATCATTTATCAAGAGCTGTGTCGAGGCCAAGTAAAAGAAGAATCTCGAGATGTATACCGTCAAATCATTGAGAAGCTAGGCCAACAAGGTGCAGAAGCCGTTATTCTGGGCTGTACTGAAATCGCCCTCCTGATTCAGCAGCAACACACTGATGTTCCCTTGTTTGATACCACAGCCATTCATGCAGAAGCGGCTGTACGTTTGGCGACGAGTGACTAACTTCTAGTTCTTATTCTTAGTTCCATAGCTGTCCTATTTTCGCTCTTGTACGATTTTCATTCGTTGAAGTGAAAGTTTTTTGTACAAAAGCAGGTCGTTAGTTAAAGAAGCGATGCTTTGTTCATTAACCAAGGCCTTATCGGTAGGTAAGGTTTTAGTTAATGACTGAGGTATCCGCGCTTTTAAGCACTATGCTTTAGTCATGACCGAAAGAGGATTTATTATGAAATGGCTTATCTTATCTGTAACGCTGTTATTCGTGGCAGGATGCCAATCGACGGGGTCTCAAGAAGCACAAGTCGGTGACGACATGAATCGAGTTCATACCCAAGGGTGCAGCAGCTAATCTTCTTTTGTGGAAACACATTTTCAGCTGCTCCGGTAGAGAGTTACCCCTACAAAGCCTTGTGTTGTCACAAGGCTTTTATTTTATACAAAATCTAAAAACTGATTCGACTATATCGCGAATTATCAATGAATACTGGTGTTGATAAACTCTGTTTTATTAAAGCACGCTCTCGTGCTTATAGACCGGAGAAACCAATATGAATTACGAGGGAAAAGTATATCGTCCATGGACAGAGGCGAAGAGCATTCTGATTCAAACCACTTTAGGTTGCAGTATCAACACGTGCACGTTCTGTAATATGTTCAGCGATAAACGATTCAAGGTTCGCGACATTGAAGACGTGTTTAAAGATATTGAAGAAGCGCGCCTGATCTACCCTTACGTTGAATCGATTTTTCTTATTGATGGCAACGTGATGGCAGCTCGTACGGATTATCTCCTTAAGATTTTGGATAAGCTTCGTCATACCTTTCCAGAAAGCAGAAAAGTATCGCTCTATAGTGGTTTGAACGATTTCCGTCGTAAAAGCTTGAGCGAACTTAAAGAGCTTAAAAGTGCCGGTCTCACTATGGCTTATGCGGGGTTGGAGTCAGGCGATGCGGTTGTACTCGAAAACATCAAAAAGCGTATGACACCAGAGCAAGCGATTGAGGGCATGGCGCTGGCAAAAGAGGCAGGTATCGAAACTCTACTGTCGTTTATTTTTGGACTCGGCGGTCGTGAGCGTTCCCGCGAGCACATTGTCGAGACAACAAGGTTGCTGAATATCATGAAACCTGAGCAGATAGCGCCAATGGCGTTAGCAATATAACCAGGAACGGCTTTGGAGCAGCAAGTTAATGACGGTACGTTCGTTATGCCGACGCAACTTCAGATCTTAGAAGAAGAAAAGTATCTGCTTGAGAATCTAAACATCGACACTTTCTATTGGGGCGACCATGGTAATAACATAGTGACTCAGAAAGGTTTCCTGCTTGATTCAAGAGAGCAATTTTTGGCTAAGGTGAACCATGCGATAGCATCAAACCCAATGGCTAAAGACAGTGTTATTCAGACGTTTGCTTGGTAGCGTTTAGTTAAAAACGATACTTGCAGGCTAAGTAAAAATCGAAAGAAGTATTGTTTTCGAGGCGGGATAATCGCCATAAACCTACTTCCGTTACTGAGACAATTCAAAATCAGTAAAGCCATTTTCTTGGTGGATGTTGTAAATTTGTGAATCTGAACTGTCTATATTCTATGCTGTGTACTGGATCTCATTTGTTATTTGACTCCCTTGCTAAGGTTAATAATGAATGCGTAATACCAATCACTTTACTCAACTTAAGAGGTTTCTATGCTAGGTGAAAATCATTCTCTTGTTCACGAATTTCCTGAAATGAAAGATAAAATTGCTGAGCTTGTTAAAACTGACGATGGCTTTGCAGCAGACATGAAGACGTACGACAACCTTGATAAAGAGATTCGTAAGCTTGAGCTGAAAGATTCACCCATTGATGACGGCTCGATGCACCAACTGAAACATGATCGTTCTGTACTGAAAGATGCACTGCATGCACGTTTAACTGGCTAGTGAGCTAGTAATTTTGCTGATTAGCTAAATGGCGAATTGCAGACTTAGACAAAAAAACTCCTTCGGGAGTTTTTTTCGTTTTGGCACAATAACATCTTCACAATTCAACTGAGTTAATACGTTGTATTGTTATGTGAATGACGCATAATGAGGGTTACTGGTACACGATTTTTAAGATTTTATTGGTAATCTCATGAATATTGAACACCTCAAATTGTTTGTTCGTTTAGCTTCCACACATAACATCAGCATGGCTGGGCAAGAGCTTGGTTTGTCTCCTGCTGTTGCAAGCTCGCACATCAGTAAACTGGAAGACAATTTAGGCGTTCGCTTGGTCCACCGAACCACTCGTAAGGTCTCTTTAACCGAAGAGGGGGAAGCATTCTTACCTCATGCTGAAGAAGTGTTATCGAGCGTGGATGCTGCCAAATCGGCGGTCGGTGTGGGTTGTGATTCTCCAACCGGAACGTTGCGAGTTACCGCATCTGCGTCTTTTGGACGTTTGCATCTTGTTCCTGCCTTACCTGGATTCTTAGAGCGCTACTCTGGGTTAAAAGTCGATCTCAGGCTATCAGATTCGATGGTGGATGTTGTTGAGGGTGGCTTTGATATCGCGATTCGTATCTCGGAGCTGAAAGACTCGACACTGATTGCCCGAAAACTTGCGACAGACAAGCGTATTGTGTGTGCATCGCCTGATTACTTAATCAAATATGGTAAGCCAGCCAAACCTCGAGATCTTAACGATCATCAATGTATTAGCTTAATTGGTTTAGAAAACTGGACCTTCAATACTGAAAGCGGGCCTAAGACGATTAAGGCATCTGGGTCGTTCAGGGCAGATAACGGGGAAGCACTGCGTGACGCTGCAGTCGGTGGGCTTGGTATTACAGTGACGTCGAATTGGTGTGCATATGAGCAACTGAAAAGTGGTCAGCTGATTCAAGTGTTGGAAGATTACCCACTCACCTCAGAACCTGCGATCTGGGCGGTGTATCCAAGTACTAGGCTGCTTGCTCCCAAAGTAAGAGCGTTTATTGATTACTTCTCGGACTACTACGGTAACCCGCCGTATTGGGAGAAAACATAGAGACAAACGTTATTAAAGCGCTGACATGGTGAGCGTTTTTAAATGTGTTGTTTCGTTGAGATAAAGAATAGCAACCTTTTGTGAAGTTGATAATCAACCGGATTAATAAAACACTATTTAGTTTTTGTTGAAAATAGAGGTGTGAATAAAGTCTCAGGCTGAGCGGAATAGCAGACAATAAAAAAGCTTAGCGTGGGGAGCGCTAAGCTTTGTCATTATTTATATTCAGGAGCGGATGGTTTTGCTAGAAGAACTAACCGACTTGAGAAAAGTTCACCACAGTGCTTTCAAGATTCTCTTTTAAGTAGCTAGAAACTGCATGCTGCTCTGTTTCACTTAAGTACAGGCCAAGCTTGGTTCTGCGCCATAAGATGTCTTCGTCTGTCATTGCCATCTCTTGGTTGATCAAGTAATCGATCTCAGCTTGATAAACGCCGTGAGCTTCGCTTGAGAATTGGGTACCAAGATCAGCTTCGCTCGTTGCACCTTCCAGCAGCTTCCAAGTGTAAGTACCAAATTGAGTCACATAACGTAGTAACAGTGCTTCTGATATCCAAGGGTACTTGGTGTGGATCATCTTAGCGAGCTGTTCTCTGCTGCAGCTGAAGTTACCACCCGGTAGTGTGTCGTTAGCTGTCCAAGGTGCGCCCATGTGTTTCAGGTAAGGTTCTAGCTTGTTCAGTGCCGCTTCGCCGAGTTTACGATAAGTCGTTAACTTGCCACCAAAGATAGATAGCAGTGGTGCTTGATCCATTTCTGCATCCAGCTCCAGTGTGTAGTCACGAGTGATCGCTTGTGGCGAGTCAGATTCATCATCACAAAGCGGTCTTACGCCACTGTATGTCCACACAACATCGTCACGCTCTAGTTGCTTAACAAAATGCTGGTTAACGATATCAATCAAGTAATCAACTTCTACATCGTCGATAGCCACTTCGCGAGGATCGCCTTTGTATTCAAGGTCGGTAGTGCCGATGATCGAGAACTTATCTAGGTAAGGGATCATGAACACAATACGATTGTCTTTGTTTTGCAGAATGTACGCTTGTGGTTCGTCGTGAATGCGTGGCACAACAATGTGCGAGCCTTTGATTAGGCGAATATTACGTGGTGAGGTTTGTTCTAAACCATCATCAAAGAACTGTTTCACCCAAGGGCCAGCAGCGTTGACCAATGCTTTTGCTTTGCGCTCAAAACGTTGGTTTGTCATCACATCAAGAATCGTTACATGCCAAATGTCGCCTTCGCGGTGTGCTTTTTCAACTCGGCAGTAGTTGCGTACTTCTGCGTTGTTTTCTTTCGCCGCCAACACGTTCAGCAATACCATACGCGCATCATCTACCCAGCAGTCTGAGTATTCGAAACCTGTTTTCATTTCTGGTTTAAGCAAACCTGATTGAGCCAAGTTCACCGTTTTACTTCCAGGAAGAGTCGTACGTTTACCTAAGTTATCGTAAAGGAATAGGCCACAGCGGATCATCCAAGCCGGGCGTAAAAATGGTCGGTGCGGTAAACGGAAACGCATTGGTTGTGCAACGTGAGGTGCTTTTCTCAGCAACACTTCACGCTCTGCAAGTGCTTCTGAAACTAAACGAAATTCATAATGTTCAAGGTAACGTAAACCACCGTGGATTAGCTTTGAACTTGCAGAAGACGTCGCAGAGGCGAAATCATTTGCTTCGTATAAACCAACGTTTAGACCACGACCAGCAGCGTCTGCCGCGATACCCGCACCATTGATGCCGCCGCCAATAACGATTAAGTCTAGAGTTGAAGATGTACTATTGTTTGAATTAGTTTGTTGAGCACTCATGGTTTTGACCTCTTTCTGAGCGAACGAGCATTTTAGAACTTAATTGAATCCTATATTAACTTTCGTTTTCGGTCATTTATTATTTTCGTTTATGCGCGTTTTATGTGATTTGCGCATAAAAAAACCTTCACTTATGACAGCGAAGGCTAAAAATAACTCTCATTCGAGCATAGAAGTGATATTAATCATGTTCAAGTGCGACTTTCCAAGTAACAAAAAAGCCCATTATCGATAAAGTGATCTATCAATAATGGGCTCTTTTAATGAACATGATTTCTGAGCGTTTTTTTATTCGTCCGACGTTAGTGGTTGAGACGCGGTATCGATCACTTCTAATGGTATTGCCGAATCTTTAAGGATGTTGAGAATCTCTTCCGGTGGCTGCTTATTAGTAAACACCATGTGGGCCTGAGAGATATTGCCGAGCTTAACCATCGCGTTACGACCAAACTTAGTGTGGTCGACGGCTAAGAAGATGCTGCGACTGTTTTCGATGATGGCTTGTTTTACACGAACTTCGTGGTAATCAAAATCGAGCAGTGAGCCATCAAAGTCGATGCCGCTGATGCCTAAGATGCCGAAATCGAGGCGGAACTGCTTTACAAAGTCGAGTGTCGCTTCGCCAACAATACCGCCATCGCGGTTACGTACTTCACCGCCCGCCAAGATAACCTTGATCTCTGGGTTCGGAAGAAGGATGCTGGCAACGTTAATGTTGTTGGTGACGACTCTTAGCTGTTTGTGATTTTTATTGAGTGCACGTGCCACTGATTCTGGCGTGGTGCCGATATCAACGAACAGGGTTGCACCATCTGGGATGTGCTTAACCAGTTCGTCGGCGATCACGTCTTTTTCGTTGAAGTTAAGCGCTTTACGCGTGTTATAAGAGGTATTTTCCGAGCTTAAAGGAATGGTTGCACCACCATGATAGCGACGAATTTTGTTTCTATCGGCAAGTTCATTGAGGTCTCGTCTGATGGTTTGTGGGCTGACATCGAACTTTTCAACGAGCTCTTCGGTGCTCACATATCCTTGTGTTTTTACCAGATCTACAATCTGCTGGTGTCTTGGTATCTGCTTCACTTAACTTACCACTCCCTGCACGCTATGGGCTCTAGCGCGTCACAATCGAAAATATTAACTCGCGCTATTGTGCTCGAATTGATGAGGAGAGAGAAGTAATGATAGTAAGGAATTATGTCCAAACCGCAAAAACGTTGATCAAAACATGAAAAATTGGCTCCAAACGCAAAAAAGAGCACAAAATAGTGCTCTTTTTAGTTTCGTTTACTGAGGAACGAACAATTCAATCGATAAGAGAGTGATTATTCGAACGCTCGATTTTACTCTTCGTCGTCATCGTGCAGTTCAGACCAAACCTGTGCACACTTGATAGCACGTTTCCAACCTTTGTAACGGCGGTTACGCTTCTCTTCGTCGTGGTGCGGCATGAATGTGCGGTCAAGAACGGCTTTGTCTTGAAGCTCATCAATGCTGTCCCAGAAACCAACCGCTAGGCCGGCAAGGTAAGCGGCACCCAGAGCGGTTACTTCCGTTACTTCAGGGCGGTGAACTTCAGTATCCAGCACGTCTGATTGGAATTGCATTAGGAAGTTATTCGCTACTGCGCCGCCATCAACACGTAGTTTCGCTAGCTTGATGCCAGAGTCAGCTTGCATTGCGTCTAGTACGTCACGCGTTTGGTAAGCAATACCTTCCAGCGTTGCACGGATGATGTGATTAGAGTTAACACCACGAGTCAGGCCAACAATCGTACCGCGAGCGTAAGCATCCCAGTATGGTGCGCCTAAACCAGTAAACGCAGGGACTACGTAAACGCCGTTTGAAGAATCTACTTTGGTTGCGAAGTACTCAGAGTCTTCTGCGCCAGCCAGTAGCTTCATTTCATCACGTAGCCATTGGATTGATGCGCCGCCCATGAATACTGCACCTTCAAGTGCGTATGCAGGCTCACCTTTAGGACCACATGCTAGCGTTGTTAGTAGGCCATTCTTTGATGTTACTTTCTCTTGGCCTGTGTTCATTAGAAGGAAACAACCTGTGCCGTAAGTGTTCTTAGCTTGGCCTGCTTCTACACACATTTGACCGTAAAGTGCAGCTTGTTGGTCACCCGCAATACCCGCGATTGGGATACGAGTACCGCCTTTACCACCAAGGTTCGTTTGACCGTAAACCTCAGAAGAGCGCTTCACTTCAGGCATCATTGATGACGGGATCCCCATTTCATCAAGTAGCTTTTGATCCCAGCATAGGTCGTTGATGTTGAACAACATAGTACGTGACGCGTTAGTGTAATCCGTAACGTGAACACGTCCTTGAGTCATCTTCCAAACCAACCAAGTATCAACCGTACCGAACAGTAGTTTGCCAGCTTCAGCGTCTTCGCGAGCGCCTTCAACGTTGTCTAGAATCCATTTTACTTTGGTACCTGAGAAATACGGGTCAAGGACTAAGCCAGTATTGTCACGTACGTAGTCTTCTAGGCCACGCGCTTTAAGGTCTTCACAGATGTCGGCAGTCCGGCGACACTGCCATACGATTGCGTTGTAAACCGGTTTGCCAGTTTCTTTGTTCCATACAATAGTAGTTTCACGTTGGTTGGTGATACCAATGCCGGCTAGCTCATCGCTGCGAATGCCTGCTTTAGCCAAAGCTTCAACCAATGTAGAGCTTTGAGTCGCCCAAATTTCCATTGGATCATGCTCAACCCAGCCAGCTTTAGGATAAATCTGGGTAAACTCTCGCTGAGAAGAACTGACGATATTTGCATCATGGTCGAGAATTACGGCGCGTGAACTTGTTGTTCCTTGGTCTAGGGCAACAATGTATTTTTGCTCGGTCATGGTAAGAGTCCTTTTTCTTTTGTTATTTATATTTTAGTAAATGTAGGGTCGCTTAGGAATTAAGCTTGAGCTTGTTCAGCTTCTTCTTCTGTTTCACATTGGTTTGGAATTGTGCAGCCTTGGCCTTCTACTGGTAGGTAAGCACCGATAACACGTGGGTACAACCAACCACCAAAACACGCACCAGCAATTGGAGCAAGAATTGGAACGATGAAGTAAGGAATATCACGAGCACCGCTTAATGCGAAATCCCAACCTGCAAAGTAAGCGAACAGTTTTGGTCCGAAGTCACGAGCAGGGTTCATTGCAAAGCCAGTCAGTGGACCTAAAGAACCACCGATAACCGCGATAAGAATACCGATCAGTAGAGGGTTCATTGCACCGCGAGATGCGCCGTTGTTCTCATCACCTAACGCTAAAATGGCAAACATCAACACTGCAGTAATCACGAATTCCACAGCAAAAGCGCCGAAGAAAGAAAGTGAAGCATGTGGGTAAGTCGAGAAGATACCAGCAGTTGATAGTGCGTCTTGGCTGCTACGAACGAAGTTATGTGTGATTTCGTAGTCAGTAAATAGGTTGCTGTACAGGCTGTAAACCAATGCTGCAGAGCAGAAAGCGCCAAGCAGTTGCGAAATGATGTAAGGCACCACTTTCGCTTTATCGAAGCCATGGAACATGGCCAGTGCAATCGTTACGGCTGGGTTGATGTGTGCGCCTGAAACGCCGGCAGTACAGTAAATTGCAATCGCAACACCGAAGCCCCAGATGATGCTGATTTCCCATTGTCCGAATGTCGCACCAGTTAATACCAGAGCGGCCACACAGCCAACGCCAAAGAATATGAGTAATCCTGTACCGATAAATTCAGCCAAGCATTGCCCAAATAAAGAAGGGTGTTTGTTTGTTGTCATGTTCGAGTCCTTTTTAGTTTTGCTTATCTAGCACGTGTATTGTGCATATATTTGCGAACTCGAAAATAAACGAACATCAAAAGTGAGCGTTTGAGCATAAAATTGTTAATTAAAGTCACTTAAAATGTTAATCCGAACACTTTTGCTCGAAAAAGATGCTCGCATGAACGTCATTGCTCGAATTGATAGGTTGCGAAGCCGCTCAAACTACCTATATGTAAATGAATGCGCAACTGGTACGAGGAGTTTATGTTTGGATTTGTGATACCACTTCGTGAGTGGCGGATTATTAGACTTAATTAGGGAGGGCTGTGTGACGTTTTTGCTATGTAACAAGGGAGTTAACAAATGAGCTTATATGCATAAATGAATAAACTGCCAACTATGTTGTAGTTTGGCAGTTTTCATTTGGGTGTATGTTCTTGTTATACGAGACGAACTTACCGCTCTAAACCAGAGCTGCCACTTTTCCTTTCGCAACCAATTGATATCGAACCGAGTCATACGCCCAGTTGAACGCAATCGCGTAAAGTACGAAGAAAATAACTAGGCCGATGTCCATGATCAGTACGGTTAGGAAGTCGAGTTGTAGAACCCACATCAAGACAGGTAGAGTCACTGTCATTAAGCCAAGCTCAAAACCTAATCCGTGCAGGATACGTGTTTTCGTGGTTCTTTTGCTTCGGTCTGCTCCGTAAATTTTGTCGTAGCCATAGTTGTAAACGTAGTTCCAAGCCATCGCTATCAATGATATTGCGAGCGCTAAGCCTGCCATTTCACCTGCGCCGTTTCCTGTAATATAGGTTGCAAGCCCTGCCATCAAAACCAAAGCAACCAATTCAAATAGCACCATGTGCAACATGCGTTCTTTATGTGACATTTTTCTAACTCTCTTTACGATTAAATAGCCGCCGATGGGCTAATGACTTGGCTAAATAATATCTACTTAAGTGATAATATAAAGATAGTTAGCATCACATATAGTGATAGTAAGTTTTGGGAGACACCGAATGTACAACATTGAACAACTGAAAATGTTTGTGTATGCCGTTGAATTAGGGTCATTTTCTGCCAGTGCTCGTCATTTGGGGAAGGTGCAGTCGGCGGTGAGCCAAGGTATCAGTAATCTTGAAATAGATTTTAATGTTGAGCTTTTTGATCGTTCGACTCGAAAGCCTTCACTAACCAAAGCGGGCGAGCAGTTATTTAAACAGGTGAAAGCGATCGTGCTTCAGGTTGAAGATCTGAATGTGACGGTTAGTGCGATGGGCAGTGGTGAAGAGGGGCTCATCAAAATTGCATTAGATGATTCACTATTGGTCCCGAATCTATCTAAGATCCTTAGTCAGTTCAGTCAACAATTCCCTGCGACTGAAGTGGAACTGGTTGCGTGTACCACGACAGAGGTCAATCCGTTAATTATCGAAGAGAGGGCCGACATTGGATTAATGTTTACTAACTTGGCTTTTGATGTCGGTTCTGAGCCTTGCTTTATCGGTCACTTACCGTTTATTGCTGTGTGTCATCCAAGTCATGCGCTCGCAAAAACAGGTGTGGCGAAACTCTCTGACTTACTCCCGCATCGTCAGTTAATGTTGAGGGGAGACAAAGGTAAGGTGATGGATCAGTTTCCGCTGATTGCCGGAAAGGTATGGTGGTCAAACAGCTTTATCGTCATTAAAGAGATGATTCTTGGTAGCGATATCGGTTGGGCATACTTACCGAAACACCTTGTTGAAGAAGAGCTTATTAAACAGCGCTTGGTAGAGGTGAATGTGTCATTTGACCATAAAACTTGGTCGCCTCCGGTTGATCTTGTTCTGTCTAAAACACGCTCAAAAGGTCCTGCATTACTTTGGCTTGAACAAGCATTGAAAGGCCTATTAGACGAAACTGAATAAAGAAAAGGCTCACCGTTTAACGTGTGAGCCTTTCTGTTCAAAGTGATGCTGCTTTTTGTTAGTTCTAGTTCTAGGTGTAGACGTAGATGCTATACGCTAGGTTTAACCGTCTGACCGTTGTAGTACTTGCCTTTCATCTTAAGCGCCACGTTCACTAGGTAAATCAACACAGGTACTTCAATCAGTGGACCGATAACACCGGCAAACGCTTGGTCTGAGTTGATACCGAATACTGAGATAGCAACGGCAATCGCTAGCTCGAAGTTGTTACCTGTCGCTGTGAATGCAATTGATGCGTTCTTGTCGTACTCGATGCCCATCTTTTTACCGATGAAGAAACTGATGAAGAACATCGCAGTGAAGTAGATAGTCAGTGGAACCGCAATTAATAGAACGTCCATTGGCAGTTCAACAATCATTTCACCTTTCAGGCTGAACATCAGAACGATAGTCGCCAGTAGTGCAATCAGTGTGATTGGAGAGATGCGTGGAATAAATACGTCGTTGTACCACTGCTCGCCTTTCATCGACACAAGGATCTTACGGCTTAGGAAGCCCGCTAGGAATGGGATACCTAGGTAGATAAGTACACTATGTGCAATGTCGATCATCGAGATATCAACCAACATGCCTTCGTAACCAAATACTGGTGGAAGAACGCTGATGAACAACCACGCCATAAAGCTGTAGCTCACCACTTGGAATGCACTGTTTAGAGCAACCAATGCCGCGCCGTACTCTTTGTTACCGCCGCCGATGTCGTTCCAAACCAGAACCATCGCCACACAACGAGCAAGACCAATCAGAATCACCCCAACCATGTAACCTGGGTGGTCTCCCAAGAAAGTTAGTGCCAATACAAACATCAGAATTGGACCAACGATCCAGTTCATGATCAAAGAGAGCTTAATGGCTTTCTTATCTTTTATCACAGTGCCTAGCAGGTTGTAGTTAACCTTAGCCAGAGGTGGGTACATCATTAAGATAAGGCCAACCGCAAGCGGAATGTTAGTGGTGCCAACAGACATTGAATCGTTCCACTGTTCGATCTGTGGGAATAGGGTGCCGAGTAGTACACCAAGGCCCATGGCAATAAAAATCCACAGTGTTAAGTAGCGATCTAGAAAACCTAACTTTGGTTTCATGATAATCTCTCTTAGTTGATATCGTAAATCGTCGAAAAACGATTGGTTGTGGCAAAAAAACACGCTTAAAAGTAAAGGCTATCAAAGCCGATCATTCAAGCGTGAACTTCTATTTTAAAATGCTGTTAAATATCGATTCGAAGCGTTGAATATTGTCGCGGTCGATGCGGTAACACATCTTCGGCGGAATCGACTCAGCCGTAATAAAACCTGAGGCTTTCAATATTCTTAAGTGCTCTGATACCGTTGATTGAGCTAAACCCAATTCACTCACCAGATCACTGTTCAAGCAGCCGCCCGATTTTTCTAACGTGGAAAGGATACTCAATATACGTATTCTTGCTGGGTGAGCGAGTGCTTTCGCCAGTGCGGCCATTTGCTTTTCTGCTTTAGCATCACCGTGTTCGATGGGCAGAGAACAGCCACCAGATGTCGAGCAAGTTGAGTTCATATTGACGTCTCACTTTCATTAATCGTTAAAAGACGATTAATGATAAGCCTATTTTAAATAGGGGTCAATGCTCACTGTCTATTTGAACGAACTTTAAGGTGGCGATTCAGGGACTATGGTTGAACTCTGCTTTGACTCAGCTACGCAAAATGGCGTGAACATCGATTAAACGCCATTTTGCTCGGTTATCCGCTAGTTAAGAACGGTATAGCCTCGGTTGATCATACAGTTACGATTCACTTGAAACTTCTGCTGCTCAGATAGCTCGGCGGATTGTCTTTTTTGAGCACCGTGCTTTAAAGCGCCGCTGATAATACCGATGCCAGCACCAATTTTTGCACCATCATGACCACTCCCGCCAGAGACGGCTCCACCAACCGCACCCAGCGCTGCACCCTTAGCGGTTGAACCGACAATATCGCTGCCAAGAGAATCGACCTCTTCAGGCTTCACTTGTTGAGCGTATTGCTCACATTCATACAGATCGGCGTGATACTGTGTTTCATCAACACCTTTAGTATCGACAATAATTTGATTAGCAAATACTGAACTTGATGCTACAAGCAATATCGCTGCGATTGGAGAGAATGGAAATTTCACAATATAGACCTCTAGAGTATTCATTGCATTGTTAAAGTGACGTGTAGTTCTCGATGAAATCAAGGCGACGATCGGTGTACTCACCAGAATCCAACATCTTAGATAACCCGCGAAGCGTGTTGTAAGGCTGAGAAACGGCCACCATGTTAATGAGCCAATACGGAATATCGCCACCTGGATCACTCAATACTCGATAAGAGATATGGGTGGTGTTTTCGTCGATTGGTGTCAGGATCCAACTCGCCTCTAATTCAGCCACTCTGATGATTTTTTTATTATTGTTTGGCAGGTAATCAGGCCTACCATGCTGATCAATGGTGACAACCATCGTCTCTGGATCTTGAGTGATGACGTTCTCTACGATAGCTTCACGATCGGCAACTGGCCAAGGTGCCTTGGTATAGGTTTTGGTGATCGTGTGCGCCGCACTAAAATGCTCTATTTCTTCCATGTCATCGATGTTTTCTACCCATTGCGTGCCAACAGAGGTATCGATAAAGAGTGCGATAATAGAAGTGAGGGACGCGTTGATGTCGCCTTCTGCTCGAAATTCTTTAAAGTGACTGCCTTCAATTTTACGGTTATAAACCTCGATGCCTTTTTTATCGCGTGCCAGTGACCAGCCATCGGTGTCTGATGCAAACACCGAAACTGAACAAGCAAGAAGAAGCAAAGTAATAATCTTATTCATCATGTTAATGAGCGCCCTTTCCAGCTGATTTTATTGGTTTTAGATAAGCGGTAACTGTTCAGCACGAGTAGGCTTTGAACACAAATACCGAAGGGTACGGTTAACGCAAATTTTGCGGGAACAAACAGTTCCTTAACCAAAATGAAGTAGGTGACGATCGACACCAAGAGCATCACAGAGCTGACAATGAGCGAATAAGCATGAATGGCAGACATGTCACTGATGAAGGCGTTCGCCGATACCAGCATCAAAAGCGGTCCCGCCCATGCGATGATGTTGGCTTTGATGAAGACTTTTAAAGCTTGTGCTTGCGATTGACAATTCACAATAAGATTCATGTTTTTGGAAAAGCCAGCCCAGATTGAGTTGAAGTCTGAATACATGTGCGTACTCATTAGTTTGTCTGCAAATGCCCAGAAAATCTTAAATCCATTGACCTTCATGACTTTTGCAAAGGCGATGTCTTCCGATATCGCGTTTGCTACTGCGGCGTGTCCACCGACTGCGTCGTAGGATTTTCGGGTAAACAACATCGCCTGACCGTTAGCAATCGCTTCTTCCTTAGTCATGTCGTTCGAGTTTTTAAAGTTCATATAAGATGCGATCGATAGAAAGATGCCCGGCAAGGTCGCTTTTTCTGCCACAGACGCAAAAGTTTGTTTTGGATTAAACGATAAGAGATCAGTTTTTTGTTGGATAGCAAAGTCGATAACGCTCTGTAGCATCGCGGGTGCTGAATCGGTATCTGCATCAATGAAATACACATATTCACCGCTCGCGTTGAGTGCGCCAGCCATACATGCATTGCTCTTACCAAGCCATCCGGTCGGTAACGTTCTACCTGAAATACAGCGCGCGTTAACGTCGAACTTACTGATCAATGCTTCTACTTTTGCACGGGTTGAGTCAGTAGAAAAGTCATCAACAACAATGACTTCAAACTTGTCTTTTGGGTAGCTCTGCTTCAATAGAGAGCCAAGGCTGATTTCAATATTGTCTTCTTCATTTCGCGCAGGAATAATGACGGAAACAGTCGGCCACTCAGTTCTTTTGAACGATATTTTAGGTTCAATGTGAATACGATGGCGCTCTAAGTTCGCAAGTGTGATTAGAAACTTGACGGTAACGATGCAAAGCAAGGTCGTAATAATAGCTAAAATCATAATGACTGTGGTCGGAATAAAGTGATGGAGAGACGGGAAAGAATATAGTGGAGTGTGATCTAACGCACATCTTGTATGTAGGACTTAACCCTTCAAACTGGAATGCGCTTCTGTTAGCGTTTGCCTTGGAAAGATGTGAAACAGTGACTGACAGGCGGTAAAATAAGCATTGTATTCACCAGCGACTCTAGCGATATAATCGAACCCAGAACCGTTACTCAAGATAACGAATGATCATAATCCAATAATAGGTACGCCCGACATGCCCCAACAAAACATCAAATTTATCGCGACTGATATGGATGGCACCTTACTCGATGAGCATGGAAAGCTCGACCCTGAGTTTTTCAATCTTTATGAGCGCTTAGAAGCGCAAGATATTATTTTTGCTGCCGCGTCTGGCCGCCAGTATTACAGCTTGCTAGAAACATTTTCCCCGCTTAAAGATCGCATGATGTTTATTGCTGAAAACGGCACATTAGTGATGCACAAAGGCCAAGAACTTTACAGCTGCTTGCTTGATACCGATGCCATTAAAGAGATCATTAAAGAAGCTCGAGCTATTGAAGGCGCGCATGTGGTGCTATGCGGTAAGAAATCGGCATACATCGAAACCAAAGATGAGCGTGCTCTGGCGGAGATCTCTAAGTACTACCATCGCCGTGAGCAAGTAGAAGACTTACTGGCGGTAGAAGACGATTTCATCAAGGTGGCTATCTGTCACTTCGACGGTTCACAAGAGAAAGTGAACCCAACTATTGATGCCAAATTCGGTGAGAACTACCAAGTGGTTGTAAGCGCAAAAATTTGGTTAGATGTGATGAACGCTGAAGCGTCAAAAGGTGCGGCGATTAAACATCTACAGAACACATTAGGTTTCACTTACGAGCAGACCATGAGCTTTGGTGATTACCTAAATGACTTGGAAATGCTTAAAGAGAGCTACCACTCTTACGCGATGGAAAACGCGCATCCAAAGTTAAAAGAGATCGCGCGTTTTGGCGCGCCAAGTAACGTTGACGCGGGTGTGTTCCAAGTACTTGAGAAGTTGCTAGCGTAACGCTCTTAAGCTAGATTCGATTTTTATCAAAGCCAACTCGTGAAAATGAGTTGGCTTTTTTGTTGGCTGCTGTTGTATTGAGTTAAATTTGAACGAGTGTTCAGCTTGTTGTAGTCTAACCAGAAAGATGGGTATTCACTTTGAATTGGATACGCCTTAGTAACGATATTTGGAATGATTATGAGCAAGAAACTTCAACTTGATATTATTTCTGACGTAATGTGCCCGTGGTGCGTAGTCGGTTACAAAAACTTAGAGCTAGCCGTTGCGGAACTTGGTTTAGAAGACCAGATTGAACTTGAATGGCAGCCGTTTGAGCTTAACCCTGACATGCCGCAAGAGGGCGAAAACCTGCGTGTCCATATCATGAGAAAATACGGTTCTAGCGCAGAAGAGAGCCAACGTTCACGAGAACAGCTTTCGGCTCGCGGCCAAGCGGTTGGTTTCGATTTCAATTTCTATGACAGTATGAGAATGGTCAATTCACGTCATCTACATGTACTTCTCGATTTTGCACTAGCGCACGGCAAACAGACTGAGTTAAAGCTACGCTTCTTTGCTGCTCACTTCACAGAGCAAAAAGACCTGTCCGATCTTGAAGTCATTGCACAAGAGCTTGAAGCGGTTGGCTTAGACTCAACGAAGGCACTGAAGCGCCTAAAGAACACCGACAACTTGAAGCAAATTGAAGCGCAAGAGTTTGAATGGCAACGCATGGGGATCTCTGCGGTTCCTACTGTGGTGTTCAACCGTAAGAGTGCAGTAACGGGCGCGCAGACGGTAGAAACCTACAAGCAGATTCTTCAAGAGCTTATTGCTGAATCATAAACGGATCATTGCTATCAATTAGAGTCTGAATTTCATGGAATCACTGTCACTCGCTCAAGCGCAAAAACTGGTATTGCTTTCGCAAAAGCTGCCGCCTAAGAAGTTGCCACCTAAAAAGCAACGCAATGGGGGCGCTTTGGCGAACACGTTGTCTGCGATTGAAAACCTTGGCTATGTGCAAATTGATACCATCTCTGTGATTCAGCGAGCTCACCACCACACGCTTTGGAATCGCAATCAAGATTACCAACTGAACCATCTTGATAAGCTGTTAGAGCGTCGAGAAGTATTTGAGTATTGGTCGCATGCCGCCGCGTATTTACCCATGCGTGACTTCCGATTCAGCCTACACCGCAAGAATGGTTTTGCGAGCGGTAAGCTCAAGCATTGGTATAAAAAGGATGACGCACTGATGGCTCATGTTCTCAAACGTATTGAGAATGAAGGGCCGTTGATGGCGAAAGATTTTGAAGGGGATAGGCCAAACCCCGGCGGTTGGGGCGGTAAACCGGCCAAGCAAGCATTAGAAACATTGTTCATGCAAGGCGACTTAATGGTGCCAAGCCGAGTTAACTTTCATAAGGTGTATGACCTAACCGAGCGAGTTTTACCGAGCGGAATTGATACCTCTGAGCCGACAGAACAAGAGTACATCGAGCATCTGATAACACGTTATTTAGAGGCTAACGGAGTTGGAATAGCGTCGGAAATGAGCTACCTACTCAAGAACACAAAGCCTTTGATTCAGAGAGCACTCCAACAGATGCTTGAAGATAAGCAGGTTCTGAAAGTAGATATTCAAGGCTCTGATTACTATGTCCTGCCAGGTGCTTTTGAACTGCTGAATCAACCTCTTTCCAGAACCAAGCTTAAGATACTGTCTCCGTTTGATAACCTGCTGATTCAACGAAAGCGAATGCAATCATTGTTCAACTTTGATTACCTCCTAGAATGCTATGTTCCAGAGGCCAAGCGTCAGTTTGGTTATTTTAGCTTACCGATTCTGTGGCAAGGTGAGCTGGTGGCACGAATGGATTGCAAGGTCGACAGGAAGAGTGGTTTGCTCAATATCCGTAACTTGGTTGTGGAAGAGCGAATTAAAAACCATGAGTTGTTGGTTCATGCTTTATGCGATGAACTAAAACACTTCATGGTGTTCAACCAATGTGATGAGATGATCGTCCATAACACCACGCCCTCTGATCTTGGCAAGCGCTTGATGAGCCAATGGCAAACAGTCTAGCGGTCTTTGTTGTTTAGAAAGCGCTTAGTTACTCAGCAAACGCAGCTAACAAGAACTCGACAAAGGTTCTGTTCTTCAACGACAGTTGCTAGGTTTTGTAGAGCAAGTGAATCGGCTTTGGTAACGGCGCCATGCCGGGTAGGATTTCCAACAGCGCTCCACGATCAATCTCTTCTGCGACTAAGATAGTCGGTTGCAACAACACGCCCACACCCTGCAGGGCGGCATACCGCAACACATCACCATTATTCGACATCAAGCGCACACGTTCTTTATTCGGTGTGGCGTGAGGAGCTTGGCTGCTGTAACTGAATCCAAGCGATGGGTGCTGCGCCAAGTCTTCCAATACTCTGATTTCAGCATGTTGGTTTAGGTAAGCGGGCGCCGCGCAGTAACACATCTCATAATCCCCTAAATACCTTGCGACCAAGCTTGAATCGGATAGGTCACCAATTCGCACAATCAGGTCAATGTCAGATGAATAAGGATCAACAAGGTCATTATTCAACATCAGCTCAACGTTAATGGTTGGGTGATGCGCGAGAAACTTAGCTACGATAGGGGCGAGTACCTTGTTTCCATAGGTGACAGGGCAGTTTATTTTTACCGTGCCTTGTGGTTGATTTTCCAAGGTTTGAATCAGGTTCTCTGCATTGCTGATGTCTTCGAGAATTCGCTTACACTCACGATAGTAAAGTTGTCCTGAATCGGTTAACGATTGCTTACGCGTGGTGCGGTGGATCAGCTGAGACTTCAAACTGGCTTCTAAGGAATGGACATGTTTGCTTATCATAGTCGCCGACAGGTTGAAGTGGTTTGCGGCGCTGCGAAAGCTACCTTGTTCCACCACATAGACGAAGACTTTCATGCTGGTTAACTTATCCATTGAACACTTTTGGTTGATAAACAATAAACAAAACGTGAGTTTATCAATTCTTAGGGGTTAATTATATTAATGGCAAACCGATAATTAACTAAAATAAGAGCGTGCAATGCCTCAAACGAATGAAACTATCTTTGTTACTGCCGAACTTAAGATCAAAACCAACATAGAACGAGCAGCTGCGCTCGAAGCTATCGAACAGTTTTGTTTAGACATGCAAAGCGAACCGGGCTGCCTCCAAGCAATTGCAACCTATGATCAAAGCCAAAGCGATCGTGTGATCTTGCTTGAGCAATACGCAAACCGTGAAGCGATCAATCAGCACTTTGGTATGCCTCATACCCAAGCGTTTATTGAGCGTGATATAACGGAATTAGTGCAAGCATTTGAAACACAACGTGGACCTATCAAAACACAAGAGCAGGAGAGCTAAGACATGAAATGGGGAATTCTAGGAACCAGTTTTATCTCAGGTGTAATGGCGGATGCGATTAAAGGCGATGCTCAAAGCGAGCTGTATGCCGTTGCTGGTCGCACTGAAAAAACACTTAACGAGTTTGCTGCCCAATACCAACCAACACAAACCTTCAACAGCTATGAAGCCTTGATTGAAGATGAGTCGGTCGACATTATCTATATTGCTCTGCCAAACCATGTTCATCATGAGTATGTGATTAAAGCGGCTCAAAAAGGCAAAGCGATCTTGTGTGAAAAATCGTTATCGGTTGATATGGAAAAAACCGAGCAAGCTTTACTAGCCGTGAAAGAAGCGGGCGTATTCTTTGCTGAAGGTTTGATGTATTTAAACCATCCACTTATCACCAAGCTTCATCAAGAACTGGCAACTGGTGAGATTGGCGAAGTGCGTTCAATTCAAGGTTCCTACGTTGCGGCGATTGATCAGTTCGTGAATCCTGCGAGCAAAGGCGCGCTATACAACCTTGGCTGTTACCCAATGTCGCTGATTCACTCTGTTGCGCAGCAGCAATTTGGTGAGAGCGTGTTCGATGACGTGCAGATCTCAGCAATCGGTCGACGAGGCGAAGATGGCAATATCTGTGAATCGTCGGCGATGATGCATTTCAACGACCGTTTTACCGCACAAATCCACACTGCTGAAGACCACGGTTTAAAGCATGGTTTTACGATCCTAGGCAGCAAAGGCTGTATCACGCTAGATACTAATCCATGGCTACCGACGGCAGAAAACACGTTTACGGTAGAGATCTATGAAACGTCGACACGTGAAGTGAAAGTCGAAGCGCAAGGTGATGGTTTCCATTATCAAGTGCGCAATATCCGCCAAGCGGTTGAGCAAGGTGATACACAACTTGCTGCGCCAATGGCAACCCACCAAGACTCTCGCGTAATCATGAAGTTATTAACTGATTGGGAACAAGCGGCGAGCTAATGTTTTAGTAAATTCTATACTCGTCTCATGTTTGATCGCCTCGTAAGCTATCAAACATGAGGCGTTTCCTCTATATCTTCCAGTCGACTCTCCCCAATAAATACTTTGCATTTGAAACCGCCACAGTGTCCAATATTAGGTAGTACGAAACTGACCGAAAAACCTTATTTTTTAAGGTGTTAAATAGGACCTTTGCCGCATGCGTAAATCAGATAAGAAAATCGAGAATCAAATCAGAGACGTGTTAACTGACGTTTGTGAAGACACGCTGAAAGGCTTCGATGGTTTTTTATGGGTGACTCACTCGGTCAACTTTTCCTCTTTTCCGCAAAGTTTGAAAATTGTCTGTGTATTCGATACCAATCAGGATAGAACGAACTTCTTAAGTGGCGAAGGTCAACAGAGTGCCTCTGGGGCTATCCAAATTGAGTTTCAATAGTGTGGCGCTCAAACTGAGATTCGATACAGCAAATCCAAGTCCTATTCTGAGTTCTAGGCTCTGATAACTTCTCATCTTCCAAACCGTATTATTCTCATTTTGAGAAAATCTGAGCTGATTTCTCGTTAGCCGGAGATACTTGGTTTCCAAATAAAATTAAAATCACAAAAACTTATATTTTCCTTAATGCATTGATTTTGAATCGGCATTTGCTCGTTTTACTTGCCACCGATGAAACAAGACAGACGAGCACTTGAACAATAGAGCCATGTAGTCGATACTTTTTTCGTATTTTGATTCCTAAATTGACACGTAAGTTGGCTGACTTTTCGTTTTGTGATTTAAGGCATGACAGTATCGATTAGGAAATTTGAATCATGAAAACCTACATTTCTGGGCTGCTCGCACTCATACCGTCATGTTTAATCGCTGGTTACGCTTTTGCTGTTGGTACAGCGGTTGTGCTGCCAGGGCAACATGAAGTTGGTGTTGATCTTTCGGGCTCTCCACTATCTACGAATGCCGTCATTGATTGGGAAATTTCCAACAGTGATATTGTGTTCGGAGCTTATGCCGACAAAGCCGACAATGAGCGGGCTACGACAATTGGTTATATGTACAACCAAGTCATGGCGATGAACTCGGGTTGGTTGGAGAACGATCTCCGTAACCAAGCTGAGTTAGAAGGCCTCAATTTCGAAGACTATTTTCTGCACTTTTCTGAAGATACTGTCATTGCCGAAGTTGATAAAACTCATGGCGAAAAGACCCTTTTAAACCGAAAACCTATGATCTTGGGTTATACAGCCAGTGAAGACCATGCTGGTTTTTGGTTGTATCAAGAGCCTCCGTGGGATGCCGATGTGTTTGAGAATTTCGAACAGGGTGGGGCTTTGTATGTCTATCATGCTGAACAGTTCGAACGGCTGACCTTTAAGTTCTCACAGTTTGCTGGCAGCGGTGAATTTTGGATTGAATACCCAACTGCTATTGATTCTCAGGGTAGGGTTTCACAATGGGAAAGGCTTGATGTAAAGAAAGACAAAACGCTCAATATGACCAAAAACCAATCGGTGATCTGGAACCTTCCGGATAACTGGTTAAGAGCTACAACTCATGATGGGAGCGGTGCGAGTTATGGCGGCGGCCAGTATTTTGGTTCAACCTTTTTGAGAGATGGTGGGCGCTTATACGTTGTGAGAGTTCGTTGGCAAAGTGAGAATGCCGACGACAGGCCGCGTTTAAAAGAAGTAAAACTCAAAAACAGTTTTCCAACCGTCAAGTTAACCGATGCTCCGACTTCAACCCCGGACGGCAATGCTATCAGCCAATGGCGAAAAATCCGTGGTTTTGATGTGTCTGCAGACCTAGATGGTGATAACTACTTGTCGCCAAGCGAGTATCGAAATCGAACCAATAAGAACGCGACAGCACGTTTTCGTTGGGAATCAAGAGTGGTGCCATTTGGTCGAATGTGGAGCGCTAACTCATCTTGGTCGCTAACGAACGTCGCAAACGCGGATTATCTATCTGCTATTCATCGCTACTACAAGCAAAGCTGGGCAAGCCAAGGTTTGAATGGTGCGTACAACGACGACACAAATAAGCTTATTGGTTCGAATCAGTTCTATGTTCATTCTGGCGGGCATGTTCAAGAGTTAGGAGCTGTTGCGGGTTCGAATCAAGCGGATGATCTCTATAAACAACAATTTTCAGCGTTTCTGAAAAATCTATCTGCTTTAGAAAGTGATGCGTCGATTGGGTTGAATATCGGAACCGCGAACTTACTGGGTCGAAATGGACAGTCTCATCTTAGCGAGGCGGGATCTCTGTATTTACGCGAGCACTACATTTTTCCGTCTACTGGGTTTAGTGGTTACTCGGGGATCTCTAAATTCTGGGATAATTCTGCGCTCGCCTATAATGGACAAAGTGTTATTTTTCAGGCGACAACGCGTTATGGGCGAGTTCAGTACCTTGAAAATAGTGAAGAGAATTGGAAGCAAGACCAATACTCGACCCTAGCGATCTACCACCTCAATCGACACGCTCAACATAGCTACTTTAATCAGTGGAACAATGGTTACGTCTATGGAAGTGGCAATACGACGGCTGAGATTTTCTGGCAAAGTGGTGTCCCTAAAAACATCGCCTACCAACCAAGTTCGTTATTGGCTGTTGATTTGGGAGAGCCGAGTCATCAAATCCCACAAGGCTTTGTGCCGATTCCTTTGATGCTATCGACAACGACACCTCAGCCCGCTGACTACACCATCGTTGGCGATGCCTCGATGAACGAAATGGTGCATGCTGATCTGCCCAATGGCATGACTCACGTTCTACCGACGTTCACGTACTTTATGTATCAATCTGAAAATCAGGTGGTTGCTGGTGGTCCTGAGGACATGGTGTTAGCGAGAGAGTTCAGCAATGGTCGTGTGTTGTATCGCACGGATTTCCACGGTAAGAATCCGAGCTTTTATGACGCGGCAAAACTCACCATTGCGCTGGATGTCCCAATGAAACCTGTTGATGCTAACGGTAACGTTGGTGACTATGTGAGTGAAATCGAAATTGGCGGTTATGAAGGGCTGTTCTTACTTTATGAGAACCAATGCGAGTGAGTGCTCTCGAACCAGAGCAGACTAGAGCTTAGGTTCGGGATATGAGCTTATTCTTTTTACACTGCTTAAACTCTTTGGCGATCCACGATTGCTCGTTTAAACCATTGTCGATTAGAGCAAAAAGGTAGCCATCGACTTTGCCTGAAGCCGCAGGATATTCTTGAAAAGCGTGCTTAGGGTAGCCGGGGTAATCCATCTCGTATTGAGCGTCTAACTGCTTACCGAGTTGACGCCATTTTACGAATAACTCAGAAGAAGATGTCTCAACCTTATATTGCCCCAAAATGCGTTGGTGATGGGTTAACGCCACTTTAGCGCAGTGATTGGTCTGTACGACTTTTTGTATCAATTCAACTTGTTCTTCACTCATGGTTTTCGCCAGTACATTCTCTTGTTCGATGCGCGCCATTCGCTCACCAAATGTTTCAGCATGGGTGGAAAACACAAAAGTAAGCGGTAAAGCCAATACCAAAAGACGCTTGTAGAACATAACCTAACTCTTTGAATGGATTCATGACTATTATGCCGTTGAGTGCCAATATTATTAACGAATAAACACGCTTAATTGTAAGAATTATTTTTATCGAGTGGATTAATAAATGCTTTCTGTTTTCTTTTATTCGCTAGGCGAATGGTTTGCTTGTTCCGCTGGAATAACGGCTCTCTCCGATCTTAATTTAATCGGAATATGAGCGGTTAGAGATGTTGGATATCGATCGAGTGGTAAGGAAAGCCGATCGCTTTAGCGGCGTTCAACAAAGCTTGTTGAGTCTTGAATACTCTGGGTTGCATTTTTCTGTCGGATTCAAGAAAGCTGTTTACTCCCCACTTATGACTTTTGACCATTAAGTAATAACCATTGGCGCCGGGTGATACGACACCAATTGCTGCTTTCAGGTCGCCATGACTGAAATGCTTTTTGAACTCACGTAATACCATATCAACATCCTTATTCGATGATAAAAAAAGGGAGCGCATTGCTCCCTAGTTAGTGCTTTTCTTAATGTTTACAAGAATGCGCGGTATGGCAGTTCTGGGTCATTTGTGAAGATGTCTGCAAAGCCACGGAAGTGCTGGTAGTGCATGCGGCCTTTATCTGTTGGGTATGTGTATTTACCACCAACTTGCCAGAAGAAAGGTGCGAAGCCGTATTGAAGACGTTCTTTCTTCATGTTCCACAGCATTTCGATTTCACGCGGGTCATTTTGGAAGTTAGCCCAAATGTCGTGGTGGAACGGAACAACTACTTCACAGTTCAAAGACTCAGCAGCACGAAGAATGTCTGAAGATGTCATTTTGTCTGTTACGCCACGTGGGTTCTCACCGTAAGAAAGCAGTGCAACGTCGATCTTGTGGTCATTACCGTGTTTAGCATAGTAGTTTGAGTAGTGAGAATCACCAGAGTGGTAAACTGAACCGCCTGTTGTTTCTACTAGGTAGTTCACTGCACGGTCGTCCATTCCGTCTAGAATTTCTTTGTCTAGGGAAGATGTTCCTTCAGGAAGTGTCACTAGAGCTGTACGGTCGAATGCGTCAAGAACCTTGATGTTCACGTCTTTGATTTTGATCTCGTCGCCAACTTTAGCAATAACACAACGATCTTCTGGCACACCCCATTTCATCCATAAATCAACACACGCTTTAGGGCCAATGAATTTAACGTGGTCGCCGCAGTTTTGTAGAACTGCCGCTGCAACGTTGATATCAATGTGGTCGCCGTGGTCATGAGATGCCATAACTGCATCGATCTCTTTGATAGCGAAAGGGTCCAATGGGAAGATCGCGGTACGTAGGTTTGGTTGAAGTGCTTCCACACCGCCCATACGCATCATTTGGTGCTGGTTTTTCATTTTTTGAACGGCTTGTGTTTTTTTACCAGTACCACACCAGAAGTCCATTGATAGGTTTGCACCTTCTTCTGATTTTAGCCAAATACCTGTACAACCTAGCCACCACATAGAAAACGTACCCGGTTGCACAACTGTTTGTTCAATCTCTTCATTTAACCATGTGCCCCACTCAGGGAATGTATTTAGGATCCAAGACTCGCGAGTGATTTCGTTTACATTGCTCATGATAATACCTTTTATTTCAATAATTTGATTAATTTTGGATGTAGGGAGCCGAGCGCCTTAATTTGGATTAAGGCACTGAGCTAAATTTATTATTATTGGTGGCCTAGTTAGCCC
Source organism: Vibrio sp. 10N.261.55.C5 (assembly GCF_041470505.1). Lineage (NCBI taxonomy): Bacteria > Pseudomonadati > Pseudomonadota > Gammaproteobacteria > Vibrionales > Vibrionaceae > Vibrio > Vibrio sp. 10N.261.55.C5. The sequence continues at coordinate 60,434 of NZ_JBFRMS010000050.1, forward strand.
TGCGATTTAAACTAGGATGACTTGCGTCCCTTGAGCTTCAATCAGTTTTACGACTTCGGGATTGGCGTCTTTACCGGTGATGACGATGTCTATTTGTTTGGTGCTGCAAAAGAGCATTCCGGTACGTTGTCCAACTTTTGAGCTATCGACCACGACGACAAGCTTATCGACCTGTTCGAGCATTTGTTGTTCGGCTACGGCCGTTAACATGTCGGCTTTGTACAGCCCGGCATCGGTTAAGCCTTTACCTGAGGTGAACATCCAGTTTCCCGCATAGCCGCCTAATGAATTAGGGGCAGGGTTTAGAAAGATGTTCTGCGCTTTGTTGTATTGACCACCAATGATGATGACATCGTCATGATCTTCGTTGATCAAGTAGCTTGCGAGTGGAAAGTAATTCGTTACGATTTGAACGTCATCGCCACATAATTGCTGACCGAGTAGGAAAGCCGTCGAACCACAGTTGATCACGACTGTATCGCCAGCCTGACAAAGCCCTGCAGCTGCTTGAGCAATCTCTGATTTCTCTTCATAGAACTCAGTGCTGTTGATATTCAGTGGTGACCACTTTCTCTTCTGAGTTTCTACTCGTTCCGCACCATTTCGAATTTTTCTAAGTCGGCCAACTTCATCTAACTTAGCGATATCGCGCCTAGCAGTAGCAGGAGAAACACTAAATTTATCAATAATATGAGAGACGTTGATTGTCTGCATATCTTCTAACAGCGACAAGATGCCGTTATGTCTTTGTACTTCATTCATATTTATCACTCTTTTTGTCGTTGTGACAATTTAATGATTACTTTTGATTTGTTTTGATTCTAATAATCACCATCATGATTGTCAAACCACATCGCTATAAAAACCAGACATTAATCACAATGTCTTATAAGTGGTTGATTTTATTGTATTTATAATTTTTACGTGTGATCTAAAGCTCAATTAAGCACATTCTGGGTGTGGTTAATTGATATAAATCAAAGTAATCACAAGTGAGCATTGAATGATTACTTTTGATTGGTAAAGTCTAGTTCGTGAGCAAAACTAGAATCATCACATCCTACAAATCATTAAAATTAAAAATCAATCAGGGGTAAAGATATGGAATTCTTATACGATATTTTCTATATTTTTTACAGTCAGGTAATGACCAAAGCACCGTTGCTACTCGGTCTTGTTACTTGTCTCGGCTACATCCTTCTAAAACGTGACGCAACAACTGTTATCTCCGGCTCTATTAAAACCATCGTTGGTTTCATGATAGTGCAGGTAGGTGCAGGAACATTGGTAGCGGGTTTTAAACCGGTTATTGAAAAAATGAGTGAAATACATGGATTAACGGGATCGGTAATTGACCCGTACACCTCCATGATGTCCACCATGGAAACCATGGGCGACAACTACTCTTGGGTTGGGTATGCAGTATTACTGGCTCTTGGGCTAAACATTCTACTTGTTGCCTTCCGACGTATTACGGGTATCAGAACCATCATGCTGACTGGGCATATCATGTTCCAGCAAGCTGGCCTCATTGCTGTTTTCTACTTCGTGCTTGGTGCAGGTATGTGGGAAACCATTATTTATTCAGCAATATTGATGGCGTTGTACTGGGGTATCTCCTCAAACATCATGTTCAAGCCGACTCAAGAAGTCACTGGTGGTGCGGGTTTCTCGATTGGTCACCAACAACAGTTTGCTTCATGGGTAGCCACCAAGGTTGCACCGAAGCTTGGCGACAAGAACGACAGTGTTGACCACATCAAACTGCCTAAGTGGTTACACATTTTCCACGACAGTATCGCTGCAACAACGTTAGTAATGACTGGCTTCTTCGGCATTATTCTTCTTTCGTTCGGTCTTGATAACCTTCAGGACATGGCAGGTAAAACGCACTGGTTTATCTACATTTTTGAAACTGGTTTGAAATTCGCTGTTGCCATTCAAGTCATCGTTACTGGTGTTCGCATGTTCGTTGCGGAACTGTCCGAGGCATTTAACGGTATTTCTCAACGCCTTATTCCTAACGCTGTTTTAGCAATCGATTGTGCTGCTATTTACGCCTACTCTCCTAACGCAATGGTATTTGGTTTCATGTGGGGCGCAGTGGGTCAATTCACCGCTGTTCTTGCAATGCTAGCGTTTGACGCACCAATCATGATCATTCCTGGCTTTATCCCAATGTTCTTCTCGAACGCCACTATCGGCGTGTTTGCTAACCACTTTGGTGGCTGGAAAGCGGTGATGAAGATCTGTTTCGTGATGGGCATCATCGAAGTGGTTGGCTCTGCGTGGGCAATCCATATCTTCGCTCAATCAGGTACTGAGTTTAATGGCTGGATGGGCATGGCTGACTGGGCTCTGGTATTCCCACCAATCATGCAAGGTATCTCAAGCTCTAGCATGTTCTTCTTTGTGATTTTGGCTTTGGCTGGCATCTACATGTACTTCGCTTCTAAGCAACTACGAGCTGAAGAAGACGCAGAAGCTGCTGCTGAAACAATGACCGCAGTAACGCCTGAAGGTATTGAGGTTGAAGTCGCGGTTCCACAACAATCGACAGCAACCGCTGAAGCACCATCTGTTTCAACAACGGCAGCTTCTACAACATCAGAAACTCGAATCTCACCAGCCGCTGACCAGAAACCGGTTCGTGTCTTAGTGTGCTGTGGCTCAGGACAAGGTTCTTCAATGATGTGCTCTAAGAAAATCAAAGAGTATTTGGACAAGAAAGGCATCCCAAGCTCGACCTTTAACAGCGCCATCACTGATTACAAATCACACCTTGGTTCATTCGACATCATCGTTACTTCGGTTGCTCTTGCAGCGAAGATCACGGGTCTGCCGGAAGGTAAGCAACAGTTAGCGGTTAAGAACATGATTATGGTGAAAACTTTCGGCGACGAACTTGTTTCCATCATCGAGAACAACTTCCATAAATAATTAAAAACGGCTCAGTGGTGTCGCACTGCTGAGCCAATAAAAACAATTATATAAGTGAGCAATAACATGAACTTAAAAGAATCTCTTATCAAGAATAACTCTATCCTACTGAACGCAAAAGCAGCTGACTGGAAAGCGGCGATCAAGCTTGGGACTGATGCATTGGTGAAAGCGGGTATTGCAGAAGAGCGTTACTACGACGCGATTACCAAAGCGATTGGTGAAGAAGGCCCTTATATCTGTATTCACGATGCGTTCGCACTGCCACATTGCCGCCCTGAAGACGGTGTTATTCGTACTGGGTTTGCGCTAACCGTGCTTGAAACGCCAATTACGTTTGAAGGTGTTGATGAGCCTGTAGATGTGCTGATAACACTAGCGGGTAAGGACTCAGAAGAGCACATCGAAGGCACCATGCAAGTGGCGAACTTGATTGAATTCGATGAAGACTTCTCAAAACTTCGCGCGTGCAAAAGCCCAGAAGAAGTGGCGCGTTTAATTGATGCTGCATTGCTTCAAGCGGAAGCGGCGTAAGGAGGCAACGATGTCTAAATATAGCCAATTGAAACAACGTGTTTTAGAAGCCAATTTGCAACTTCCGAAATACGGTTTGGTGACATTTACTTGGGGTAATGTCTCTGAGTTTGACCGTGTTAACGGAGTGATAGCGATTAAACCATCAGGTGTCGAATACAGTGATATGACGGCTGAAGACATGGTGGTCGTCGATCTCGAAGGCAAGGTTGTTGAAGGGAAACTCAATCCTTCAAGCGATACCGCAACGCACTTAGAGCTCTATAAAGCTTTCCCTGAAGTGAGTGGCATTGTTCACACGCATTCACGCAGTGCCACCATTTGGGCACAAGCGGGTATCGACATCCCAGCCTTAGGCACCACTCACGCTGATTATTTCTACGGTGACATCCCATGTACACGTCGATTGTCTCACTCTGAAATTTCTGAAGAGTACGAGAAAAATACTGGCTTGGTGATTATTGAAGAGTTCAAGCAACGTCGAATCGATCCAATGGCCGTTCCAAGTGTGATTGTTGCAGGACATGCGCCGTTCTCTTGGGGCAAAGATGCCAACGACGCCGTTCATAACGCGGTGGTATTAGAAGAAGTGTCGGCAATGGCGTTGGCAACGCGCACCTTGAATAGCGGCATCAAAATTCAGCCAGAACTATCCGACAAACACTACTTACGTAAGCACGGTGAAAATGCTTATTACGGCCAACAGTAAATCGGCTTTTTGTTTAAATAAGCCGTTTAAGTAAGCCGTTTAACGAGCTTCGGCTCTAAGTAGCTTCAATATTGATTAGGCCCGACTTCAGGGAATAAGTAGAGGACTCTATGTATAAAGTGCTGGCGTTAGATCTCGATGGAACCGTGTTAAAGGATGATCACACGATTCATCCAGAAGTAAAAAAGGCGATTCAAGAAGCCAAACAAAGTTGTCACGTCATGATTGTTACTGGCCGACACCACACAGCAGCACGACCTTACTATTACGAATTGGGGCTAGATACTCCAATCATCTGCTGTAACGGCACTTATGTTTATGACTATCAAACTGAAACGGTATTGACTCAAAACGCCATAGAGAAAGATAAGGCACTTACTTTCATTAACATGGCTGACGAGTTTCAGCTCAAGATGGTGATGTATATAACTCATGCCATGACGTACTCACAGTACAACCCATTTGCCTACATGTTGGCATTGGAAAGCTGGGCTGAAACGGCACCAGAGCAACATCGCCCACAAATTTACCAAGTGGAATCATTCATAGAAACAGCTCAACAAGCTGAACACGTTTGGAAGTTTGTGGTAGAGGGGAGCCAAGATTCCGTCGACCGTTTGATGCAACACCCATGGATAGGAGAGAACTTCAACGGTGAGCGTTCTTGGTCAAACCGAATCGACTTTGCTGCAAAAGGTAACAGTAAGGGCCTACGCCTTGCTGAATACATCGCAGAACTCGGTTATCACGCCGATGACGTCATTGCCGTCGGTGATAACCACAACGACATATCCATGATTAAGTACGCCGGATTCGGTGTAGCGATGCTCAATGCTGATGACATCGTCAAATCACACGTTCAACGCGTGTGCTCAACAGATAACAACCATGATAGCTTAGCCCGTCTAATACGTGAACAAATTAAAGGATAACAACATGACTAAACCAATGATTCAGATCGCCCTAGACCAAACAAATCTTCCTGCCGCAATTGAAGTGGCAAACAACGTTGAAAGCTTTGTTGATGTGATTGAAGTGGGCACTATTTTGGCTTTTGCTGAAGGGATGACAGCGGTTTCTACCCTTCGTAAAAACCACCCAGACCATATCCTTGTATGCGATATGAAAACCACCGATGGTGGCGCAATCCTAGCGCGCATGGCTTTTGAAGCGGGTGCTGATTGGATTACCGTTTCTGCTGCTGCACACATCGCAACCATTGGTGCATGCAAGAAAGTCGCTGATGAATTTAACGGTGAAATCCAAATCGAAATCTACGGTAACTGGACAATGGACGATGCTCAATCTTGGGTCGACCTAGGTATCTCTCAAGCTATCTATCACCGTTCTCGTGACGCTGAATTAGCTGGTGTGGGCTGGACAGAAGAAGATCTAGTGAAGATGCGCGCCTTGTCTGAAATGGGCATCGAGCTTTCCATCACAGGTGGCATCGTGCCTGAAGACCTATACCTATTTGAAGGTATTAAAGCGAAAACCTTTATCGCAGGCCGCGCACTTGCGGGTGACAAAGGTAAAGAGACAGCAGAAGCGCTAAAAGCTCAGATCGACCGTTACTGGAACTAGGAGGCGTTATGTATCAAAACCTGTTACGCCATCGTGTAGGGCTTTATGAGAAGGCTCTACCTAACGAACTCAGCTGGGAAGATAAACTTAAGCAAACCAAAGAACTCGGCTTTGATTTTCTTGAGATATCGGTAGACGAATCAGACGAGCGTCGCAGCCGACTAGATTGGAATGACGAAGAAGTTTATGCCTTACGTCGTCTTTGTGAAAAGCACGGCGTACCGCTGCAATCCATGTGTTTAAGCGCGCATCGTAAGTTCCCATTTGGATCTGCTGATCCTGAGATTCGAGAACAAGCGGTTATCCATATGGAGAAAGCGATCTCGTTGGCTTACAAATTGGGTATTCGTACCATCCAATTGGCTGGGTATGACGTTTACTACGAGCCAGCCGATAAAGTGACTCACCAGAGGTTCATTGAAGGAATGAAGCTTTCGGCACAGTTGGCTGAAAGGTCGGGCGTAATGCTCGCTGTGGAAATCATGGATACAGATTACTTGAACTCTTTGAGCAAGTTTGAAGTGCTGAGTCGTGAAGTCAATTCACCGTATTTCACGGCGTATCCAGATGTGGGTAATATCTCCGGTTGGAATTACGACATAGTGACGGAACTAAAGTTGAGCAAGCCTCATATCACTCAGATCCACCTCAAAGACACTTATAAAGTGACTGACGAATACAAAGGTCAATTTCGAGACTTAGTGATTGGTGATGGTGAAGTCGACTTTAATGCCATTTTTGAAACGTTGAAAGAGACTGAGTGCGTTGTACCACTCGTGATCGAGATGTGGGCTCAAGATGAACGTTGGAAAGATAATATTCTGACGGCACAAAAACGTTTGAATGATGTTTGTGTGCAAACGGGTATTCCGAGATTGTTTGACCACTAACTCTACCTAGAATGATTAACGGGTTTCTCTTTGCGTTCTCGGTGCTCCTAACGAAAAGAGAAAATGCAGCATATTGCCCCCCAATATGCTGCATTTTCATATCAACATGTCGCTCTAAACTGTTGAAGCTGAGGTTATGTCAATTTCGAAATAGTGGCTGTTCTTAAACAGCAATAGTCACATGATCACGGCCCACTTCAGCCATCTGAATCAGGTAGTCTGTGTGGTACTTCTTTTTGATGACGATTTGGCTACCGATTTCAGCAACAATCTTTACCACTTCCAACGCATCAGAAGGATGCAATGAAGAGTCTTTTGAAATTTCGATATTAACGCCTAAATTTGCCAATTTGATGATGTCGCTAGAATGCATGATGATGTCCAAGATGTTTGATTTTCGTGGACTATACCATCTTCAATTTATGCAACTCTACTCTGCCTATCCTAAAATTTCGGTCGATGCTCTCAATCTATGATTCCAATATGTAAGTAGTAGATCTAACTCACAAATTGCGGGTATCAATAACCTCAATGTGAGGGTGACGCTATGTGCTTAGTATTTACTTTATATACTGCCCCTATTAAGTGATTAGCTTGCTGATCTTCAATAGGGGCATTTTTGGATCGGGCACTCATCAAAATTACTAATCTTTTGGATCTCTCAGTATGAAAATTGTTATTGCACCAGACTCGTTTAAAGAATCTCTATCGGCTGTATCTGTGGCGGCGTGTATTGAAAAGGGCTTTCGTGAAATCTTCCCAGACGCTGAATACGTAACATTGCCTTTGGCTGATGGTGGTGAAGGGACTGTGGATGTATTGCTCCAAGGGCTTTTTGGTGAAAAGCGACATAGCCAAGTCGAAGGGCCGTTAGGGCAACCAGTCAATGCAGAATGGGCAATGCTAGAACCGTCGGATCAGAATCCTAAGAAAACGGCTTTAATTGAGATCGCCGCTGCCTCTGGTTTGGATTTACTTAAATCAGAACAGCGTAACCCGTTAATAGCTTCTTCATTTGGTACAGGGCAATTGATCTTAGAAGCCATTGAACAAGGTGCTGAGAGCATTATTTTAGGATTGGGTGGCAGTGCGACCAACGATGGTGGTGCAGGTATTGTTCAAGCGTTAGGTGGACGCTTGTTAGTTAGTAAAGGGCAAGATGGCAAAGGGCAAGATAGTACTGGACAAGAGCTTGGCCGAGGTGGTGCTGCACTTGCAGAATTAGCATCAATAGATCTTACAGGTTTGGATTCGCGCTATGCAGATGTCGAGTTGATTGTGGCATGCGATGTTGATAATCCATTGTGTGGCGATAACGGTGCCAGCCATGTATTTGGTCCGCAAAAAGGAGCGACACCTGAACAAGTCTTAATGCTTGATAAGGCGCTTGCGAATTTTGCTCAAGTCGCAGAAACGCAAGGTTGTGTAGACGGCGGTGAATCCGTTCAAAAGCGTATGGGTTATGGTGCGGCTGGTGGCTCGCCGATGGGACTTGGTTTGCTATTCAACATGCAAATTAAACCCGGTATCGAGATGGTACTGGACGTTTTGCAAGCCGATGATGTGTTGAAAGGTGCCGACCTTGTGATTACCGGTGAAGGGCAGATGGACAATCAAACTCTGCAAGGAAAAACACCTTATGGCATTGCCAAACGTGCGAGCTTACAGGGCATTCCAACCATAGGAATTGCCGGATCTTTAGGCACCGAAGTAGAAGCGCTTTACGGCGAAATGAGCAGCTTGTTTGGAACTGTAAGATCGCCACAAACTTTAGAAAAAGTATTACAAGAGGCGGAGCTTAACTTAACAAGAACGGCAAGAAATATCGCAGCGACTTTACGGTTAGGTCACAAAATATCTCAAAAATAGTGGCTTCTACGAGGTAGGCTGCGCCTAGCTTTGGTTTTCTTCGTGTTGTAAGTTCATGATTATTATATTGTAAATATTATTGTCAATATTGAATGATTATGATTTAGATCATTAATTTGATAGGTTTTATCCATGATAACGATAAATACAAACGATTATATTTTACTTTAGCCCAGGCGTATTCTATATCCTTAATTACTGCGTGGTTTTGTGTGATGAATAGCCACCATTCAGAAGTAAAGATGCAACAAAGATGGTGCATCTAAAAGGTAATAAGGAATAGATGATGAGTAAAAAATTAACTACAGCTGCGGGTTGTCCTGTTGCTCATAACCAGAATGTCCAAACTGCGGGTAAACGCGGTCCTCAACTTCTTCAAGATGTTTGGTTTTTAGAAAAAATGGCGCATTTTGATCGTGAGGTGATTCCAGAGCGTCGTATGCACGCGAAAGGTTCAGGGGCTTACGGCACTTTCACTGTGACTCACGATATTACTCAATACACCAAAGCTAAACTATTCTCTGAAATCGGTAAAAAGACGGATCTGTTTGCACGATTTACAACGGTAGCGGGCGAACGTGGCGCAGCGGACGCGGAGCGTGATATTCGCGGTTTCGCGTTGAAGTTTTATACTGAAGAAGGCAACTGGGATATGGTGGGTAACAACACGCCAGTATTCTTCCTTCGTGATCCTCTTAAGTTCCCTGACTTAAACCACGCGGTGAAACGTGACCCACGCACCAACATGCGTAGCGCGAAAAACAACTGGGATTTCTGGACTTCTTTGCCGGAAGCTCTGCACCAAATTACTATCGTAATGAGTGACCGTGGTATCCCTGCGACTTACCGTCACATGCACGGCTTTGGTAGCCACACGTTCAGCTTCATCAACGCTGATAACGAACGTTTCTGGGTGAAATTCCACTTCAAATCTCAGCAAGGTATTAAGAACCTTTCTGATGCAGAAGCGGCACAAGTGATCGGTGATGATCGCGAAAGCCACCAACGTGATTTGCTAGACAGCATCGATAACCAAGATTTCCCGAAATGGACGTTGAAAGTACAAGTGATGCCAGAAGCGGATGCAGCGAAGGTTCCATACAACCCGTTCGATTTGACTAAGATCTGGCCTCATGCAGATTACCCGTTGATCGAAGTGGGCGAATTTGAGCTAAATCGTAACCCGCAAAACTTCTTCGCAGAAGTAGAGCAGTCAGCATTCAACCCAGCGAACGTAGTTCCAGGTATCAGCTTCTCGCCAGACAAGATGCTGCAAGGTCGTCTGTTTGCTTACGGTGATGCACAACGTTACCGTTTGGGTGTAAACCATCAGCACATTCCAGTGAATGCGCCTCGTTGCCCAGTACACAGCTACCACCGTGATGGCGCGATGCGTGTCGATGGTAACTTCGGTGGCACATTAGGTTATGAGCCAAACAACGAAGGTCAATGGGCTGAGCAACCAGATTTCGCTGAACCAGCACTGAACCTAGATGGCGCAGCAGCACACTGGGATCACCGCGAAGATGAAGATTACTTCTCGCAACCGGGTGACTTGTTCCGCCTAATGACACCAGAGAAGCAAGCGATTCTTTTTGATAACACTGCTCGCAACCTAGGCGGCGTGCCAAAAGAGATTCAATTGCGTCACCTAAGACACTGTTACAAAGCTGACCCTGCATACGGTGAAGGCATTGGTAAACTGCTTGAAATCGACGTGAGCGAATTTAAGTCGTAATCAATCATCTTGATTCGTTAATTGAAAGGCCGTTGAGTGAATCACTCAACGGCCTTTTTTGATCTCGCTGTTTATTAAGCAACCCTAAATCATTGAAAAATTTAATAATCCACATTGATAGTTTTTACCTATCGAATTGATAAATCTATCCCATTATCTTTGTAAGAGTGATGGGATTATTCTACGACTATCAGTTTATAAAGTAGAAGAGTTTGAGATGAATAAGAGCGCATTAATCGTTGAAGGTGGAGCAATGAGAGGTATTTTTGCTGCTGGAGTTTTAGACGCCTTCATGCAAGACGATTTCCGTCCTTATGATTTTGCCATCGGCGTATCTGCAGGTGTGTCGAATCTGGTTGGCTACTTATCTCATGCACCAAAACGCAGTTATGATGTGATCACCACGATGGCGACGGATAAAACTTTCTTTAATCCTGCTCGCTTTGCCAAAGGCGGTAACTTGGTAGATGTTAAATGGTTATGGAACGAATCCAATCAACGTTATCCGCTCGATTGTGGTGAGTTGTTTTCAAGTATCCCACTCATTGCTGCTGTCACAAATGTCGATACGGGCAGTGCAGACTACTACCATATTAAGCCAGAAAACCTTTCTAATGTTGTTGAAGCAACAACGGCTTTACCTATCGCTTACCGTGAAACTCCGTGTTTCTCTGGTGGCTGTTATACCGATGGCGGTGTAGCCGATTCGATTCCGGTTCGTGAAGCATATCGCCGTGGCGCACGCGATATTACCGTGATTCTGTCTCACCCATTGAGCTACCGAATGAAGCCTCAAAAGCACCAATGGATGCTGAAGAAACTATTAAAGAAATTCCCGAATATTGCTGAGTCGATGGCGGTACGTGCTGAAAACTACAACCAGTCTCTGGAGTTCATTCGTAACCCACCCAAAGATGCGACTATTAAAGTGATAGCGCCACCTGAAGCCTTCGCGGTTAAGCGTTTAACTATGGATCAAAGTACTCTTAATACAGGTTACGAGATGGGCGTCAAAGCCGGTGAAGAGCACCTTGCTATTAGAAAAGGCGTTTATGGTTTAGACACTGAAGATTGTCATTTCTGCGTCTAGGAACGGTTTTAGAATACTGAATAAACGACGAAGCCACGCTGTTCACTTCAGAATAGCGTGGCTTTGTATCTGTAGACCTAGTTTGTTTTTAACTCAGCCTGCTGTTAACTCAATCTGTTATTAAACGAGTTCGTTGCCGCTGGTGTTGCCAGCAAAGAAAGCATCAACACTGGTGAGTGTTGTGTTCGCGATATTGAACAGAGCATCTTTGGTTAAGAAAGCTTGGTGACCTGTGAACAGCACGTTGTGACAAGCAGATAGACGGCGGAACACATCATCGACAATCACGTCATTTGATTTGTCTTGGAAGAACAGCTCTTTCTCGTTGTCATACACATCAAGACCAAGCGCGCCAATCTTACTCTGTTTAAGCGCTTCGATAGCAGCTGTGGAATCCAGTAGTTCACCACGGCTGGTGTTGACAATCATCACGCCGTCTTTCATCTTCTCAAACGCAGTCGCATCTAATAGGTGGTAGTTCTCTTTACTCATTGGGCAGTGTAGAGAAATCACATCAGACTCTTGGTAAAGTTCGTCGAGTTCAACGTATTTAGCGCCTAACTCAACAGCTAACGGGTTTGGATATGGGTCATAGCATAGGATATTCATGCCTAAACCCTTCAGAATTCGCATCGTCGCTAGGCCAATCTTACCCGAGCCAATCATACCGACCGTTTTACCGTGGAAGTTAAAGCCAACTAACCCCTCAAGAGAGAAGTTCGCATCACGAGTGCGTTGGTATGCCTTGTGTAGTTTACGGTTCAAACACATCATCATGCCAACCGTGTGTTCTGCTACCGATTCTGGTGAGTAAGCCGGAACGCGAACCACTTGCAGACCAAACTCTTTTGCTGCGTCTAGGTCGACCTTGTCAAAGCCCGCACAGCGCATCGCGATTAACTTGGTGCTGCCTTGAGCAAGAATCTCTAACACGTCTCGCGATAGGTCATCGTTTACAAACGCACAAACCACTTCGTTGTCGTGCGCCATTTTTGCTGTTGTTGTGGTGAGTCGAAAATCGTGAAAATGAAACTCAGCGTTGAGTTCGCCTTTTGCCAGTTCGAATGATTTTTCGTCGTATGATTTTGAGCTAAAAAAAGCAATGTTGAGCATGGCTTCCTCTCTTACCTAAAATATAAATAACCCACTGATTCATTCTCTGAAACGGGATTAAAACAAGGGCATGTTGACCTTTCGCGGTTAAGTTTTGTTCGAGATAAAATCGTTTTAATCGCGACGAGAGGTTTGCCGCCTAGTCATTCTAAGCAAAACCCTCTCAACAAAGAGTAAAACGATTTTAGCCGAACCCTTCGGGCAGTGTTTGTGGTTCCTTTCTACAGCGTTATCGAATTCTCATGTAGGCGAGCTACACGTCGAATTCTCTGCCTTGTATAAATAACCCACAAACGGCTGCAAAAATCAGCTCGATAGGTCAACATGCCCTACAACTCTGTTCAGTGTGCTAGAGTTTTTTTCTCTTGTCTATCACCATTAGTCATTGTAATTGCTATGGTTATTTGATCTTTTGTCTTCACTTATTGAACATTAAAAATCACATTACGAGGTTGCTTGCTTATAAGTTCATCAATATTGAATGAATCTTACTTTCAGGTGTGGAACGTTGAATTTTCCAGTGTGACGGAATACGTAAATGACTCATATAAAACCTCTTCTCTAACTGTTCTTTGAAAGTTGTGCTTCTGTCTAACGAGTGGCGGTTGTTATTTACCAGTAGTTCTCACTGCTGAATTGACCGGGTTTTCTGCGTAAGTGCTTTTCGAAACCTAAGCTAGTTAGCGCTTCGCTTGTGTCACGAACCATTTGCGGATTGCCGCAAAGGTAGAAAAAACTGCGGGTTTGATTGAAAGCGACAGACGCGGCTTGCTCGAGGTCGCCTCCAAGTAACAAATTTGGGATTCGTCCGCGCAAAGTTCCGGTAACTGATTCTCTAGAAATAATTGGCACATATTTAAGTCTCCCTTGAAAGTGATTAACGAGTTGAGTGATACGATCTCGATAAGTCAGGTCTTGCTCTGTTCTTACAGCATGCACTAGAACCAGATTCTTGAATGAAGAGGCTTTGTCTGAAGCCAACTCATTTTGCTGTATCTGCATGCTCTCAAGTATTGAGATAAATGGGCCTACCGCGGTTCCGGTTGAAAGCATCCATAGATCGTCGGCGATCTCTGGGATCTCATCTAATGTCATAAAGGCACTTGGGTCTTTCCCGACAAAGATGTCATCACCAGCTTGCAATTCGTGAAGTTGAGGCGAGAGCTGACCGTTCTGATCCTTAATAATCAAAAACTCTAGATGCTGATGTCCTTGCTCATGCTCTGGTGCATTCACCATAGAATAAGCGCGTCTCACAAACTCACCTTCGTTATTGAGCAAGCCAAGCTTAGTAAACTGACCTGCCTGATAAGAAGAGACAGGTGCACTAACCTGGAGTGAGAACAATTGATCTGTCCATTCTGTTTTGTTTAGGACTTTGCCTGTAACTAAACCATGAGGAATATCTGTCATATCATCCACCTTTAAGAAGAGAAGTTATCTCATTAAGGATACTCAACTATTTACACTTTAGAGTTGCATGTACCACGCCAATAATGAGAATGCTTATCAATACTGATTGAAGGTTAATTATTGGGTCGAATGTTGTCAAAAAGACAATATACTATTTGAGTCCAAATGACTCGTACATGTGTTTTTGGTTTCGTTTTAATAGACTTTAGCTGGTTGAACATCGTTAACATAGGTTGAGTGGTTTGACCCCTAGGATATTCAATCAATTACTGAAGAGAATAATTTATAGATGCGTATAATGGCGGCTTTCGTTCTCAATATAACTGTGTTTTATGCTTGATAATCTTCGTATGGCCTTGAACGTATTGTTCGTGACCATTAATACTGCATTCACCGCATTGGCTGTGAGCCTGTTTGCCCTAATCAAACTTATTTTGCCAATTTCTGTCGTTCAAAAATCATGCACTCGCTTAGCTAACTTCACATTCTGGTGTTGGGCTTCTCTTAATTTATGGATGTTGAACGCCAATAACGATATCGAATGGCAAGTGGAAGGGGGGGAAGATATTTCGACCAAGCAGTGGTATTTGATGATGTCTAACCACCTAAGCTGGGCAGATATTGTGATTTTGTCTTCAATCCTAAAAGACAAAATGCCGATGACGAAGTACTTCTTGAAACATGAATTGTTGTACGTACCATTTGTTGGCTTGGCCTGCTGGGGCTTAGATATGCCATTCATGAGACGCCACTCTCGTGAGTTCCTATTACGCAACCCAGAACGCCGTAATGATGATTTTAATGCAATCAATAAAGCGTGTACTAAGTTCAAATTAGCACCGACAACATTGGTTAATTTTGTTGAAGGGACTCGTGCAAACCACGAGAAACTGGCGTCAGCAAAGACCCCTTATCGCCACTTATTGAAGCCGAAAACTGGGGGCGTGGCATTTGCTTTATCTGCAATGGGCCCAATTTTGGATGGCATCGTGGATGTGACCTTAGCTTACCCTGAAAACCAAACCTCTCCGTTTGAAGATATGCTGAAGGGCAAAATGACTAAGGTCGTTGTGCGTATTAAATTGCATCCAATGGATGAGAACGTGAACGGTAATTACTTTGAAGATAAGGCTTTTAAACGTCGCTTCCACAATTGGTTGAACAGCACGTGGAAAGAGAAAGACGTCTACCTTGATACGGTTTATGGGGTTGATAAGCCTTCTGAGGTAGAGACAGTTGACGAGCCTGATGTGGCTTATAAGAAACAAGAACAGTAAGCTAAAACTGAATCGATAGCATTAATAAAGCCGATAGCTCATTGAACTATCGGCTTTTTTATTAATTTGACTTTCTTAATATTCAAACCATTAAGTTAGTACTTACTATGGCTTAACCGCCTGGTAAGCATCAATAATATGCTTTACTTGGCTAGGTTTGCCTTGCTTCTCTTGTCCTTGATGGATACGTAAGTAGTGCTGCAATGTTTTGGCTTTGTATTGCTGTGATACCTTCACTTGTTCATCACAACTTGGTGTCCAGATCTTGTCACCGACGTTTGATATCTCGCTAACGGTTTGGCTCTTTTCTGAATCACCGCGACTATTACTCACCAATAAAATCTCGTAGTAACGACGGTTCTCTTCAATCAACACTTCATCAATAAGACCAAAATGGATCGCCTTTAAATGGCTTCTCAACTCGAATTGCTGATGCACCGGACAAAGCAAGAAATCGATCGCTTTGTCTGGGTGTTGACGATGAATATCATCGACGAGCTTTTGAGTAAGATCGCCACCGACGCCCGCAATAATCACCAGGTGTTTGCCAGTATGTTTCTCAAGCGGGATAGCGGCGACATCCATACAGTAGACTTGCCATTGGCTAGTCACTTTCTGTTCTGCTATTGTACCTTGCGGAAAGTAACGCGTAAGTTTGCTTTCCAAATCGCTCATAAGAGACGGGACAATATCGACAAAGTGAAGCTGAGGTGCTTTGTTATCCGACAACAGTTGAACACCCAAGAAGCCGTGATCACAACAACAGTCCCAAATATGTTGGTAGTCATTGCTGACAAGGGAATGGAGAGTTTGCAGTCGGTTACTTAGCTTCATAAGGCTCGTGTCGTTAGAAAAGGGGTATTGTCGTGTTGAACGCGCATTGTAATGACTTTCCATAAAAACAAAAGCACCTAGGGTATGAATCCTAGGTGCTTTGTAGTGGCTACAGAAATGTAAGTATAGGTTTACGATGCTTTGGCAGCGGCTCTGATATGGCCTTCCACTCGGTTCTTACCAAGTTGTTGCGCGATAAGTTTCGCTTGTTCCGCCAGCGCTAAAGCTGAGTCTGTTTCACCCTCTATTTGCGAGTATCCCACGCTAACCCCTAGCGATAAGGTGATATCTGGAGTGACGATGGTTTTCTCCGCGATTGCGACTCTGCACTGGTCTAGCTGGAATTTGGCATCTTTCACATCATTGGCTTTGAATAATACTGCGAACTCCTTTCCTCCAACACGAGCCAAGCAAAGTCCCTTTGGCTTGGGGAAGTAACTGCGTATCGATTCTGCAGTCAGCTTGATCATCTTGTCGCCCACCGCTTCACCGTAGGCTCGGTTTACGTGGTCAAAGTTATCGATATCAAGCAGAGCGACATAGGTATCGGGCTCGCTCACGTAGTTTTCGATGGCGATGCTGAAACTGCTCTTATTGTCTAACTGCGTCATCAGATCTTTGCTGCTCAATTGATGTTGAAGCAGTAAGTTAGACAAAGAGACTTCAGTGTAATCACGGATCATTCGTAGAATACTCTGGCTGATCGGTAAGTTTACGTTTACGTACAACACTGCGATCAACTGCTGACGAGAGTGCAAAGGAATACAGTAATGACGTTGGTGTATTTTGAGTTTACACGCCAGTGGATCGGCGTACTTACCACTTCGGTAAGCCATAGTGTCCGGTGTAAATCGCTCTGCAAGGGCTTTGTCACAATGTACCGTGGATTTGTTTCCGTGATAGTCGATGGTAGTGAATGCGTGGTTCTCAAGCTGATAGAGACAGAATTGAATGCCTTTTTGGTAGGTGAAACTATCCAGTATGGATTTTAACTCTCGCTTAAAGCTTACAAGGTCATCGACTTTATTCAGTTGCGACAAGGACACGTTCAAACGATAAGCCAGATAGTTGGCACCAATCCACAATAGCAGGAGTGAGCCCAGTACTAAGCCCGTCAACGTAAATTGATGTGAGCTGGTTAAGATGTCATGGCGGTCAGTGCCCGCAATGAACACCCAATTTAAGCTGTTGTCTGCGTCAAATACCGATATTTTGAAGTTATCTTGATAGTAATATTCGTGCTTACCAACGGTTTCACCTTGTGAGAGTTGGTGGCTGATCCCTGCATGGAAGCTGATGGATTTAGAACCGATACGTTGTGGATCCGGGTGGAATACCAGTCGCTCTGTTGCTCTGTCTACAACAAATACATAGCCATTATTAAGCGTTTTTAAATCTCTTAAACCTTGCGTGGTATGCATTAAATCAAACTCAATCCATATTTCTTCGTTGAGCTTTTCTGCAGTGTGTTTAACGGCGAAAACCCATCGTCCATCGGCTTTTTGGTAAACGGAAGAGATGTAAAAATCTTCTACAACACCGTCTATTGAATGCCATTGTATTGTGGCGATTTGTTCATTGGAAAGAGGAAGGCCACGAGTGGAGACATAATGTTGGGAGTTAGGTTGGTATCGAACGATATCGGAGAAATTTGGTGTTCTTCTTAGAATATTACCACTCAATTCTCTGAATTTTTTATCACCGATTGGAGCCGTTTTAGGCAAGCCTAGACTGGTTTCTAAAAAATAGAGTTTGCCGAATGTGGCTTCGATGTTGGAACGAATGGTAGAGCTTGCGATACGAATGTTTGATGATGATTGTTCTGTTGCTGCTGTTTCTACTTTTTCAAGCTGAGTCATAGCAAGATAGAGCATCCCTCCAGTTAATAAAATAATGTATGGTTTAAAAAGCCGAATTAATGTTTTAGGTAAAGCCATGATATCCAAAGACGTTATAGATTCATTTTTATAGTACGGCAATACTAAACAGTTTCATTAACCACATCAATGCAAATGATTCCATATGGATGAATGATTTTTGTGATATTCAGCTAACAAAAAAGCCAGCTGTAAATATAACTGGCTTCTATGGTTTTCGGTGTTTTATTAAGCTGACTAAGCTTTTGCTTTAATCAAATCAGCCTGATCTGGCGAATAGTGCAAAATTGCCATCGAAGTTGGCGACAACAACATTTCACCTTCTGCATGACCGGGTTTTACATTTCGTAAGTTGGTATCACAAATGGTGACCCAGTTTTGGTCGCGATCAGTCGGTAACGAGAATCGAGCGGGTGCGTTGGTTTGGTTTATCAAATAAATCAATTCGTCACCGTCTTTGCCAATACCTAAGTGCAGCGCAACAGAGCTTAAACGATTCCAATCATCATGCTCCATGAGTGTGCCATCGACACGGCTCCAGAAGATGCGGTTCGAGTTGCGTTTTTCTCCGCTGAACGCCTTAATAAAAGGCACCATATATTGTTGACGTGCAGAGATCATTTCAGCTAACCAAGTCTTGAAATAAGTTTTTCGCTCAGAATCTTCCCAGTTAATCCAGCTAGTTACACTATCTTGACAGTAAGCGTTGTTGTTGCCTTTTTGAGTGTGAGATAACACATCAGCTGTCAGAATATGTGGAATGCCAAAGGCAAACAACAGACTCGCCATGAAGTTACGTTTCTGTTTTTCGCGTGTGGCAACAACCAATAGGTTTTCGGTTTCCCCTTCAACACCGTAGTTATCAGAGCGGTTATCACCGTGTCCATCTCGGTTGTTCTCGCCGTTATCTTCATTGTGCTTGTGTTTGTAAGAGACAAGATCTTGCATTGTGAAGCCGTCGTGATACGTGATGTAGTTTACGGTTAGTCTGTATGGCCAGTGTGCTGCGCTGTAGATATCGCGAGATCCCATTAAGCGCGTCGCAAACTCTTTTAGATAGCCTTGATCACCGCGCCAGAAGCTACGTGTGATATCACGCAGTTTGTCGTTACATTCATTCCAGCCTAGTGGAAAGTTACCTACTTGATAACCGTTAGGGCCAATATCCCACGGTTCTGCAATCAACTTGGCCTCTTTGAGCACAGGATCTTGAGCAACGGCTTTGAAAAAAGCAGCTTCAGGGTTGTAATTATCGCCTTCACGTCCCAGCGTCGCGGCCAAATCAAAACGGAAGCCGTCGACTTTGAATTCACTCACCCAGTAACGAAGCGTATCCATCACTAAGTTGAGTGCGGGCTGGTGGGTGAGATCTACTGTGTTTCCACAACCCGTGAAATTCGCATAATGGCAGCCATGTTTAATGTAGTAGCGGCTATCGAGTGCTTTTAGGTTGAAGGTGGTTCCGCCTTCCCCACCTTCTGCTGTGTGGTTGTACACCACATCTAGAATGACTTCGATGCCATTGCGATGCAGCTCACGAATTGCAGTTTTGAGTTCATTAACAGCGTCTTTTTCTGCGTAGCGAGGGTCTGGCACCATGAACAAATATGGGTTGTAACCCCAATAGTTCACTTTATCCATGTCCAAGAGATGAGGCTCATGCATACATGCGGCAATGGGCAAAAGCTGTAGAGAGTTGATATTTTGCTGTTTGTAGAACGCAAGCACTTCAGGGCTCACTAACCCTAAGTAGCGTCCTTTAGTATTGGCAGCCACTTCTGGGTGCAGTTGAGATAGACCTTTTACATGCGTTTCAAAAAGAACGGTATCTTCGCGGCTAATGCGTGGCTTTTCTACATCTTGCCAATCGAAGGTGTCATCAACAACGACACATTTCGCCATAGCAAAGCTTTTTTCATTGGTATATGGCGTGACGTAATCGAGCAGTTCGCTTATTGCTTTGGCATACGGGTCTGAAAGCAGGATAGGGCCATTGTCCGTTTCGGCAATGAAGCCGTATTTTTGCCCCGCTTTAATACCATCAATAAAGACATATCTGATATCAGCGTATTCATTTTCCAATTTATAAGTGGTGAATTCGTCGTTCTCGTCAAAAAGAGCGAGTGAAAGAGATTTACAGTCAGGAGAATAAATAGAGAAGTTGCAGCCAGTGTTACCTAGCGTTGCGCCTAGCGGATAAGGGCGAGCGAGCGTTCTAGTCATTGCTTGATTTCTTGTTCGTTTATCAACATCAGTGAACTATTAGTAAAAGGCTTTGTCACAGTAAGGTCAAGCAACTTCACAGATTAATTACGGTAAAAAAATAATTCATCGATGAAGTTCAAATTATATATTTGAGCTAGATCTCACTTATGTTGAATAATTAGATCTGTGTGCTGTCTACTCCTCCTATATTAAGTGATCTACCTCTTTAAAACACCATTCTGTATATTTTCTACTCCCCTCTAGTCCCCCTTAATTAACTTAGGGGCGGAGGAAGTCAAACTTGTCATCCCCTCTTAATATTGACCCCGTTGAAACGAATCAGGGGAAACCCTAAACCTCTCTATCTTACGACTACCATTACTGCCTTTGGTTGCCGCAAGAGAGCAAAAATATAAAAACCTAAAATAAATCGTCCTTAATGGAGTTAAGAATGAAAAAAGTAAGTTTGATTGCTGCAGCAGTGGCAACTTCGCTAGCTGCTGGTTCTGCGTTCGCTGTTGATTTTAGTGGCTACGTACGTTCTGGTATTGGTCTTAGTGGTAATGATGGGGAAAACCTAGGTTACGAAAAAAGTAAATTAGGTCGTTTGGGTAACGAGAATGATACATTTTTCGAAGTAGGCCTAGGTCAAGAGCTATACAACGAAGATGGTGTGAGCTTTTATCTAGATTCTCTAATTGCACACGCAGTCGATGGTGATAACGATTGGGAAGCAAGTGACTCTGCACTTCGTGTGATCAATGTTCAAGCAAAAGGCTTAATTAAGTCTGATGCTGACGCTACTATGTGGGTTGGTAAGCGCTACTACCAACGTCGTGATGTCCATATTACGGATTTCTACTACTTGAATACTTCAAGTGGTGCAGGTGTTGGTGTCGAAAATTTATCTTTAGGTGGTGGTAAACTATCGACAGCTTTAATTACTGATGAAGGCTCTCAAGCTGGTGCGGCAACTTATGGTTACGTCGCTGGAAATGACAAAGTTAATCCAGACCAAGACCCTGGTCAGGTTTGGGCTCAAACTGGCTACGGATCTGAAGATGTAAGTGCATATATTTTAGACGTTCGCTATGCTGGGATCGATCTTTGGAGTGACGCGAGTTTGGAACTAGCAGCTGCGTATAACTTCGCTCACGAGAAGAAAGACCAAAATGCTGTTGGTGACGATGGCGCATTACTTTCTGCAATCGTTCATCAAGGCTTAGATAACGGCTTTAACCAAACTGTATTCCAATATGGTACAAATTCTTACGCAGCCCAAATGCCAGGTTTAGGTGGTGGTAATAACTACGACCGTTCTGGTGCTAATAATGATGCAGACGGTTTCCGTATTATCAACTGGGGTGTAGTTGGAATGGGGGCTAACTGGGAAGTTGGCCACCAAATCATGTTTGCATCAGCATCTGATGTAGGTACTTCTGACTCATTCAAGAATAACTACGACTCTGCTACTGGCGCATATGTTGATACAACAACAGTGGCTGGAACTAAGTTTGACCACACTTTAGCTAATATCGTTGTTCGTCCTGAGTACAAATGGGACAACAACATGAAAACTATATTTGAAGTTGGTTACTACGCTGAAGAAAAAGATAACGTAGACTATGCAGCTTCTAAATATACAGTTGCACAAGCATGGGGTGCTGGCTCAAGCTTCTGGGCTCGTCCTGAGATTCGCTTGTTTGCTTCTTACTTCGTAGACCATGAAGGTACAGCTTTTTCTGGTGAAGATTCTGAAGTTAGTATTGGCGCACAATTCGAAGCTTGGTGGTAATGTATAACCTAAGTTAGAAAATTAATTTATAGCCGACGCGTAAGTGTCGGCTTTTCCATATTTCGATTGGAGTGTTCATGAAGATTAATAGTATCGCATTACTATGCAGCTTATTGGTAACTGGCTGTCAAAGTACCCAAGTAGTAGATTTTTCACAGCCTGATATGATGACTGTTAGCAGTATCGAACAACTGCAATCTCAAAAATTAAACTTGCCTAGTTCAACAAAGATTATTATCTCTGATTCAACTCAGAACCTAGATACGAATGATATAAAAAGTCCAACAATTAAAATTGAGTTACCAATTTATCAAGGACCTCTGAGCGTTGAATTGACCAGCTATATTGAGGAGAGTGTTTTCTCTCCTCTAGCTAAGATTGTTGATGGAGAAGGGCATGAAATACTTACAGTTCCGGCTTCTAGCTTTAACTATGAAAAGCCGCATTTAGGGCAAGGAAATCGCTTAATTTCAGAGTTCTCTTTTTTCCCGCCAAGTAATATAGAAAATGCTTACCTATTGGTTTATACGGACCACAGCGAGCTAGAAAAAGTAACTGATATTATTCATCCAGCTCGCTTGGATGCAGAAGCTAGAGGGAATTATTTCCCAGAAGCAAAAGATATACCCGTGCCTCATGTAAAAACAGGTGAGCTGTTGGTTGATATCCATCCGTATACATCAGGCTCTTTTTTCGGGTTGAATTCAAAAAACAAAGAAGAAAATCTAAGTCAACTAAAACCAGTTGAAGCAAATAGTGATACCAAAACTTACTATTTTAGTTCGATTGAACAAGCCGTCGCTAAAAATGATATACCGAAGGCATTAGCTTTGTTAGAAGAAGCTAAAGCTCTTAATATTGAAGGCGCACAAGAAGTATTTGTAAAAGCCGTTAATAAAAAGTAGCAATAGACCCCTAACACCCGAAGCAATTATAGATTTTGGCTAACTTCGGGTGTTTCCCTTCTTCTTTTATTCAGTTTTTAGTACCCAAGCCAAAGACGCCAGCGGTTTCAATTCAATATTAAAACTGCCAACACTGTTCTCAATGTCGAGCACTTGTTGCGCTATGCCTTCAATATATTCATTGAGTATGTAACGACCATCAACTAATTTGAGTTTTTGGATTACATCACTTGGAATCTTTAAGTGAATATTTTCAGTGGTATGTTGGCTGAAATTAGCTGCAACAATGGTTAGCTCTTGGTGGTCAGAGCGCAGAAATGCGTAGACTGAATCACTTAAGTTACAGCACTGGTGTAAGTCTTGGTAATCACCTGTTATCGATGAGTGCTCTAGCGAAAAGTTCATTACCTTTTGATAGAAGTGACGCAGCTGCTTTTCGTTTTCGTCTAATAGCCCGCCATCGAATGCGCCGTGGTTCATCCACTTTTGGTGTTGTGGGACTCCGATGTAGTCAAATATGGAAGTTCGTGAGGGCTGTCCAAAGCCTGCATTCTCCGCACCGGGTTCTCCGACTTCTTGCCCAAAGTAGATCATGGTTGGAGAGCTGCTCAATAGAGCGCTAACTAGCATCGCAGGCTTTGCGATATGTGGATTGCCTACAAACTCTGGTGAGGCGATTCGTTGTTCATCATGGTTATCCAAGAAGTGCAGCATGTGATGTTCAATATCCATCATTTGATGTTGGATTTTGGGGATGATAGCCGTGGAAGTATTGCCTAGCATGATGTCTTTTAGACCGTCGTACAGATCTACTTTGTCATAGAGGTAGTCCATTTTGCCTAAGTGAATGTATTCACGGTACAAGTCCGGCTGATACACCTCTGCCATCAGAAAGGCATCGTGGTTTTTCATCTTTATTGATGAGTTGAGGTAGCTCCAAAACTCAACTGGCACCATTTCAGCCATGTCGTAACGGAATCCATCAATGCCTTTGTCTAACCAGAACAAGGCGATGTCTCGGAATTTAATCCAAGAGTCTGGCACATCCACGCCTTCCCAGAAGTGGTAATGGTCTAGGTGGTCACGCTGTACATAGCCTTTGGGTAGCTTAGGGAAATCTTTTGAACCGTCAGGGCGCACACCGTAATTAATCTTTACGGTTTCATACCAATCGTCGAAATTAGGTTTAGCTAAGCGTGATCCATTGCCCGTCCATTTGGCTGGCGTCTCTATAAACGGGGAGCTTAGGCTAGGGTGCTGTTCACCACCTAGCGGCGTAAAGGCGGGCTCTATGTCTGGCAATTCAAAGGTGCTGTTGGGAATATAGTAGAAGTTATTGTCTTTGTGGTATTCCAGCGTTGTGTCATCTTGAGCGCCGAAGTCACTGACACCTTCTGGGTTGTTTAAGCCTTTATAATGACGCGCAACGTGATTCGGTACGATATCGATAATCACTTTTAAACCATTGTCGTGACTTCTTTTGATTAGTGCCTCGAACTCCTCTAGTCGGCATTCAGGGTTGTCTGCGAGATCTGGGTTTACGGAATAGTAGTCTTTGACGGCATATGGTGATCCCGCACGGCCTTTTACCACGCTAGGGTGATCGTCTGAAATACCAAGGTGCTTGTAGTCATTGATGAGCGCATGATGTGGCACTCCGGTATACCAAATATGAGTCATACCGAGTTTGCGGATTTCAGACAGCGCTTTGTCGGTAAAATCACTGAACTTTCCGACGCCATTTTGCTCGATTATGCCCCATGGAACATGTTGGGTGTTTTTATTGCCAAATAAACGCGTAAAAACTTGGTAGATGGCGTACTTTTGGTTGTACATATTTATAATTCCTTTAACTTCCATCATGTTATGTAGGGATGAAAGGGCTTGTTTATTCTTTGCAGGCTAACCGAATTACAATATGCCTTACTCATCCTTATCAAAATCTACAGGGCGTAATTGCTACAGTATGTGAGCTGTTGCTCAAAAGGAGTCATGTTGTCTTCATCTATTCAAATCGTTATCACTTATTTGGTTCTGGTGGCGGTGTCTGTGTTGTTTGCGGAAAGTTCTAAAGCGCTGTTGGTGTGGTATTTGGTTATCGGTTTCGTGACGTTTTTTGTGTACGCGAAGGACAAGCGAGCAGCGATCAATGGCAATTGGCGTGTGCCAGAGAAAACTCTGCATATTTTTTCTGTTGCTGGTGGTTGGCTAGGGGCGTTAATCGCTCAAGATAAGCTGCGTCATAAAACGCAAAAACAACCGTTCAGAGCGATTTATTGGCTGACTGTGTCAATGAATGTAGCAGCGTTTGTGTGGACGTTAACACCGAGCGGGCAGGCGTTATTTGGTCGTTGGCTTAGTGAACTTGTGGGTTATTTATAAAGAGAATAACGGTTAGCACAGGAGTACCAACCGTTAAAATACAGAAGTTATTCGACTAGAGCATCGGAATGGTCGATGCTAGAAGCAAGCCAGCCATACCGTAGTTGAAGCTTTTAATGCGGACTGGTGTTGTTAACCAGTGTTGTAGTTGCCTGCCTGCTGCCGTCCAGAAGGTCACAGAAGGCAAGTTGGCGAGCGTGAAGATACCTGCGATGATCGCAAGCTCCCACCATGAACTGCCGCTGCTATAGACTGAAATTGCCGTCAGCGCCATCGACCAACCTTTCGGGTTCACCCACTGAAAACTTGCCGCGCCGATGAAGGTCATTGGCTTATAAGCCTCGGTGCTTTTGGCTTTGCCGCTCAATGCTATCTTAATTGCAAGGTACACGAGGTAAGCAAGGCTTAGGTATTTCAAGATTTGGTGAGTAACTGGGTACGCGTTGAAAATGCCCATTAAACCGAAGCCAACCAGCAGCAACATGGCTGCAAACCCTAGAGCAATGCCAAGCATGTGTGGAATAGTACGGGCAAAGCCAACATTTGCTCCTGATGTCATGAGCATGATGTTATTTGGACCTGGTGTGAAGGTCGAGACAAACGCAAACAAGGCAAGTGCGCTAAGTTGTTCTAAAGGCATTATGGTTCTCCAGCAGTAAAATGAACGAAGTGACTGACCGGTCATGACTTTCACGTGTTGAGAAACATAGTAGGTGGAAAGTGAGGCAATTATGTGCTTTTATTTCCTCAATTATCACTTAATGCACAATAATAAGTACTTATGGATAGATTTGACGAAAGGATATTGCAAGAGCTTAAATTGGACGGCAGAATCTCCAATATTGAGCTTTCTGAACGAATTGGTTTGTCGGCTTCAGCGACCTTAAGGCGAGTACAAGATCTCGAGCGTAAAGGGATCATTCAAGGTTACCGTGCAGTTCTGGATAATGGCCTGATGGGCGTTGGCTTTATTGCTTACGTTTCGATTGGGTTATCAAGCCATAGCAAAGCGGCTCAACTAGAGTTTGAACAGCATGTCAGCATGGAAAAAGAGGTGGTGGAGTGCCACAACATTACTGGCGCCAACGAGTACTTGCTAAGGGTAGAAACCAAAGACCTACCGGGCTATAAGAAGTTTCATGCCGATGTGCTTGGGGAATGTGCTCAGGTGCAATCTATTACGACTATGGTTGTGATGGACACCCCTAAAGACGAACGCTAGTCGAGTTTTATTTCAGGAGAGGCGCAGTGCCAAATACCAATCAGTTGTTATTGTTCTTAGATGTGGTTCAACAAGGGTCGTTTACCAAAGCGGCAACCTTGCACGATATGGACAACTCATCACTCTCTAAACAGATCAAAAAGCTCGAGCAAGATTTAGGTGTTCAGCTACTCAATCGCTCTACGCGTTCGTTCTCGTTGACGTCGGCAGGGGAAGATATTCTTGCGCAAACCTATGTGCTGAAAGACACCATCAATCAGATCCAAGGCATTGCAGATTCATACCAGTCAGAGCCCAAAGGTGTACTGCGAATTACTTCACCGATCTATTTTGGGCAGCAATATCTGCAACCTATCATCACTCAGTTCATGAGAAAGTACCCGGATGTTCAGATCGTACTCTCACTAGACGATAAGATCGCCAACATTATTGCTGGGCAGTTTGATATCGCGTTTCGCTTCAGTAAGCTTGTTGAATCGAATTTGATTGCGAAGAAGATTGCCGACAGCAACTTTATGTTGGTCGCGTCAAACGATTTTGTTAAGGAGCATGGTGAGCCTAAGACGCCACAAGATCTACTCGCGCTACCTGCCGTGATTTATACCAATGGTGATATGACGGTCGACCACCTGCGTATCAGTGAAGAGCCGGGAGGTAATACCTTCCAGAGCCTAACGATTCGTGGCAACTACAAGGTCAGTGATGTTCGTACTATGGTGTCTTGTGTGAAAGATGGTCTAGGTTATGGCTTCCTTGATCAATCAAACCTGTATGCCTCAATGAAAGAGCTTGGCTTGGTTACTTTGCTTCCGGATTATCCGATCTCTACGATTGATACCGCAATCTACGCTGTGTATCCGCACCGTAAACAGACCAAACTGGTCAAAGAGTTCATTACCACGGTTCAAGACTATATCGGCTCTCCAACCATTTGGGAGAAGATGCAGCAAGGTTAGCTGGATCTCTAATCGTTCAAACATAAAAAAGGAGCCAGAACGTCGAACGCTCTGGCTCCTTTTTATTCTTCCAGCTATAACTGATTTACAATGTAAAGCTTAGCTATAGCTGACGTGAACGGCTCTTGTGCACTAATGCCTATCAATGCTCATGAATCACTTCTTTACCACTTGGGTAGGCTTTGGAACCCAGCACATCACCGTCGACTTCTTTACCATAATAACCTTGGTGGTTGTGGTAACGCTTAGCATTACCTGCAACATCACCCTTGTATCGTGGGTCTTGTGGGCGTTCATGACTGTTCACAAATGCGGCTACATCCCATGCATCCTGAATTGAAAGCTGTTGGCTCTTTCCAAGCGGCATGTTTTCGTAGATGAAGTAAGCTGCTGTATTTACACGGTGCATACCTGCGCCCCAGTTGAACGAATTCTCGCCCCAAAGAGGTGGTAGGTATGAGCGTCCATCCGCCCCTTTAATGCCTTCACCATTTTGACCATGGCAGGTTTGGCAGCTGGTTTGGTAAACCTTTTCGCCACGCGCTATCGATGGCTCTTGTTCAGGGTTTGCAATCTTAGGGTAGCCACGGCCGGCCAGTTTACTGCGGTCAACGATTGGGTATTTGCTTAACAGCTCTTCAGGGAGAGGGAAGCTTTCCGCTTTACCACCGACTTGTAAGTCAGCATCGCTGATCTCAGGAACGGGTGTATCTTGCATGCCGTTCTTGTCTAAGATGCCGCCCATCGCCAGCCAGTATGAATAAGCCGTTAGTGCGACCATCTCTTTTGAACCCTCAGCCGGTGGCAGGCCATTCATTGAGTAGGTGAAGCAACCTTGGATACGTTCTGCGTAGCTGTTTACCTTGTCGTTCTTGGAACGATACGCAGGGTAGGCCATATACGCACCCCAAAGAGGTGCTGCGTTAGGCTTCATGCCTGCTTGCATGTGGCAGTTTACACAGTTTTGTTCATTGCCTACGAACGTACCACGCATCTGTTGTGAATCGACAAACAGCGAATAACCCAATTTTACTTTGTCGCCAAATTCCCCAGCAGGGATATCAACCAAGTCTCGTGGCACCAGATATTTGTTATCTTGAGGCTTCTCAACGGCTGGCAGTTCGGTTTGGCGATCTGGCAACTCTGCTTCGGCATAAGTGATTCCAGAGGCAAGGGTTGCGGTAATTAGAAGTAATGTTTTCATGCGAGCCCTTTAGTATCGGAAAGAGGCGAAGTAGTAAGACAGGTTTTTGATCTCATCGTCGGTTAACTTGCCCGCGATATTACCCATCATGTTCAAATCATCACCCTTACGAGTGCCATTTTTCCAAGCGTTGAGCTGAGTTTGAATGTAGTCGGCATGCTGGCTTGCTAGGCGCGGGAATTTGTCCACGCCCATACCGCTTGGCCCATGACAGGTTGCACAGGCTGGAATGTTTCTATCCCAATCGCCTTGGAATACAAGTTTACGATAGGGGTTATCGATATCAGCCTGTGAGCCGCGCTGCTCTAAATCGGTAAATTCGTATGAAGGTAGTGATGCAAAGTATTCTGCGACCTCACGACGAACAGCGGGATCAGATACACCGTCAGCCATTCCCTTCATGATCGCGCTTTGACGCTCACCACTTGAGAACAGAACCAGTTGATGTTCTAGATAGTCAGCATTGAGCCCTGCAAGCATAGGGGCAATGTTGGGCATGCCTTTACCGTCGGCTTGATGGCAGCCGCTACAAGTTTCTGCGGCTTCTGGCATTGGATTGGGTGCTGCTTGTGCAAAAGCGGATAAAGAAAGGCTTCCTAGAGCAGCGATGCAAAGCGTTAGAGTTTGAGTTTTAATTGTCAGCTTAGTCATGAGGCGTCGCTATTGGTTGTAATGCATGCATTTTCGACATAATTGGTTGTTCGCGCTATTGTGGATTTCCACATTAATTCACTTGGAACTTGAGGTGAGTCTCACATTAATAACCTCAATCACCATAATGGTATTGATGTGAACTTCTATAGGTTGATCCAACTGCCGTTTATGAAATGCAAGGGAACTGCCATGTTCGCCTCGGTATAACTGCTTGTTAAGGCTCTTTTATGGCACCGATTGTATAAGCATAGCTGCTTTATGGATGCGGGCTAAAAAAGTTGTGGTGAAATGAAGATTACCTAATGGCTTTGGGTTGATTACTCTATCTAGAGCGGATGCTTTATCTAGATTGGGTACTTTATGTAGATTGGACGTTTATCCAAATAGCCTGCTTTTCTAGATCAAGGGGACGAAAAAGCAGAGCAACCTCGAATGACGAAGTTGCCCTGTTGTGTTCTCATCTGCAAATCAGATAAGGAAGTGTTTTGAATGAGTGATTAAGTTATAGCTTGCTGAGTTTAAGCTAGACCTTGTAGATCTTAGCCGGAAGTGCTTGCCTTGCTGCTGCCCCCACAACCCAATCCAACATGACGCCTTTGCCTTCTCTCGTCGGGTCGATCAAGCCTATATCATTAATGTTAACGCCATCGTTCGACTTCATCTTCACCGGTTGTTGTGTATTACCGATCCAGTGCGCACGCTCACCGAGTTCTTTATGACCAAAGCCGTGTTCAAAGCCTAATGTGCCCGGTTTGATGCCATCAATCACCATCGCCAACGCATGTGTGGTTGAGCTCGGTGTTTCAATAGCAAACACGTCACCGGTTTTGATACCCACAGAAGAGGCGTCTTGCGGGTGGATGTAAACAGGGTTTACTCCTTTAATCGATTCCAAGCGTGGTGACAAATTAGAGACCGCACTGTGAATGTTGGATTTAAAGTTGGTCAGAGTAAATGGCCAATCTTTGGTCGGGAACTGCTCTGCTAAAGGTGTGCCGTCTGCCAGCTTCTGTGGATACCATGTCGGGCAACCCATGTACTGCTCACCACTGATGGTGTTGCGAGAGGTACCGAGCTTTTCATTCCAAATAGCCAGTGGTTTGGTCCATTTGTACTTCATGGTTTCATTGGTGTAGGCATTGGTGGCGTCTTCAAAACGACCGCCACGCGCAAAGATATAAGCTACTTTGAGCATCTCTTCAGGCTTGAGCGTTTTGTTCATCACAGGCACTAGGCGCTCAAGACCAGACCAAACAATATCTTCCGCATCCACATTCGGCACGCCACCTTTTACGAACGCCAAGTTAGCAGCCGAGCGCAGGTAGAAATCTTCAGCGCTATGAATACCGTGCCAGTTGCCTTGATTGTCTTTGATTACGTTGTCGCCGAAGCCACCTAAGCCCAGTGTTTTTGCCACATCAATAAAGAAGTTCTCTAGGTTGATGGCACGTCCGTCTTGAGTGCGGGAAGTTTTAGGTTCAACAATCGGCCAACGAGCAGTGATCGCCTTAGTTGCAACGCCATGCCAAGGTGTTGCCATACCCCAGCTCTCGTAGGTTACTGTGTCTGGCACAAGGTAATCGGAGAGTGCTGTTGTTTCATTGATGAACGCATCGATAGAGACGATCAAACCCAGCTGTTTGGGATTCTTAAGTTTCTCGCCTAATAGATTGTCTAACCCCGGAACGCCATAAAGTGGATTCGCCATGTGGTTGATCCACGCTTTCGCGCGGTAAGGGTAGCCATCAATCGCCGCTGATAAATGCTCGGTTAACAGCGGTGCAGAGATTGGGTACCAAGGCGCGCGTGTTGGGTAAGGTGATTCACCTGCCGCAACGCGACGTTTGTATTCGCTGGTCTTGTGATATGGGAATTTGCTGCGAGACAAGAACACACCTTGAGGCTTAGTCTTACCTTTAAACTTAGTAAAGTCGTAACGAGGCCCAGCAACCGAAGTCGGGTAGCCGCCCGCTTTCGCCATCGCACCGCCTTTCGCGTTGATGTTACCGATCAGCGCGTTCAGCATCAGAATAGAGAACGAGTTGTAGAAGCCGTTGGTGTGCATGTTGCCACCGTGAGTATCCACGACTGCTTTAGTCCCGTAACTGGTAAAGCGTTTCGCTAGCGCAATAATTTGATCCTGTGGGATTTCACACTGCTCACTGTAGTATGCAAGGTCATATTTGAAGGCTTCTTCCTTCAATCTTTGTAGAGAAGACTTAACACGAACAGTCTGACCATCAACTTCTACGTCTTGATCGACGAACAGAGCCGCTTCATTCACCTGAATATGTGATGCTAATAGTGACGTTGTCACATCAAGTGCAATAAATCCGTCATCGTCAGACATCGGTTCGCCTGTTTCTAGCAAACCCATATCCGATGCGCGAAGCATGCGCCCGTTTTGTGGGTGTGCTTCGTCACTGATCACAAGGTGTGAAGCATTACACCAATGCGTGGTGCCTGCTTTTTGCATCGCTTGTGCGCTTGGGCGAGACAAGAAGTCGTGATTGTATCGTTGGTTTTCGATGATCCATTGGATCATGCCAAGAACTAATGCTGAATCGGTGCCCGGTTTGATCGGTAGCCAGTTATTGCGATCGCCCGCCGCAAGGCTTGACGATCCTGCTGGAAGGCTTGGTGTCACTATGGTGTAGCTGAGTTTTCCGTTGGTACGAGCCTCAGCCAATTGTCTCGCTTGGCGCTTAAACGGGTTACCCGCTTGAGCTGGAGACATGCCGATGAAAAGAATGAACTCTGCGTTGTTGAAGTCGGGTTTTAGGTGCGAGAACTTGTCTAGATCGTTCATGATCGCGCCAGAACCTGCACGGAATGCATAGCCACAGTAAGAGCCGTGGTGACCGAAGTTTCGTGTACCATAGCTGTTGAATGCAAAGCGCTTCAAGATATCATCACGGCCTTCATTACCAGCATTCGTCACCAACAATTGGTTGGCTTTGGGACCGTATTCAGGGTTGTTTGGATCAAGTGGTGTTTCGATATCGCGAATCGATCGTAAGCCCTCAACTTTACCTTCACCGAATAAGTCACCACCCTCGGTGATCTCAGAGATAAGTTGTTCGTAGCTGATCGGCTCCCACTTGCCTTCACCTCGTTTACCAACACGTTTTAACGGTTGAGTGATTCGGTATGGGCTGTTTTGAATCTCCAACATGCCGTTACCACGGGCACAGGCTGTCGAACGGTTATGGATACCGGATTCACCAGACAAGCCAATGTAGGCGTCTTTTACCGGTGTTTTGAACGGGATTTGCTGATCACTTGATAGTGGGTGATACGGGTTGCCAGAGATACGTAAGATCTCGTCATTGCGATTATCGATACGTACACGCAAGCCACACAGTGTCCAGCAACCAAAACACATTGAGGGTGCCACGCGTTGGTTTGGATTCGGCGAGATCTTACCTTGCTCATCGACACTGTATTCCGTCTCTAGCGAATTACCGTGATGGATGTGGTTGGTTTTCTTACCCGCGGTGCCATCGATAGCACCGTGAACCATGTGTTTTGTGGTTGTCGCATAACCTGCAGCAAAAGCTCCAACACCACCGGCAGCAAGGCCTGTTTTCAAAAATTGACGACGTTTGTTATCCATGATGATTCCTCAGACTACAAGCTATGTGAGCGGTTAAGTGGTGATGATGTTTTTTGAGCTGATTTAGCTGATATTGTTTTTGTCGATACGATTTCAGAGGCAAACAACGCAAGTGCTAACCAAAGACCACACATACCCACAATGCCAAGTAGACCTGAGCTACCCATTGGCAGTTCATAAGGGAATGCACCCACATCAAAACGGGGAATGGTTTGAACTTCCATCATGGTGACCCAACGTACCGCCCATGCTGAAACGATGGTCGCAAGTGCAACACAGACAATTCCTAACTTGCTTTGAGATAAACGTTGCAGCGGAAGAACCAAGATCATGCACAGCAAAATGCTGGTGGTCATGATGCCTAAATTGATGCCCCAAGCGTCGTTCTCATAGAGATTGAAGTGACCATGGTTAGATGCCCAAATCGACGTGAGAATGATGGCAAGGCCACCTGTTAAGGTAATGGTTCTTTGTATCAGAGCTAGGTCTGTTGGTTTTAAGCTTGGTTTGCTTGAAGGCAGCAGAGCCCAAATCAACAGAGTTAAACCCGTTGCGGCAAAGAATGCGGTCGTGAACCAAAGCAATGGAGAAGCCGGTTGATGCCAAAGCGGTCGGCTCGCCAAAATCGCAATCTCTGCGACTGTATAAAGCGCGATGCTTAGGCCCGAAATAGCCGTCACAGCAGCGAGTGCAATCATCAGCTTTGATGATATTTGCCATTTACCTAGCGTCAGCCAAGACAAACGTTTTAGAAATGGGTTTTCACTTTGTTTAAGCTGTGCGATGTCGTCACGCAGGTAAACCCAAGCCGTCGTGACAGCCAGACCAGAAAATAAAGGTAGAAACAAAGAGCCCAATGACATCCATGACCAAGGCGTAATATGAGCATAGAAGTGCCACGCACGTCCGGGTTGGTGCAAGTCACCGGTTAATGCTAATGGTCCAACAATCGCGCCAATGGCCATCACAAGCACAAGGGCAGAACGGAATTGGTGACTGGTTGAGTTTTTAAAGATCAGTGCAATCAAGAACAAAATAGCGGCCGCGTAGGCTGAACCTATGTAGAAGAAATATTGAACCGCCCACGGTAGCCAAGCGATCTCTTGAGCGGGGACTAACACCTCAGTGATATTCATGCTGTCTCTCCTTGTTTGCCTTGTGTCGCGATTGCCAATTCTTGTTTGCTAGAGGATGAGTTATCGATGGCGGCTGGATCATAAATCGCAGGTTGGCCTTCAATGTGACTAACTAATCGCTCGTTCATGCCGATATAGAAAACATGGGGGTTGGTATTCTGCTCTGGCTTAAGCACCTTGATGTCGTCTTGGTTTTCATTGAGCAGACGGTTGATCTCGCTGTTTGGATCTTTAAGGTCGCCAATGACACGCGCGCCACCGACACAGGTTTCTACACAAGCAGGCAGTAAGCCGTCTTCAAGGCGGTGTGCACAGAAGGTGCATTTGTCTGCGGTAAGGGTGTCGTTATTAATGAAACGAGCATCGTAAGGACAAGCTTGAACACAGTAAGCACAGGCTACGCAGCGTTCGTTGTCGACCATGACAATACCGTCTTCGCGTTGGAAGGTCGCTTGAACTGGACAAACCTTGATGCAGGGAGCGTTGTCACAGTGATTACAGAGACGAGGTAACATGAAAGATTTCACGTCTTGTTGAGCAGTCGAACCATCATCAAGGGAGACTTCATACTGTTTTACGGTGGTTCTGAATTGGCCAATTGGTGCTTGGTTTTCAACGCTGCAGCCAACAGTGCATGCCTGACAGCCAACGCACTTACGCAAATCAATCGCCATGGCGTAGCGTTTACCTACTTCGCCCTTGCGGTCAGGCTGGTTGTTATTGCGAATGGCTGTGCTGGCGACTGCGGTGTTGATTCCGGCAATGGGAATGAGCGCAGCGCCGGCGGAAACTTTACCGAATTGGCTGAGAAACCGTCTTTTCAATGAGTCCATAGAGGTACCTATAAATGGGTATTCGATCTGTTAGGCTCATTGTCAGTTTTTGACCGTTCACGAGGTATTGTGGATTTCCACATACCCAGATCAAAGTTGATCTAGAACAAATGTGGTTTTACCAATCTAGCTGTTATGCTTTGTTTAAAGGCTCTATTTAACGTGTCGTCAATGCGTTATTCGAGTGTGAACATGCCATCAGTGTGGAGAAAGAGATTTTAGTGACAGTCCGAAACCTAATATCAATCGTTAGCCTTTGTTGGTTGAGTCTAACTGCAGGAATCTGTTTAGCCGCTCAATCGGAGCAAGAGATTGCAACGACAAGCACTGTTGAGTCTGAGCAAATCATAGAGGTTGGCGTGTTGGCGACTCGAGGTAAGCTTTCCGCTCAACAGCGTTGGCAGCCGACAATGGATTGGTTGTCGGAGCGCATTCCGGGTAAGCACTTTGTTCTCAAGCCTTTTAATTTGGAAGAGATGGCGGAAGCGGTGAAAGATGTCACGGTCGATTTTGTTGTCACCAATCCCGGCCAGGCGGTTCGATTAGGACGCCAGTATGCGCTTTCTTGGATGGCAACCATGACCAGTCATAACTTTGAAGCTCATGGCACCAGTAATACACGCAGCATTGGTTCCGCCTTAGTGGTGAGAAGAATGTCGCCTTATATCTCTCTCGAACAACTCAGCGGTAAGCCGATTGCGGCAGTATCTGAAAATGCTTTTGGTGGTTACCTCACTATGCGTTACCAAGTGATGCAACAAGGGCTTAATCCCAACCACTTTTTCTCTAACACCCAATTTTTAGGTTTCCCGATCGACGCCAGCTTGTATCAACTACGTGAAGGGCACATTGAAGCGGCTGTCGTACCAAGCTGTTTAGTTGAGAACATGATCAGTGAAGGTTTGCTGGTGGCGGGGCAATATCGAATTATCGAGAATCAAGCGCCAGAAGGATTCCGATGCCAAGTGTCTACGCCGTTGTACCCCAACTGGTCGTTCGCCAAAACAGAGCGGGCTTCTTCGGCACTGGCCAAACAGATGAGTCAGGTATTATTTGCGATGCCTAAGAGCAGCGCACCGGCCATTGCAGCGAATGCATCGGGTTGGACGTCACCGACAAGCTTGCTGGCGATCGACAAGCTATATCAACAACTCGACATGCATCCACTGCAACAACCTTGGTGGAAAGAAGCGTTAATTTGGCTCAAGTACAATCAACAGTGGGCATGGGCGTTCTTTATTCTTGTCGTGTCTCTGAATGCTTACCACTTCTGGCTAGAATACAAATTCAGTCGCAGCAAAAAGCAACTAGAAGCGACGATTTATAAGCTGAAAAGTAAGAGTGAACAGCTAGAGCACTCACAACGAATCGCGGTAGTTGGTGAACTGGGAAGTAGCTTGGCACACGAGATTAATCAGCCTTTGGCAGCTATTCGGAATTATAGCGAAGGTGGTTTACTGCGGATTTCGAAGAACAAACCGCTGACTGACATAGAGCCTGTATTTGAGAAGATCCAGTCGCAAGTGGACCGTGCTGATGCGATCATCCAGCGCTTAAGAAACATGATCAAAAAACGCTCATCAGATAAATCTCAAACTGATATAGAAGTGCTTCTTACAGATACCATCGAGCTACTGCAATTTCGATTACAGAAACACAAGATAACCATTGAACGTTATGTCGTGGGTAAACCTATCACGCTACATGTTGACCTCGTCGGATTGCAGCAGGTGGTTGTAAATTTGATCAACAATGCGACTGATGCGTGTAATGCTCAGATGCATCGCGAACAAAGCGCTACGTCTGATATTGGTAACAAAAACAACGAACCATCGACAATTAAAGTGATTACCGAGTATCAACCGGATAAAATAATGTTGTCGATTATCGATAACGGAACGGGCTTAGATTTCACTGAACAAGAAGTGACTCAAGCCTTTGTGAGCAGCAAAGAAAATGGCTTGGGGCTTGGGCTCGCGATTTGCCAAGATGTTATTGAAGATCACAGTGGTCAAATGACGATCACGTCACTCACCCCACATGGATGTCATGTTGCGGTGACACTGCCTTTCTCTCTTTCAAATGATTCATAAGGAATCTTGTTATGTCTGAACTTCATCAAAGGCTTCCTGTCTATGTGGTTGATGACGATGAGTCGATGCGCGATTCGTTGGTGTTCTTATTAGAAGAGCATGATTTCACTGTGTCAGCTTTTGAAGATGGCCCCAGTTTTTTAGACTCAGTGGACTTGAGTGCGCCGGGTTGTGTGGTTTTAGACAGCCGAATGCCAGAGATGAGAGGGCAGCAAGTTCATGAGTTGATGGTAAAAGCGCAGAGCCCACTGTCGGTGATTTACCTGACGGGGCACGGTGATGTGCCAATGGCGGTTGAAGCCTTACAAGCCGGCGCGGTGAATTTCTTTCAAAAGCCAGTTAAAGGCAATGAGTTAGCTGAGGCGATCAAGCAAGGTTTGGACGCTTCAGAAAAGCACTTACACATGAATGTGTATCGCCAAGCGTACGCGTCGTTAACCGAGCGTGAGATAGACATCCTCAAACAAATTATCGACGGTAAGCGTAACCAGAAAATAGCCGATGAATTGTGCATTGCCATGAGAACAGTGGAAGTACACCGAGCAAGCTTGATGAAGAAATTCTCAGCGAAGACGGTTGCCGAGTTGGCTTACATATACGGTCAATTGACCTAGGTATAGAGCTATTCCTGTAAGAGAGTTGTACGGCAGTTGCACGAAATTGTTGATGGGAAAAACATCAATTTCGTCACTAAGCTTTAGGACTTTCCTGATGAAAGGCAGCCTTCATAATTTATCTATATTGAAGCAAGATCACATCGTCTATGGACTGCATACGGATTGAACCTCCTAGGCTTCTTATCGCAATGTAATCCTGAGATACTGAACTAAGTTCATTTTAAGGCGGAACGTGCCAGTAACTGCACTTTTCCCTGTAATTCGAAACATAACATTCACTATGGGTAGAACACACTCTCAACGTCGAGTCTTGTATCTGCCGAGTTAGGTTAAATATTTTATGAGTACAATGGGAATCGCAATTGGTGCGACCGCTCTTTCGTTAATACTTGTTGCTGTGTGGCTGATTTCTTTATCACTAAGAAAGCAGCGCTTGGAACAAGAACGTAAAGCGCGAGCTGTCGCTTACCGAAAGGCGATTGAAAAGGCACGTATCCAAGAGCAAAAAGAGCGCCACTTTAAAGCAGAAACAGGGCATGTCCCGTCGATTCTATATTTAGCGAAAGAGGCTGAACGTAACAATATCAAGGAAGCGTTATATTGGTACGATAAAGCGGCGCATTTGGATAACGTCAACGGCATGTACGGCATTGTTCGCTTAAGTATGAAGCGCAAAGAAGATCTGATCTTGAGAGAACAAGCCAACTTTTGGCAGCTTGCGATCTCTGCCTTAGATAACGATATGTCGGCGAAATTTGAGATGGGTAAAGCGCTCGTCTTTGGTCGTGGAACCGATAAGAACATCCCTAAGGGTTATACCTATATTGAAGAGTCTGCGGCTGGTGGTAATACCGAAGCGATGCTGTTTATCGGTGACTGGTGTCTCGATAAAGAAAACCCAGACTACTCTGCAGAAAGCTCTGTTGATTGGTATCGCAAAGCGGCAGAGAAAAACAACCTAGACGGCAAGATCAAACTGGGTATGAGTTACTTAAATGGTGTTGGCGTAGAGCCGAACCATGGTGAGGCTGTGTACTGGTTTGAGACAGCAGCAGAAAAGAACAGTGCAGAGGCAATGTTTAGAGCGGGTGAAGCGTGGATCGACCATGGTGAACACGGTAATGCAATTGCTTATATCTGGCTATTCCTATCTGCTCATTTTGGCTACTCAGAAGCTAAGCAGCAGAGAGATAAAGTGGGCGGGGAACTTGGTGTGGATGCTGTCGTAGGCTTACAGGCTCTGACTAAACCGATAATGACTAAGCTGACACAAGAAGCAATCACTAAGCACTCAATCATTAAGGCGCTCAACAAGCTTTACAAACGCAATATACCGATTCCAAAGAAAGTGAAAGAAGCGTCTGATGAAGAGGCTGAGCCATTAAGTGTAGAGACCAGCCATCTAGATACTCAAACGGCGAGTGCTCAAGATACGAATGTTGATTACAGCCAACAACCTAATTCCGAGCAAGCATCAACAGAGAGACAAGCGACCCCAAATAGTGACCCTCTAGATTTCAGTCAGGCAGCCTTGGATCCAAGCTGGAAAAGCAACCACTAAAACGTGTTGGTTAGCTTTGATGAGTTAGACAAGAATGACTGAAGCTGTGAAGCTATAAAGCTATAAATCTATAAATCTATATAGCTTCTAACCGTAATCTAGAAAACCAAGACAACAAAAAAGGGAAGCGAATGCTTCCCTTTTTATTTGTGTGCTATTTGCTTTTAGAGCTTAGAGCTTAGAGCTTAGAGCTTAGAGCTTAGAGCTTAGAGCTAAAGCCTAATACCAAGAGCTGTTAAGCTTTGTTTTGCTCAGCTTTACATACAGCCGCAGTGAACACTACGTCAGTTGAGCTGTTAAGTGCTGTTTCAGCCGAATCTTGAATCACACCAATGATGAAACCAACCGCTACAACCTGCATCGCTACATCGTTTGAGATACCGAATAGGCCACAAGCTAGAGGAATCAGTAGCAGTGAGCCACCGGCAACACCTGATGCACCACATGCTGAAATTGCAGCAACAAGGCTTAGTAGAATCGCAGTGAAGATATCAATCTCAATACCCATTGTGTGTACAGCTGCAAGCGTTAACACAGTGATGGTGATTGCAGCACCTGCCATGTTGATGGTTGCGCCTAGAGGGATTGATACAGAGTAAGTATCTTCATCTAGCTCTAGCTTCTTACAAAGGTTCATGTTCACTGGGATGTTTGCAGCGCTTGAACGAGTGAAGAATGCTGTTACACCAGATTCACGAATACATTGCAGTACAAGTGGGTATGGATTCTGTTTTGTCTTTACAAAGACAAGCAGTGGGTTAACGACAAGAGCAATGATCAGCATTGAGCTTAGTAGAACCGCTAGCAGTTGACCGTAGCTTGCTAATGCATCGAAGCCCGTTGTTGCGAATGTAGTCGAAACAAGGCCGAAGATACCGAATGGCGCAAGACGAATAATGAAGCGAACAATGTGTGAAACACTGTGGCTAAGGTCTTCGAAAACCGCTTTGGTTGTTGCAGATGCGTGGTGCAGTGCAAGACCAAGGCCGATTGCCCAAGCAAGAATACCGATGTAGTTCGCGTTCATTAGTGCGCTAACTGGGTTATCTACAAGCTTGAATAGAAGCGTATGAAGAACTTCTGCAATACCTTGAGGAGGGTTAGCACCTTCAGCGCCAGCAACCAGTGTCAAAGTGGTTGGGAACATGAAGCTCAGTACTACAGCAGTCAGTGCTGCAGAGAACGTACCAATCAGGTAAAGCACAATGATTGGACGCATATGAGTATGCTGACCTTTCTTTTGGTTTGCGATAGAAGCTGCAACAAGAATGAATACTAAAATTGGGGCAACAGCTTTCAGAGCACCAACAAACAGACTACCTAATAGGCCTGCATCTTGAGCTGCTGAAGGAGAAACCATGGCGAGAACGACACCGAAAACAATACCAGCAAGGATCTGTAGAACGAGATTTCCACGAGCGATGCGGGCGAGCATGTTGTGATTTTGCATAAAATACCTGCAATTGTTAATTTATTATAGTGATGTATTTTTTATAAAGTTGTACCAAATCCAACTATACACTAGTGGAATGGGCGGTCATATTAGCGGGATCTAAGAAGGTGTCTAGGAATAGTTTACTTTTAGGGTGATTGTTTGCGCTGCGTGGTGTTTTTAGAGCTAAATGTTAAATTTTTGTGCTTTTGTTGAGATATAAATCTGCATGATAATACTCATTCGGGTCAATGTTCTGGTTCTGGTGCCGTCAGAGTCGATTAGCAAGATCATTGTGTGCAGAAATGATCCCATTGGGTTCCTGTTGATATAAAGAAGACCTGTTAATACAAAGAAGCCTCGCTGATACAAAAAAGCCCCAGCCCAATGCATTAAAGAGCTCAGGAATTAATGAGCTAATACGCGATAGGGACATGGGGCTTATTTACGTGTTGTAAACCTAATCCAATAATCGGCTATTTAGACGATTTCTT
Source organism: Vibrio sp. 10N.261.55.C5 (assembly GCF_041470505.1). Taxonomy (NCBI): domain Bacteria; kingdom Pseudomonadati; phylum Pseudomonadota; class Gammaproteobacteria; order Vibrionales; family Vibrionaceae; genus Vibrio; species Vibrio sp. 10N.261.55.C5. The sequence goes on from NZ_JBFRMS010000050.1 coordinate 101,407, forward strand.
GATATTACGGCTCTCTGACTGCACGGTTTTGTACATTTTAGAAAGCTGTTTACTGTTCGCTCTCTGCTCTGCCAATGAGGCTCCATTCCTTGCTTGCTCTCTGAGTAACTTCTCATAGTTAGAGAATCGTCTTTCAGAAAGCTCACCGCTTTCAATGGCCTTGCGTATTGTGCATCCTGGTTCTGACTCATGGCTGCAATCAGAGAAGCGGCAGTGCATTGCTAACTCTTCGACGTCTGAAAAAGTTTCACTCACGCCTTCAGCGCAGTCTGCAAGTTGTAGCTCTCGCATTCCTGGAGTGTCGAGAAGCAAGCCACCTGATGCGAGCAAGTGGAGTGATCGTGATGTGGTTGTATGACGACCTTTACTGTCGTCTTCACGAATGCTACCCGTGGCCTGCTGAGTCTCCCCAAGCAGCGAGTTGACCAGCGTAGATTTCCCAACACCAGACGACCCCATCAAAGCCACCGTTTTGCCCGTTTTACACCAAGGCGACAATACTTGAGTAGAGTCTTGGTCTAGGCTATTAACGGCTTCGATCATCAGCATTGGGTCTAGGCTTTGTACTTGCTGTACTTTGTCTTGGTAGTCGTCACACAAGTCTTTCTTGGTGAGTACGATAACGGCTTCAACTTGCGCTTCATTAGCGAGAGCGAGATAACGCTCGATGCGGCTTAGGTTAAAGTCGTTATTTAACGAAACCACGATAAAAACCGTGTCGATATTGGCTGAAATATATTGTTCAGCTACGCGACTGCCAGCAGCTTTACGGCGGAAGAGCGATTGACGGTCTAGTAAGCGGTCGAATTGCAGATCAGAGTTCAAAATCACCCAGTCGCCAACGGTCATTGCCGGTTGGTTTTGGTGGATGGGTAGAACAATTTCACCTTGCTCTGACGCTAATGTATAGCCACTACGGTGATGTGCGACGATACGAGCAATGACGGAGTGGTCATAGTCTTCGAGTGTCAGTTGTTGTTGGAATACAGGTTGCCATCCAAGTTGTTGAAGTGACATTGGATGAGAAAATGCGTTTTGTGAATTCATGTCTATTTACCCAGACGTGCGAGCTTTCTTTTCTTATGAGAGCATTAACGTCTTGTAAGATCTCAGGTTGTTGATGAGATCGAAAAGCGTTAGTCATATCAAAAAGCGTCGAGACGTCAAAAATGTTTTGTGCTTGGGTCGAATTCAAATAGATAGGACCCCGGATTTAGTCATGCGTTGTTGGGCATGCAGGTATTGATCACTTATGATCAACAGTAAACCGGGTAAAAGTGTGCTGTCGTCACGGGTGACGATAAGTTGGTAGATCGGTGTTTAAGTTTGATTAACCAAACAAATTAACGCGTTACTTTTACTGCCAGTTTTAGTGTGTTCATTACAATCATCTTCTATTCTCCTTGGTTTATTGATGTGTTCAGGCTTTGAATAAAAAGCGCGCTCAGTTTAACAAAAAGCCACGATGGCGAGAAGTCATCGTGGCTTAATTTATTTCATTGATTATGAATCCGATTAGTGATGATCGTGATTCATCTTTTTCATGCCGCTCATTACTTTCTTAACCGGCGCGTCAAAGGTTTGCGTTTCACCGTTAGCGAAAGTCAGAGTCATTTCGATCTGCTCACCTTCTTTTAGACCATCTTTTAGGTCGAACAACATGATGTGTAGGCTACCTGGCTTTAGTACCGCTTCACCATTTGCAGGGATTGTGATTTGTTGAACTTGGCGCATCTTCATTACGTCGCCGTCAACGATAACATCATGAAGTTCTACCTTTCCTGCTGCTGGCGTTGTCGCAGAAACAATAGCGCGATCTTTATCGCTGTGGTTCATCAGAGTCGTGAATACCGCGCTGTTCACTGCTGAAGGCGGTGTTGCACGAGCGTACGCGTCATGAACCATAATGTCGCTATTAGCGTGAGCAAGGGGAGTGAGCAATAAGCCTGCTAGAGCAAGTGCTTTTAACTTCATGTTGTTGTCCTTAATTTTTATGTTTTGGTCTGGGACCTGACTTTTTTGTTCGAACTTTATTGGTTAAGTTCTTTATTTTTACGTTTTACTGCGTCAATTGGTTGATGGCCTCAACAATCGGCGCTGGCGTTAACGTATGCGGCACTTTGGTAATCAAGGCACCGTCGGGCTTTAAAAAATAAAAATATGAGCTGTGGTCAAGGGTGTATTCCAACTCTGAACCTTCCAGCTTGGTCTTTCTGAAAATAACACCGTAGTTGTGTGCAAGCGTGGTTGTCACATCCAAAGGACCACTTAATCCTTCCATCATTGGGTGGAAGTATTGTGCGTATTCGTATGAGGCCTCTGCTGCATCACGCTCAGGGTCGAGAGAGACAAACATCGGGCGAATCTTGGCTTTTGCTTCATCAGAGACTTGGTTAAGTGCTCCGGCCAACATAGCCAAAGAAGTGGGGCACACATCTGGGCAGCGTGTGAAACCGAAGTAAACGATACGAATTCTGTCATCGGTTTGGTCAAAGATTTCCGTTGGTTGGTTGTCTTTGCCGAAAAGAGTCGTTGCGGAGAACTCTTGTTTTGCAGCGTGTTGTTCTTGAACTTCGTTTTGCCCATCAAGATAGCTTTTGACACCAAAGCCAAGTACAAAAGCGACAACCAATGCTAACGACCAATTTCTACTCATCTTGCCATCCTTATTGCAGGGTTTACAGTATCGACACCATCAGTGAGTTCACCGATCCATGTCATTTTATCTAAAGTACATACAGGTAAAATCACATCACCTTCATAGGTATTGTTGCCAATGCTCTTTAATTGAAAACGCGCTGATCCCATTTCCATTTCTAAACCTGTGAGCGATAACACCAGTGTCTCAGATGCAGCACCTTCCCAAACTACCTTTATCTTTGTGGGTAGAAGAGGTTGCGCGGTTTCTCGGTCAAGCGACATTGAAATGGATTCCTGCTCACACGATGTGGTTGAAAGCATGCAGTAATCATCCAAGCTGACGTCGGCAGTTGAGTGCTCCATCGCAGATTTAAATTGCTGAATTGCTTGCGGCCCATAAAAGCCTGCCACGAGAGCGATCCCAACAGCAGCAACCTTTAATGCAGAGTGCATGTCGTGTTCTCATTTAATTTTATAAGAGCGGCGATGTTATCACACCCCTCAATACGTGCTTGTATCAAAAAGCAATTTTGTGCGTATGGTAGAACTAAAAAAGCGAAGCCATTGGCTTCGCTTTTGTCTGTTTAATAGATATGTGAGCTTAGTATTTCTAAGCATTATCCGTTCTAAACGCTTTCCAGAAGCTGGCTGAATGATTAGTCAGCATTACGCTCTGCAAACTTCTCCAGGCCTAAAACCAATGCAATCGCAGCAAACATCATCACAATCGCCATGACCAACTGAGAAGGCTGAGAGGTTACCGCTTCAAAATCAAATGGTGATAGGTTTTCTTGAATCAGAGGAACTTGTTCACCTTTTGAGTTTGTGCGCCAGCTGATGGTCTCTTTCCAAGGCCAGATCTTAGGCAGCGTACCGATCATCAAACCGGTTAAGAATACCAATGTGAAGTCGCGGAATGAACGCAATAGCCAAGACAGTACATGTGAGAAAGTCAGCAGTCCGATCACACAGCCCGCAAGGAATAGCGCAAGTACATCGACTTGAAATGATTTAACGGCGCCAAGCACGGGGCCATACATGCCAATCAGGAGCAGAATAAAGCTGCCTGAAATACCGGGTAAAATCATCGCGCAGATAGCAATCGCACCCGCAATCAATACGTTGATGCTGGTTGGTTCCATTTGCAGCGGTTTAAGCACGGTAATGCTATAAGCGAAAGCAACGCCAAGCAGCAAAAACACGAAGCGAATCATATCGCGTTTCTCTACTTGCTTAAGAATATGGAAAACCGAGACCAAGATCAGGCCGAAGAAGAAAGACCACAGTGGAACAGGGTGGGTGACTAATAACCAAGAAATCAATTTTGCGAATGTCGCAATGCTCGTGAATACGCCCGCGAACAGTGAAATTAGGAAGAAACCATTGATGTGATTAAACGCGGCTTTGAAGCCTTCGAGTTTCCATAAGCCAAGTACGCTAGGGTTAATTCTGCGAATGCTTTCTAGCAGCGTATCGTAGATACCAGTGATGAATGCGATGGTTCCGCCCGACACGCCAGGTACAACGTCTGCTGCGCCCATTGCCATGCCTTTGAAAAAAGTACTTAAGTAGTTCATTGCTTCATAGAGTTGAGGATGATTTTGTGCAGTATACAAACTTTAGTGTAAAAAAAGTATGAATATGCTTTTGGGGAAGGGCTTTTATTACTCTATTAATTGTAAGGCAATAAGTTGAAGTGAATATTTGCCTAACATTTAGATAACAACCACTTAGTGATTTGTCATTAAGAGCAGAGATGAAACTGATCCCTTATCGATATTGCATCTTGGTTGCAATATGCAAATGCACTTTGCAATTCGCATGACAAATTCATGGTTTTTATGCGGTGCAGGGCTTATAAAACGTCGAATAAAAGTTGGCACGCTAACTGCATTATATACATTGACCCTTCTTAAGCCGAGGGTCACCTAGCCAACTGACGTTGTTAGTGAACTTATGATTTGTTCACAAATATATAGAGCCAATCGCGATTATTGCGGTTGGCTATTTTTTTGCCTGTCGTTTGGTGATCGTCTTTTTACTTTTCCCATTCCTACATTTTTAGGTTCTAAACTTCAGATGAAAAAAAAGCCAGCCACCATCGGTGACTAGCTTATGTTTTCTCGAATCAATCTCGAATCTCGAATCCGTTTTAGTACCCCATCAACTGCAGCAAGTTCTCCGCTGTGCTGATTGCTTCTTTACGGTTAGCAATGTTGAGCTTTTGGTAAAGGTTACGGATGTGAGTCTTGATTGTGGTACCCGCTACATCGAGTTCTTGAGCGATCTGCTCATTACTGAATCCTGAGTAGATCAGACCAAGTACTTGCCATTCACGCTGGGTGAGTGGGCTAGTACGCACAAGCTCAGGAATGTTCGGGTGATTAACCAAGTTCTCAACAAAGTCTTCATCGAAGTGAACCGAGCGGCTGCGTTGGGTCGCGGAAATATCTTTCATGATTTGTTGTGCGCGGTGACGTTCTAAATCACCTAAGCCTGGCTTGTTGCTCAACTTATCCAAGATATGCCCGATAGTCCCACCGTCTACCAAGAAGTTACCGACCATACCGGTTTGGTTAGTCATATGAAGCGCTTCTTCGAGTAGTATTCGTGCGCTGTCTTCATCGTTAATTTGTGTACGTAACACGGCTTCAACGATCAAGTTGCGGTTGGTGTCTGTAATCAGGTGCGAACGCTGGGCTTCACTCTTAAGGAAAGTCAGCGCTTCTTCTGCGTCTTCATACTGCTCAAGGATGATGTGAGCACGAACGATGTTTCGCCACTGAAGTTGGCAGAAGTGGCTACTTGCCGATTCAGGTCGAACAGCCACACTCAGCCAATCACGGATAGCTTCTTTATCGCCTTTTACTTGCCAGAACAGAATCAAAGAAAGAGAAGCATTTGCCGTCCAATCTACGTGGTAAGTCGATTGACGCAATAGGTGCTGAATCTGGTCGATAAATTTCGACGCTTTATCAATCTCACCACGGCTCAATGAAATACGAGCCAACATAGAATAGCTGTGCAGGTGTTTACTCGGAGAGTGGTGACCAAGGATATCTAAGCCTTTGTAGCAACACTCTTCCGCTTCATCTAGTCGGTTCCAACACCAGAAGATCTGAGCGCGAACACGCAGCAAGAATTCGTGCAGAGGTACGTATTGCAGCTGATGTTCTTCAATCAATTTGAATGCACTGTCTTGTAGCTCAAATGCAGCTTGAACATAACCTTGAGCAATCAAGATTTCGCTTTGTTGCAGAATCGCCCACAGGGCCTGATGGTAAACCTGATACTGACGTGCCAGTTTTTCTGTTTGTTGCATCATCGGTAGCGCACGGCTTAGGTTACCCATTACGTGATTCACTTCGCCCACAACCGAGGTTGCGACAATGCGGCTACGATAAACGGTGGTGTTCAACTGACTCAACGAAAGCTCAGCCAATTCCAATGCTTTCTCAGGCTCATTGCTGTTGATGGCAACTTGTGCGCGTAAGGCGTTGTATTGGCCTTGCTGCTGAGTATCGAGTTCAATGTTTCGAGCTTGATATTGAGTCTCAGCCTCTTCCAACAAAGTACCCACTTGGTCATAACGGTGCTGACTTTGTGCAAGCCAAGCACGCAACATCGAAAGCTTTGGCTCACTGTAAAGTTGATCGGTGGTCAGTTGCTTGATCGCCATCTCTAAAGATGAAAGTTCACCTTGGTTGAACATCGGCCAACCGTGTTCAGTCAGGATTTGAATGATCAGTTCTGGATCTTCAGCGCGCTGTGCGTGACGTAGTGCTTGGTGCGGTGTGTTTTGCTTGATCCACGCTTTTGCAGCACTTCGATGCAGTTCTGCTTCTTGCTGAGGAATTCGAGCTTGGCGCTCATGTGCGAGGAATTCACCAAACAAGTTATGGAAGCGATACCAGTTCTTTTCACCTTCAAGCGGGTAGATGAACAAACCAAAACGGTTGAGTGATTCGATCATACCTAACGCATCTTCACGCTGTGTAAGTGCACACACAAGCTCATCGTTGAAGTGATCAAGCACAGAACATTGCATCAAGAACTGTCGGGTTTCTTTCTCTAGCAGGTCGAATACTTCTTCAACCAAGTAGTCCCAAAGATGGGCGTGGTTAAAGTGAGAGAATGACTCTGCGGACTGTGCAAGAGTGCGTTTTTGGTGTTGTGCTTGTAGCGCGATAAGTTGTAGTGCAGAAGGCCAACCTTCTACATAACTACAAATGCTATCTGCCGTGGTGTCATCAATGCCGTCGGCTACGCGTTGGTTGAAAAAGCGTGTGGTTTCTTCGGTATCAAACGCCAACGAGTCATTACCTAATTCGATCATTAAGTCACGAACGCGCAGGTTTGCTGTACCAAGTGGTGGCGTACCACGACTGGTGACAACCAACGTTAGGTTATCGGGCATGTGTTTGAGGAAGAAGCGCATGGCTTCGTGGATGTCGTCATTGTTGACCAAGTGATAGTCATCCAACACCAGAAAGCACTCGTGATGGAATTCCGACATCTCGGCAAATACTTCACTTAATAAAGAATGCAGCGATGAAAACTGTCGCTTTTCTGCCAGTTTTTGGGCATTCGGACAGGCATTTTGAGTCGCTTTATTAAGTGATTGAAGTAGGTAGTTGATAAAGCGGAAGGCATCATTGTCGCTATCATCAATGCTGTACCAACCCACATTAGGTTTATCTACCAACCATTGTGCAGCCATGGTGGTTTTGCCGTAGCCCGCTGGAGAGCGGAACAACACAAGCTTATAGCAATCTGCATTGTGAAGCAGATCGAGAACCCTAGGTCGTAGGATTGCATTATGTAAGCGGCCGGGACGAGTCAGTTTCGAAGGGATCCACATATCGAAGTTTTACACCTATTCCGTGGCTATGTTCTGGAATATCCCAATCTATCGTTGAGTGCACTCCAATGACATGAGCCTAATTACTTAAGTCTTTACTCATATTACGTGAAGCCAAACGTTACCGACTACGATCCTCCTCAGAAACCTTGCACTCCTGCATGTTTTTGGGTGTCTACGCCCTTTATTTGAGACTTTGCTCACGTTGCGGGTTGGTTTGTGAATGTGACTTCGTTCATCCCTACACGGGAATCTATGCAAAAGATGAGAGTTGGAAATTATTTTCGTGATCTGAGTATCAGATTTGACAATGACTTTAATCTGGTTAAATAAAAGTCACATCAATTGAAGTTAAGTTATCGAACGGGAGCTTGTGATCTTAGTCACTCCAAGTTTTTGTTCTCAGTCAGAACATGAGAGTCAGATCACTAACCCTAAGTCGGTACGCCCCCTACGCCCTCCCATCTACTCCTAGTCAGTTGCATTAGCGGGAGGATGTTTAGTTTATGGTGACCATGCACGATATGTCACAGATGAATTAGAACTATTAAAAGCGAGATTTCTGAAATGAAACCAACTCAGCAAAAAACTTTCGATAAAGTGTCATTCCAAGAGAGTGTTAAGAAACATTTATCTGCAACCTACGCAACAACCGTTGAAACAGCAGACAGCCGTTCATGGTATCTAGCAATGGGTCGTGCTCTTGCAGAGCTAACGACTTTTGACCTGCTAGAAACTGAAAATGATGAAAAAATTAAGAACGCTAAGAGCGTTAACTACCTATCACTAGAGTTTTTGATTGGTCGTTTAACCGGTAATAACCTGATCAGCATGGGTCTGTATGAACAGATCACTCATGCAATGGAAGAGCTAGGTCAAAACCTAACTGATCTTCTAGAAGAAGAGCGCGACCCATCACTAGGTAATGGTGGTCTTGGTCGTCTAGCCGCTTGTTTTATGGATTCTTGTGCCGCTCAAGAATACCCAACAGTAGGCTACGGTCTTCACTACGAATACGGTCTATTCAAACAGTCTTTCCAAGACGGTCGTCAGCAAGAAGCACCTGACGCATGGCGTGGTGTTGAAGGTTACCCATGGGAAGTAGCTCGTCCAGAACTAGCACAACACATTGGTTTTTACGGTCATGTAGACGTTGAATTCATCGACGGTAAAGAAGTACGTACTTGGGTTCCAGGTATGGAAGTAAAAGCAATGCCTTGGGATCTACCAATCGTAGGTTACGAGTCAAGCACGGTTTACCCACTGCGCCTTTGGGAATGTCAGGCAATTGCACCATTCTCACTAGCAAGCTTCAACAACGGTGATTACTTCGAAGCGCAACACTCGCTAATCGATGCAGGTAACATCACTAAGGTTCTTTACCCGAACGATAACCACGAGAAAGGTAAGACACTGCGTCTAATGCAGCAGTACTTCCATTCAGCAGCATCGGTTCGCGATATTCTACGTCGCCACGAAGCAGCAGGTTTCTCTCTAGAAGATCTGCCTAAGCAAGAAACGATTCAGCTGAACGATACACACCCAACGATCGCGATTCCTGAGCTAATGCGCATCCTGATTGACGAGAAAGGTCTATCTTGGGATCAAGCATGGGAAATCAGTGCTCACACGTTCGCTTACACGAACCACACACTACTTCCAGAAGCGCTAGAGACTTGGTCTGAATCTTTAATCAATCGTCTTCTTCCACGTCACATGGAAATCATCTTTGAAATCAACCACCGCTTCATGCAAGAAGTTCGCAAGATGTGGCCTGGTGATGGTGAGAAGCAAGCGAAGCTTTCTATCATCCAAGAGGGTTTCCACCGTATGGTTCGCATGGCAAACCTATGTGTGATTGGTTCTTACAAAGTAAACGGTGTAGCTGCGCTTCACTCTCAACTGGTTAAGAAAGACTTGTTCCCTGAATTCAACGAAATCTTCCCAGGTAAACTGACTAACGTAACGAACGGCATCACGCCACGTCGTTGGTTGAAGTTCTGTAACCCAGGTCTATCTGCGCTAATCACGGGTAAGATCGGCACTGAATGGCCAGCAAAACTTGAGCAGCTAGAAGGCATCGCTAAGTTTGCAACAGACGCGAAATTCCAAAAAGAATTCATGGCTGTTAAGAAAGAAAACAAACAGCGCCTAGCTGATTGGGTTCAAGAGAACATGGGTATCGAGCTAGATACTAACGCTATCTTTGACGTTCAAATCAAACGTCTTCACGAATACAAGCGTCAGCACCTAGATTTGCTACACATTCTATCTCTGTACCACCGTATTCTTAACGAACCTGGTTTCGAGTGTGAGCCACGCGTATGTTTCTTCGCAGCGAAAGCAGCACCGGGTTACCACCTAGCGAAAGAGATCATCTTCGCGGTTAACAAGATTGCAGAGAAGATCAACAACGACCCTCGCATCGGTAACAAACTGAAAGTGGTATTCATTCCTGACTACCGTGTAAGCATGGCTGAAATCATCATCCCTGCAGCAGACGTTTCTCAGCAAATCTCACTAGCGGGTAAAGAAGCATCTGGTACGGGCAACATGAAGATGGCTCTAAACGGCGCGCTAACTATCGGTACGATGGATGGTGCAAACGTTGAGATTCGTGAAGAAGTGGGTGATGAAAACATCTACATCTTCGGCCTAGACGTTGATGGTGTTCAAGCTCTGAAAGCTCAAGGCTACAACCCATACGACTACTACAATGCAGACCCACTACTGAAAGCATCTCTAGACCTACTGACTGGCGATGAGTTCACTCCAGGTCAACCAGGCCTTCTACGTGCAACGTTTGATAGCCTGCTAGACGGTGGTGACCCTTACCTATGTCTTGCTGACTTCGCATCTTACGTGAAAGCGCACGAAGACATGGGCACGCAATACAAAGACCAAGCAGGTTGGGCTAAGAAAGCAATTCTTAACACAGCATTGGTTGGTAAGTTCACATCAGACCGCTCTATCCGCGACTACGTGAACAACATCTGGAAACTTGAAGCGGTTAACCGTTAATACTTCCAAAGTAGCCAAGGCAGTTTCTGCCTTGGCTCAATTAGCTTGTGAGCAAACGAAAGGCTTAAAGGTTTCGTTTATAAACAAGCTGCTTACAAACCGATTGTCACAAGCTAATTGATTAGTAAAAATTAAATTAACAACCCTACAAAATAGAAAGCGTCAGAACGTTTTCGGAGAGAGCGATGAAAGAACAGACCGTATTAAAACAAGTCGCAGAAATGGCAAACATTGCCGACAGTTACGTTAGTGCGTGGGGCGATGAAGCACAAGTATCAGACGAGACGATCACGTCTCTATTGGCTTCGTTGGGCTACGATACAAGCAGCGATGATGCACTGCTTAAGTCAGCAGAAAGAAAACACAAAAAAGATGTACTAGACCCAGTTCTTGTCTTGCGTGACGGTGAGCCAGTAGAAGTGGCGCTTAATCTAGGTGTAAGTGCTCGTGAAAGTGAGTTCAGCTGGCGCTTAGAAACCGAGCAAGGAGAGGTACTTGAAGGCTATCTTCAATCTCAAGTCATTCGTGACGAGCGTGCCGAGGGTGGCCCTTTAGTGTTTGCATTGCCAAGTGATTTGGCATGGGGTTATCACAAGCTCATTGTGAGCCGTAAGCGCCGTAAGAAGCCTTACGAGATGACACTGATTATTACGCCAAAAGCGTGTTTCAAGCAGTCACCAATCGAGCAAGGCAAAAAGCTTTGGGGACCCAGTGTTCAACTTTATACCCTAAGAACTCAGCATAACTGGGGTATTGGTGATTTCGGAGACCTAAAACAGCTTGTTGCGGATATCGCTTCTCGTGGTGGTGACTTCGTTGGTCTAAACCCAATTCACTCATTGTTCCCTGCGAACCCTGAAGGTGCGAGCCCATATAGCCCATCTTCTCGTCGCTGGTTGAACATCTTATACATTGATGTGAGTTCAGTTCCTGAATTTGCACTAAGTGCAGAAGCACAACAAACAGTCGGCAGCGCAGAGTTCCAACAGCGTCTACAAAAAGCGCGTGAAGCACACTGGGTAAACTACACCGAAGTGTCTGAGCTTAAGATGAGCATCTTGCCTCTGCTATTCGCAGAATTTAAGACTCGTCATCTAGACAAAAACAGCGACCGTGCACAAGCGTTCTTAGCCTTCGTAGAAGAGGGTGGCGATAGCCTGATGCATCAAGCGGCGTTTGATGCTCTACATAGTGAACTGCATGCAGAAGATTCTGGCATGTGGGGATGGCCGGTATTCCCTGAGAAGTACCGTACATTCGACAGCCCAGCAACACAGAAATACATCAAAGAGAACTTAGAAAACGTTCATCTGTACATGTACCTGCAATGGCTAGCAGATTGCCAGATCAACGATGCACAGTCTCTTGCAGAAGAGAAGGGCATGGCTGTTGGCCTGTACCGTGACTTAGCGGTAGGTGTTGCAGATTCAGGCAGCGAGACTTGGGCTGACGAAGGCAACCTAGTGATGGATGCGAGCATTGGTGCTCCACCTGATATTCTTGGTCCTTTGGGTCAGAACTGGGGTCTACCTCCGTTAAACCCAGAAGTGCTTCAAGAAACAAGCTACGACGCTTACATCAAGCTACTTCGTGCGAACATGAAGCACTGTGGTGCACTGCGTATCGACCACGTTTTAGGTCTACTGCGCTTGTGGTGGATTCCAAAGGGTGAGAACGCAACTAAGGGCGCGTACATCTACTACCCAGTACAAGATATGCTGTCTATTCTGGCGCTTGAATCTCACCGTTACCAATGTAGCGTTATCGGTGAAGATTTAGGAACGGTACCGGATGAGATTGTCGACATCCTTGCAGATGCTGGCGTGCACTCTTACAAAGTGTTCTTCTTCGAAACATCAGAAGATGACGGTGGTTTCATCTCACCAAAACACTACGCATCACAATCGATGGCGGCACTGTGTACTCACGATATGCCAACGCTTCGTGGCTTCTGGCACTGTGATGACCTGAAAATGGGCCAAGAGATTGGCTTATACCCAGATGCAGAACAATTAGAAACCTTGTTCGATGACCGCCTAGAGTGCAAGCAAGGAATCTTAGATTCAGTAGCATGGCATGGTTTCCTACCAGAAGGTGTGGGCCGCGATGCGAGCCAAGTACCGATGGACTCTTACCTTGCTGAGGCACTTCAACTGCACGTAGCGGCTGGTGGTTCAACACTACTGAGCGTTCAGCTAGAAGATTGGCTAGAGATGGACAAGCCAGTAAACATTCCTGGCACGGTTGATGAATACCCTAACTGGCGTCGTAAACTATCAATGAACTTGGACGAAATATTTGCTCACGAAGGCGTTAATCGTATCGCTTCTAAGCTGACTGACGTTCGAGAAAAAGCCGGTAAGTAATGACGTGAGTGACTTGAAATTAGGTGGTTTTTTGCTTACGCCGTACGAAACTACAACCTCGGTCACTCAATAATGAATGCTCATCTGGTAGAATAAACCGTCGTTATATTGCCCGCACTAATAGCGGGCATTTTTGTATTATGTTTTTTGGATGTTTGGTTAGGGAGAAACGTTTTGGAACTAAGTTCGATTTCAAAGCAAAAACAAATATATACCCAACTATCACAGGCTTGTTTCACAGACCCATTCGCGTTTTTAGGGCCATACCTACCTTCTGAGCAAGGTGCATTACGTGTGTGGATTCCTGGGGCAGATAAAGTCGAGTTGATTGTTGGAAAGGAACCTCGTATTGAGTTAGCGCGAGAGGGTGAAAGTGGTTTCATTCTTAAGCAAGAGAGAGACTTACGTTTTACTCACTATAAGCTTGCGGTTGATTGGGCTGGCGTAGAACAGATCATCGATGATCCTTACCAGTACCACGATCTGTACGCGAGTTATGAAGATCTTCATACACCGAAAGATATGTATCATCACATGGGGGCTCAGTTTATTACGCTAGAGCGTGATGGACAGACGATTTCAGGTACGCGTTTCTTGGTGTACGCACCGCATGCAACTGCGGTAAGCTTGGTGGGTAACTTCAACGCTTGGGATGGTCGCCGCCACCCAATGCAACGCCTAGATTACGGTATGTGGGGCTTATTCATTCCTGAACTGGAAGAAGGCGCTCAATACAAGTTTGAATTAAAAGGACCAAATGGCGAAGGCTTACCACACAAAGCTGACCCATGGGGTTTCTACTCTGAGCAATACCCATCGTTCTCATCTGTAACTTACGATCACGCTCGTTACCAGTGGCAAGATACTCAATGGCAAAATCGCCCGGTAACGCAAAAGCGCAAAGAAGCGCTTTCGTTCTATGAATTGCATGCAGGTTCTTGGAAGCGTAACGCTGAAGGTGAATTCTTAAATTATCGCGAGCTTGCGGCAGAGCTGATCCCATACCTAACGGATCTTGGCTACACGCACGTTGAACTAATGCCAGTTTCAGAACATCCATTCTACGGTTCTTGGGGCTATCAGCCTGTTGGTCTTTTTGCACCGACTAGCCGTTTTGGCTCTCCAGATGATTTCAAATACTTCGTCGATCAATGTCACCAAGCGGGTCTTGGCGTTGTTCTGGACTGGGTTCCTGCTCACTTCCCAAGTGATGATCACGGCCTAGCAAACTTCGATGGTACGCCATTGTTCCATGATCCAGATCCACGTCGTGGTTGGCATCAAGACTGGAACTCGTACATTTACGATTTAGGCAAAGAGCATGTTCGTCGTTTCTTGGTAGCAAACGCTCTTTACTGGTTCGAACAATTCCATATCGATGGCATCCGTGTTGATGCGGTTGCTTCGATGTTGTACCTCGACTATTCGCGTAGCCATGACCAATGGATCCCGAATGCGGATGGCGGCAACGAAAACTACGACGCTATCGCAACCCTTAAGTGGATGAACGAAGAAGTGTATAAACACTTTCCGAATGCGATGACGATTGCTGAAGAATCAACGGCTTTCCCTGGTGTTTCAGCACCGACTTTTATGGGCGGCTTAGGCTTTGGCTTTAAGTGGAACATGGGTTGGATGCACGACAGCTTGTCTTACATTCAAGAAGACCCAATCAACCGTAAATATCACCACGATACGATTACCTTCCCACTGGTTTACGCACACAGTGAGAATTATGTATTGTCTCTGTCTCACGATGAGGTGGTTTACGGTAAAGGTTCTATCCACAACAAGATGCCTGGTGATGAATGGCAGCAAACGGCAAACCTACGTGCTTATATGGGTTACATGTATGCGCAACCAGGTAAGAAGCTGAACTTCATGGGTGCAGAATTTGGTCAGACGGCTGAATGGAACCATGACGACCAGCTGCAATGGTTTTTGCTGGATTACGAGCGTCATCAAGGTGTTCAGCGTTTAACGAAAGACCTGAACAATCTGTACCGCTCTGAAGCTGCAATGCACGATCTTGATTTTGATCCGAAAGGCTTTGAATGGCGTCTACAGGACTCTGCTGAAGCGAGCATCTTAGCTCATGAGCGTATCAGTGAATCAGGCGAGCGTGTATTGGTGGTTTCTAACTTTACCCCCGTTCCTCATGAGCACTTCCGCTTAGGTGTTCCAGCACAAGGTCAGTACTCTTTGTTATTGAATACAGACTCTGCGGATTATGCAGGCAGTGGCTTTGAAGTGAAGCAGACTGCTGAGATTGAATCTGTAGAGAGCGAAGGGCTAGACACATCGATTGAGCTGCGTTTACCACCGTTATCGACCGTTTTTTACAAGCTAAATTAGGTCTATAAGTTGAAGTAAGCGATAACTAAAAAGAAAATGGGAGCCGAAAGGCTCCCATTTTTGTATTTCTAGTGCTTGGTTTAATGCTGCTTGAAGTTTGTGAGATAGAACATTGAACGTCCTACGACAGTCTCAAGGATTCGAACGGTGTCAAGCCCAAAGCTATTAAACATTATCTCGCGGAATTGACCATCTGAACTGATGTTAAACTGTTCAGGGCTCTTGACCTGGGAGGCATGGAAAAACATCAATTTGATCACGAATCGAAATTGATCATTATCTAGAGCGTTTTGCCAAGATTGAATGAATACTTCTTCCGATGAGAACTCTAGATTATCTATAACAATTGATAGCATGTGTTGGTGTAACGCTGATCGGATAGCGCGGGTCGATGGATAATAGCCCTGAAGCGTCGTCAAACTAATGCCAATTTCTTGAGCAATCCTTGCATAAGTTAGTGCTTCATGTCCTTCAGCCAGAAAAAGGTTTAGTACGATCTCATCGTAGTGCTTTTGATTTTCTAGTTTCTGTACTTGAGTAATTCGAGCCATTACAAATCTCTACTGATTGTAACATTCTGTAAACGAGTATATTAAGAGCTTATGAATTAAATCTCAAACTCCAAGGGTAAATAACTGGTCAATTTATCGTTAAATATAGTCAGTATTGTGTCATTGGTTCAATTATCAATCAGATTTTGGCATAAACAAAAACACCGCCCTATTGAGCGGTGTGTTATTTAAAGTCTTTGTTTATCTATGCTAATTCAGATGACTAGAACGGATACCAAAATAACTGCGGCTCTAGAATGCGTTTCGCAATGGCTAACACCACGATAAAAGCGATGACACCTAAACAAACAAAGTCGATACGTTTCAAAGGTGCATAGCTATACCAAGTGCGAGCTTTGTGTCGGCCAAAACCTCGTAACGTCATTGCGTTAGAGATCTCGTCTGCTCGGTCCAAGCTAGAGAAAATGAGCGGGCCTAGAACCTTAGCCACATTTTTGATTCGAGTAATTAGAGGCGCTTTCTTTGAGAGCTCTACACCACGAGCCTGTTGAGCATGCATGATATTGATGAAGTCTTTCTTAACTTCTGGCAAGTAACGCAGTGTTAAGCTGACCGCATAGGCGATCTTGTAAGGAACACCGATACGGTTGAGGCTAGCTGCAAACTCAGTCGGATGCGTTGTGAAGACAAAAATCAACGCTATCGGGAACATGCTCATGTATTTGAGCGTCACAGTAACCAAGTAAAACAGAGTCTCTTGGCTCAACGAGTAGTTACCCGGCAATGTCAGCAATAAGGTTTTGCTGCCGATGAGCTCAGTACCTTGCTGTGGAGCCAGCAGATACATGAACAAAGCATTTAGGCTCAATACACTCGCCGTACCCAATAACAGAGGCTTATATACGCGTACAGGCACATTGGTGAGCTTTAGCAGGTATAAACCAGTCACAATAAGCAGCGTAATCAATCTTAGGTCGAACGTAGTTAAGACCACGGTTACCCAAGCTAAGAAGAGCGCAAATTTGGTGATGCCGTTAAGTGCATGAAGCGGTGATTTTGTATCAATGTAATTGATGCCGAATTTTACTTTTGATGCGTTCATTGAGCGCTTCTCTCGTAGTCGATGAAGTACTGCATAAACGCATTGGTGTCGTCGATTTTCATCATAGTCGCGAGTTCATAAATGCTGGTGGTACAAAGATTTGCGCGTTCTAACAGCGATGGCTGACTGAATACTTCCGTCATCGCGGCATTGGCAATCAGCTTGCTGTCAGCAATGACAATTGAGCGTGTGGTGTACTCTAGAACAAGGTGCATGTCGTGTGAAATGATCACGACGGTGATACCTAACTCGCGGTTAAGCTTTTGGATAAACGCCAGCATTGAGGTGTAGTTGCGGTAATCTTGACCCGCTGTTGGTTCATCCAAGATCAGAAGCTCTGGCTCCAATACTAAGATAGAAGCGATCGTTACGCGTTTTTTCTGACCGTAGCTTAGCGCTTCGATTGGCCAGTGGCGGAACTTGCTCAAGCCACACAGCTCAAGAACGTTTTCCACCTTCTCTTTGATTTCCTGCTCTGCAACCCCACGATTACGCAGACCGAATGCAACTTCATCAAAAATCATATGATGAGAGATCATATGATTTGGGTTCTGCATCACGACACCGACTTTCTGGCTTCTTTCAAAGATAGAAAGCTCAGATAGGTCTTCACCATTTAGATAGGAAGAGCCTGAATCGGCATCGATCACACCCATGATGAGTTTAGTGATGGTAGATTTGCCTGAACCGTTTTTGCCTAAGATTGAAACGAACTCACCCTTACCAATCTTAAAGCTGACATCTTCGAGAGCGTTCTTTTCACCATCGTAAGAGTAAGTCAGGCCGTGGACCTCAAGCAAAGGTTGGTACTGCTTCTCAGCAACTGGAGTCGGGCGCTCTGCAAACCAAGCCTGAACCGCAGGGCGGAATCTTTTGTAATCGAGAGCTTTGAGGTTTGATAGCTTATCTTCACTGGTCAAAGGTGCTTTCGCTGCCTTCAGAGCAGATAAATAAAGTGGTTCACGAATACCGTGTGTTTCAAGCAGTTCAGAAGCTAAGATTTCATCGGGTGTCATGTCCGCGACAATTTCACCGCGCTCCATCAAGATCACTCGATCGATATCGCGATGTAGTACATCTTCAAGGCGATGCTCGATGATGACTATAGTCTTGTTGGTTTCTTTATGAAGTTGGTCGATGATTTCGATAGTCGCTTTACCCGTTTTCGGGTCAAGGCTAGCCAAAGGTTCATCAAACAACAGGATGTCAACGTCATCAACTAAGATGCCCGCTAATGACACGCGTTGTTTCTGGCCGCCGGATAAATCATGTGGCGAGCGATCAAGCATATCTGCTAAGTCGACCATTTTTGCTGTCGACTTAACCAGAGGGTACATATCAATGTTCGACACTAACTGATTTTCCAGTGCGAATGCGATGTCTTCGCCAATACTCAAACCGACAAATTGGCTATCAGTATCTTGTAATACTGTGCCAACCTGCTCGGTATAGTCGTGCATAGAAAAATCAGAAATGTTCTTACCGTTGATCTCTAGAGAGCCAGTCACCTCACCTTTGATAGCATGAGGAATCAGACCGTTAAGGCATTGACCTAGGGTAGATTTACCACTACCGCTTGGTCCAATAATGACGATTTTCTCTCCTTTCTCTATCCTTAGATTGATATTTTTTAGCGTCGGTTTATCCAGCGACTCATATCTAAAAGAGAAGTTCGAAAATGCTATAGTCATTATCGCTTATGCCTCAGTCAGGTTACGGCTTTGTTTGTTGCGTTTAGCGACTGATTTTAGGATCAGTAAGCCAACAACAGCGATCAGAACGGTGTTACCCGCAGCAATGATAGAGAGTTGAGTGAAGACTTTAGTAAACGGTTCTGCATAAAGGATGGTATCTAGGAATGCAGAGCAGCCGTAACCAACCACATTACCGGCAAGGGCAAGTACCACAAACAGCGCGAAGTCCTTCATAGGAAACTCACCTTGCTGAAGGCGGTTCTTGGTCAACATCGGGAATAAGCCGATAACCATGCCTACGATACCTGAGCCTAAAACCCAAGTTAACCACACACCCCAGCCTGCGAATAGATCCGTAACCCAGTGACCGATAAAGCCAACTAAGAAGCCAACAATTGGGCCGAACAAAACAGAAAACAGTGCTAGAACTGCCATCGCTGGTTTCAATGTCGTGTTCGCAAACACTGGGACACCAAACATAGGTAAACCACCAATGCCGTACAGTGCCGCGCCAATGGCAATAACGACCACTGTTTTAGCTGAAAAGTTCATAGATAACCTCGAATACTGAAAGATAAAGCTTAATAAAGAACGAATATTCGCCATTATTAATATGCGTCTCAATGAGAACGTTTTTTGGGCAAATATAAAAAATAAGGCGCGCATTATACAGTAGAACCCTTCCATAAGGGAAGGTAAGTGTCTAGATGTCTAAAATTCCATCTGAACACCTAAATATCGTGTAAAAAGCGCAATTTTACGGTTAATCAAGCAACAAAAAAGCCAGAGCGGGTCTGGCTTTTTCATTCGTCTTAACAATGTGTTAAGCGGGTTCGTCACATATCTACGCCCGTTTAGTGGTCTAGGTATAGATAGTTTTGCCAACTCTTCATGCGAATAAGGACCTTACGCATGATAGACACGTGAGTGAAGCTGTCAGAATAAACGGCAACTTCAACCGCGGTACCCATAGGTAAATGGTAGTCAGACAGATCATCAGTGATGCTCAATTTAACAAACACACGACCACTGGTACGCAACGCATCAGTACCTAGAAGCGCGCCTCTAGCTTGGAATTGGCTCTCACCAATAGCTGGAATCACTTCATCAATACGTCCTTTGAATATCTTCCCTGGCAATGCTCTAAACAAGAACTCAGCTTCGTAACCCGGTTGCAGGCGTTGTAAGGAGTTTTGTCTGAACGCAGCGGTATAGAATTGTTCTTCTGTGTGAACAAACGTCATTACCGGAGCTAAAGGAAGTGGAACTGCCATTACACCTGGGCGTAATGCTAGTTGCGTAACGTATCCGTCAGTGGGAGCTCGAACCACGGTTTGTTCTAAATCAAACTGAGCTTTACGTAATTCAGCCAATAAGCTTAAAACCGCTGTATTCTCGCCACCTATTTCAGAGTCCAAGGCGATCTTTGTTTGTTCTAGGTTTGCATCTGCAACTTTCACGGCCGCTTCCGATGCTTTGTAAGCTTGTCTGCGAGTATCCAATTGTTGCTCGGTAAAAGCGCCACTGTCGTAACCGCGCTTGTAACGAGAAAACTCACGTTGGGCTTTATCTCTTTCCGCGATGGCTTTGATTTTTGCAGCCTCTGCTTCAACCACTTCAGATTCCATTCCAAGCGCACCTTGGCTTGCTTCTTTTACCTTGGCTTCTAACCTTGCGACTTCAGCTTCGAATGGAACTGGGTCTATTTTGAAAAGAATATCCCCTTGCTTCAGAGGTTTGTTTGCTTCTACTGGCACTTCGATAACTTTACCCCTAACGCCTGAAACGACTGGCGTTGTTGAGTAAACTTGGTTACCGATTTGTGTAAATGGATGGTTGTAGTTCATTAGTAGAATTAGGGTACCTACTATGATCACACCTCCAAGTACGGCAGTAGGTACTGTCCATTTATTGAGCGGTATATTGAACACCTTGAAAATGGTGATACAAAGCGCCGCATAGGTCATTATCAGCAGTAAATCCATTACTTAGCCTCCTGATCTTGAACGTTGTTTGTCTCTTTCTCTGGACTGCTTTGCTCAGCACCTGCTTGCTTGAGCTGTGCGATTTCTTCCTGAAGAGTACTCACTTGATCGATGAGAATATCGACGCGATGATGAATATCGTGTTGTTCTTCTTCTAATTTAGCGAAGCCCCAACCACGATCTTTGCGCCATAATGTTGCCCAAATCCAAAGAAATGGCCAAATAGTATGTAAGGTGAATAGGCTAACCCAGCCTGAGACGTGAATAGCATCTTGATGAGGGTGATTGCGTTCTTTCGCAATTTCATAGGGAATATCGTGAATAACGATGATGCCGTAAAAGATTACTAATGCTACGAAAATAAGTAAGCCGAGCGCAAAGTAGTCTAAAAACATAACAGATCCTTGTAATGTTAGATATTAGTTATAAATATACTACGCTATCATCCAAGTAATTGTTATAAAAATGATTTACCGAGTTGAAAATAATGTGTTGTCGCTTCTAATGCGAATAAAAGCATTGATGAATCTTATGAAATCTCATCGCGTTTGAAGAGGCTATTTCGGCTTTCTGGTTGGTATTTAAGCTGAAATGATGACAGTTAAGATTCTGAATGACGGGCATAACCACAAGGGACAAATACGGATGTATATAGGTGAATTGGCGGCCATTGGCGCTGCAATTGTGTGGGCATGTGCGACATGGATCTATGGGCAATTTGGACATCGCTTCTCTGCGATGCAATTTAACATTGTTAAGGGCGTAGTGGCGTCAGGGATGATGTTGCTGGTGATGCCTCTTATTCCGATGCCGGAGTTTGAACTGAGTACCAACCATTTTCTGATATTGGCAATTTCAGGTGTGATTGGCATTGCGATTGGAGATAGCGCCTATTTTGCGGCGTTGAAAAGAATCGGTGCCAATAAGACGCTGTTACTGGAATCTTTAGCCCCGCCTCTTTCTGGTGTGCTGGCATTAATGTTCTTGGGCGCTGTATTGACAGTGCAAAGTTGGCTCGGTGTCGTGATTACAACACTAGCGGTGACCTTCGTTGTCTTCCAGCCATCAAAATCGGCGAGCGGTGAATCGAATAACAAAGCGCAGTGGGGTGGCATTGGTTATGGGCTTGTGGCGAGTGTCTGTCAGGCATCTGGTGTGGTTATTTCTCATTACGCGTTAGTGGCGGGTGATATTCCACCATTGTTAGGTGCTTTGATTCGCCTGACGATTGGCGTGTTTGCTGTGATGCTGATTATCCCTTTCGTTGAAAAGAAGCCGTATTCATCGATAAAAAGAGATTTATGGGAAATGACCAAGCTCGATAAACTGTGGTTACTAGGAGCAATCTTTGTCGGGACGTTTCTCGCTCTATGGCTTCAACAAGTGGCGTTGAAGAATGCTAACCCTGCGATTGCACAAACGTTGATAGCGACCAGCCCGGTCTTTATTTTGGTGATTTATGCGCTGAAAGGGGAGAAGGTGTCAAAGCAAAGTATCATAGGCACACTTGCCGCCCTTGCTGGTATTTCTCTGTTCTTTTATCAATAAGCAGTTGGCCTAAGCTACAGAGCTATATGCCACTACTCTGTACACACTTGATTACGGCCGTTGGCTTTAGCTCGGTATAGCGCTTTATCCGCACGGTAGAAGGTGCGTTGAGTATTCTCTCCGTCACGATGCAAAGTGATACCAATACTCACGGTCAAACCACGCTCCCCAAGTATTTCATGCCATCCGAATTGGAAGATGCGCTCTCGATAATTTTCAGAGTGCATTTCTGCTTTCGCAAGGTCAGTGTTTTCAAGGATGACTAGGAACTCTTCCCCGCCAAACCTGACACATGACGCGCCTCTAAACTTAAAGTATGAACGTAACTCTTGAGAAACGCTGACAATCGCTTTATCACCCACTAAGTGGCTTAATTCATCATTGATAGACTTGAAGTGGTCAATATCAATAACCATCAGCGCGAAAGAGGTATCGTGCAGCAGCATGTCTTTCAGTTTCACATCTAACCAGCGGCGGTTGTGCAACCCTGTTAATGGATCTGTGAATACGTCTTGTTGAAGCTGAGCCACCGCATTCTTGTGTTGTTCGGTTGTCTCTTTGAGCTCTTTGTTCTCTTGTTCAGAGAGAATGAGTTTGAGTTGTAACTCAAAACGAGACAGTCGGCGTAGCTGGCTTGCACCGAGTTCACTGATCGGGATCTGCTTCATCAGATCGGTTTGAATTCGGTAGCCTTTTTTCTCATAGCTTAGCGCTTCTTGAAAACGCCCTTGATTCATACACACATCACTCAGCGAATCGTAGAATCGTTTTGCAAGTACTGGCGACGAGTAGGCTTTCACGCGTTTGTCTGTGCTCGACAAAATCATGCTCGCGTAGTCTTGCTTGCCGGTTGCACTTAGGCAATGTGAGAGCTCTAGACGAGTCATGGTTGCAAGCCAGCTTGCTTGAGTGCTGTTGGCTGGGTATTGAACCTTAGACAGACAGCGTAGCGCTTCATGGTGTTTTTTCTTAGCGCGCAGCACCTTTGCTTGGTAAAGCAGTATTTGAGCTGTGAGCAACTTGTCACTGACCAAAATACTCAGTTCTTCGCACTCATTCAGTAAATCGCTGGCTGCTGTAATGCGATTGAGTAGAAGTAGGCTTGCTACCATATGCAGCTTGAATTTGAGGCGAAGTGAGCGACTGCTTATCGCATGGTCTATGCTGCTGATTTTTTGGTAGTAACGAAGTGCTCTGTTGTGATCGCCATAGGAATCACACAGGTTGCCCATGCCTAAAATAGCTAATACATACTCATCGATATGACCGTGTTCAACCGCGATAGTCGATGAACTGACGAATTCATTGAGTGCTGAGGTGTAATCACCAGTTTCAACTAAGCGGTCACTTAAACTGGTTTTGACTGTCAGAATATCTTCGATATCGGCAGGAAGGTGGAGCAGATCGAGTGCTCGTCTCAACTCTTCGATACTGGTTTGATTTTGTTGTAACTCGGCACGGTATTCAGAGCTAATGATATAGCAGTGCGCTTGCTCTGTTTGCGTTGTCGAAACGTGCTGACGAATGTGGTTCCAGAAGATGATCGCTTCTTCACCTGATACTGATGAAGGGTCTAAACCGGCGTCTGTGATCTTGCTTAATAGAGTTTCCATTATTCTATTACCTCAGCATCGTCTTCTTCGAGTTGTTCAAGCGTGAACGGGAACGTCAAAATATCATTGAGGCTGACGGTCGGTTTCGAACCCTTTAGTCCTTTTCTATGCCATGGATAGATATCAAGCATGGTGCTGAGAGTTTGGAAGGTTTGCTCTGCGGCTTCGCCTTTTTCGGAAAGCATAAGGGCCACACGTTCAGAACTTAGCCTTGCGATGAAGTCATTCTGGTTACATAAAGCATGAGCAATCTCGGTACAGACATCTAAGTAATCAGTATCGACATGATGGAACATAATGATGCTGTGGTTTGAACGTTTAAGCTCTGTCTTGAACAGCACCAACTTTTCCCACCAAAAGGTTTCAGAGACAACGTAAGAGAGGTGCTTTTCAGGATCGTACTCGTGCTGACCGCGAATACGATTAATCAGTTTTCGTGCTCTCTGTTCAAGTTGGCGTTTTGAACTGCGTGCTTTGTCCAAACCGACACGTGTCGTTTGCTCTTTGAGCATGCCGATAGAATATTGACGGTACTTTTTAAAGGCGACGAGCGCGGCTTGGAAGTCTTGGTTTTCTTCCGCCACCAAGGATTGTTGGTAACAGATTTGGCTCAGCAACTCGCCATTATCGAACTCGTTTGCGGATTGTTCTGCGAGCCTCAGTAATTCCGCCGCTTGTTCTGGTCTTTTTCTCAGGAGCTCCAATCTAGCTCGGCTGATGTATGAGTGCGCCTTCATCCAAACTAGGTTGTGTTCAACTGCCAGATTGTGCGCTTTGGCCGTGGCGCGCTCCGCGTCATCTAAGCGTTCAAGACCAAGTAGGGCAAGGCCTCGAAAGTCCCATACCTCTGCATGCCAAGTGTTATCTTTATGGTCTTTTAATGCTTCTTCTGCACCGTCCAATACCGACAGCATTTCAACATAGTTGTTGAGCAGGTAGTAATCCCACGCAAGCAGTATTCTGGCTTTACCCTCTAACCAACCAATGCGGCTGTTGTTAGCAACTTTAACGGCAAGCTGGTGGGTAGAACGTGCAAGTTTATATTCGTGGGTCATCCGCCAAATATTGCCAAGGCCAATGAGGCATTCAATTTGAATTTCGACTTCATCAACCAACGCGGACTGCTCTAAAGCATTGATCCAGAACTGTTGGGCGGAATAGTACTTGGCTTGTCCCCAGAACTGGAGCGCGTGTAAATGGAGGATTTCGGGCAGAAAAAGATCGGTATCTAATCGGCTTTGGCGCTTGTAGGCTTCCTTGATGTATTTTAAACCTTTTTGGTAATCCATCAGGTTCCAGCTACATCTTGCCATTAACATTAATGACTGGATGGCACCCTCTTCAAACAGAACTTGCTCTGATCGGACTAGGCACTGTTGGGCAATCTCTAGGATCACCGATGGCTCAGAGTCGACACGAGTTTTGAGTTTTTCTAATTCTGTTTCAAGAAGGTACTGATTTTTGTCCAAGACTTACATCCATGATTATCGAACATATTGATAACACAATCATTATAAGAGTGTAATTTGAGATAAGCACCAATTATCTTTCGTAGAGCGTCAAAGGAACATCGATCTTTTCTAATTATGGGCGTTACCTCATGTTGTCGCTTTAAAATCAATGAGTTCCCGAATAATTACCTAGAGGCTTTGTTGCTATGAAAGTAGTTGCTTTAGAGTTAATGGCAGCTCCCCTACGCCTAAGCGTTGTGCTGCCGTGAGCCCTTGCTTATCTTGGTAGCACAGATTGTGCCAAGCTCTAAATATGTCGAGCAATGGAAGAATGCCCCCAGGACGAAGCTTACGTCTGGGCTCATTAATAAAGCTATCAAATAACAACTGAAAGCGCTGTTGATAGAACTTAGTTTGTTGAATTGAGGCTGTGTTAAACCACTGTTTTGGTTCTGGATTGTTACCGGTTAGGTAGCAGATACCTTTCTGGTTATCACCCTGATTGGCAATAGCCCAGCGATCTCGCCACCAACTCATGTGAACGATGTCGATCTTTTCAAAACTTTGGTCGTCTTGCCAGCCTGAATCTTCTTCGACATACATGAGGTCAATATTTTGACTCTGAATGCGCGGCAAACATACACTTAAAGCGGCAGATCTTAGTAATGGATCTTGTGGCATATAGATGGCGACATGCTTGTCTTCGTTACACATATCCAACACATGTAAGAAGTGAGCATAAGAGGTATAAGGCGGTCGAATGAGAGCGCCTTTTGAAGGGTAACTAAATGTGGTGAGGTTACCCATAGGGTCCTCAACGTTACCTCTCGCAAGAATCACTTGGTACTGCTGTTCAATGCGCTCTTTTAGTTTGTCAGAGGGCTGAGGCAGTTCGAGATTTGCTTCTGAAGAGTGCTCTTTGGATACAAATCGTGCCACATCATCATAAGGGTTATGGTCGACGTTTCCTGATGGTTCTTCATTTTGAGAGTAGTTAACGTGTTGGCAAAGTATATAGCCAGAATGCGCCTCGCCCGTCGCTATCCACACCACACCGTTGTTACTTTGTGGTTGCAGACGCTGGTAGTGAGATGCGAACTCGTAATCTTTCGCATGGTTAACCCATCGAGCATCGATCATCGCTAATTTACGACGACAACGGCTCGCGATATGGTCAACATGATCATAGAAAGTCTTTGGGTTGATCTCTAATTTTCGGCAGATTTCACGTACGGAATAGCCCATGAACAGTAAGCCCATGAGGTTCTCTTGAAATTGGAGTTTTTTATTGGATCCAGACCATTTATCAACGAAGGTTGTTTGGCAGTCTTTGCATCGATAACGCTGCCTGTCGCCACTGTAGCCGAAGGCATGATAAAGATGTTTATGGGTATGAACCGATAAGCCGAAGTTATCGCAATCATCATTACGACAAGCAGGGAGCCCGTCGCTGTGAAGTTGTCTTAGGCGATGAAGTTCGCTTAACACTTCACGATTGTTAAGTAAGGGGGGGAAAGCTCCACATTCACGACAAACCATCGCTGGACGCTTAGGGTTCGCGTGTTGCAAAACATACCGTTTTGCATCGCTCAAGCCAAAGTTGTCACACGCCAATGTTTTACAAAAGTTGAGTTGCAAACCATCCGCATCTTTTGGCAGCTTGTCGTTAGACACGATCTCCCCCTCGGGATTATTTGAGCAGCCAAGCGAGCCTGGCTGCGGGGTAACGCTTTTCAATGTATCTTTTATCAAATCGTTAGATGTTGATTGCTGTCTCTAGAGCAACTTTCATCATGTCGTTGAAAGACTTTTGACGCTCTTCAGAACTTAGTTTTTCACCACGGATGATGTGGTCAGATACTGTTAGGATAGTTAGTGCTTTAGCACCAAGGTCTGCAGCAACGCCGTAGATACCAGCCGCTTCCATATCAACACCTAGGATGCCTAGCTTTTCCATTTTTTCGAAAAGGTCAGCTTCTGGAGTGTAGAAAAGGTCTGCAGAGAATACGTTACCAACTTTAACTGGAACTTCTTGTGCACGAGCTTGGTTTACTGCTTCTTCTAGAAGACCGAAATCAGCGATAGCAGCGAAGTCGTGGTTGTTGAAACGAATGCGGTTTACTTTTGAGTCAGTAGATGCACCCATGCCGATAACAACGTCCATTAGTTTAACGTCGTCACGTACCGCGCCACAGCTACCTACACGAATAACGTTTTTCACGCCGAACTCAGCGATTAGCTCGTGTACGTAGATGCAGCATGATGGGATACCCATACCGTGGCCCATTACAGAAACTTTCTTACCTTTGTAAGTGCCTGTGTAGCCAAACATGTTGCGAACGTCACAAACTTGCTTCACGTCATCAAGGAATGTTTCTGCAATGTATTTTGCGCGAAGCGGGTCGCCCGGCATAAGTACTGTTTCTGCGAAATCACCAGCTTGAGCATTAATATGAGGTGTAGCCATGGTCGTTCTCCAAAG
Source organism: Vibrio sp. 10N.261.55.C5 (assembly GCF_041470505.1). Classification (NCBI taxonomy): domain Bacteria; kingdom Pseudomonadati; phylum Pseudomonadota; class Gammaproteobacteria; order Vibrionales; family Vibrionaceae; genus Vibrio; species Vibrio sp. 10N.261.55.C5. Next base: position 129,037 of record NZ_JBFRMS010000050.1, read on the forward strand.
TTTAAACGGTAATTATAGGAACAGGATTTAATCAATTACCGATTCTGTTGAATTGAATTCGTTTTGTTGAGGCAATATTAGCGAGTTAGAACGTGGCTCCATGAGACTTTAGTCACAAAATAGGTCTGCCATTATAGTTTTATTAATATTGATAACTAAATATGTTGAAAGCGTAAAGGCAATCGATTTTGTATGGGTAAATTGCAAGTGAATGAGAAGAAAAGGCTTACATATAAACTTGTTGTCTATTAGTTTCGAGACAACAATACGTTGTAGAGACGTTTGATCAGAGATAATCTAAACTTTGATAAAAGACAAACCAAGGATTTGTATGTCGTATTGCGTTAACTCGACGCCTTTGCAGTCAATGAAAACACGACTCCACAGGGCGGCGTCGCTTGTTGTAAGAACTACTTTGCTTGCCAGCGGGATAGCTTCATCGTGGGTGTCTGCTGCAACCTTTGAATTGCCACCAGCGGAAAGCCGCATTGTGGGCAGAATCCAGCAGCATGAAGTGGCGGCGGGCGAAACCTTGGCCATCATTGCCAAGCAATACGATATTGGTTTTCTCTCTTTAATGGCAGCCAACAAAGGGGTGGATCCTTTTCTTCCCGCGGAAGGCTATGTGTTAAGCATTCCAAGCCGCTTGATTTTGCCTGACACCCCAAGAAAGGGGATTGTCATCAATCTTGCTGAGTTAAGGTTGTATTACTTTGAGCCTGAGAAAAATCAGGTGCATGTTTTCCCTGTCGGCATCGGTCGAGTGGGGCGTGATACTCCCGAGATGATCACCAAGATAAGCCAAAAAAGACCGAATCCAACATGGACGCCACCAAATTCAATCCGCAACGAGTATCTTGAAAAGGGCATTGAATTACCGAGAGTGGTTCCTGCCGGGCCGGAAAATCCATTGGGAGAGTACGCTTTGAGGCTTGCTTATGGCGCTGGCGACTATTTGATCCATGGTACAAACAAGGATTTCGGGATAGGTTTACGAGTTAGCTCTGGTTGTATCCGAATGGAACCTAAAGACATTGAGTGGCTGTTTGAGCAAGTGAACCGTGGTGAACAGGTCACCATTATCAATGAGCCGATTAAGGTGTCATTAGAGCCTGATAGAAGTGTGTTTGTAGAAGCGCACGAGCCATTAACTCGAAGTGATGGTTCAAAGAAATCATTACAGATCCCTGTGGAACTAAAATGGTGGCTTGAAGACGCAGAACTGCCAAATTCAAAGGCGAAAGCGGTTATCTTTGCTCAAAACGGCGTACCTGTAGAGATAGCACCACCTGTGATTGAGTTTTAATTCGATTGCCTCTTCTGCAACAAGGGGCGGTTTTATCTTGTTTACTCGCATTAGTGTCACCCAAAAAAAGCACCACATCCGATAAGAAGTGGTGCTGTCTATATACTGCTTTTTGCGACTTATAATCTACAGCTTAATCGCGATTAGATCTCAAACTACTTAGTGTAAGACTCAGCGATGTTGTCGATGCGTTCGTTAGCACGATCCGCTTCTTCTTTCGCTGCCATAGCGGCTGCTTCTGCTTCTTGAGCCTTCATTTCTGCGGCTGCTTTGTCACTCTTAAGTGCTTCAACTTCGCTTGTAAGTTGAGCCACTTGGTTAGTTAGTTGATCCATTTCTGACACTGCAGCTTCTTCTGGTTCTGAAGAACAACCGGCTAAAATGAAAACTGATGCTGCAGCTGCGATTAACGTCTTATTCATAAGAACTCCTTGCTTATTTATCATCAAAAGATGCGCTATACATTCTTTATCATATAGTCGCTTCATTAATGATTGTAGCGACTAATTTTTTAACTGCAAAAACAATAACTAAAGAAATTGCTAAATTTTTGAGTTAATTAGCTAAGTATCACGTTGTGTCTCATTTATGAGATGAAGGATTTAGAGACGACTTGAAGGTGTTTTTGGAGAGCTATCCCTTTGCTAGCAATGCATACGTTGTTCTAGCTAAAGATAGATAAAGGGATAAATTTACTGTGATCTCTATCCTTATAAAGTACTTTCGCGGTATCATGTCACGTTAAATTAATTTTATTCAATACCATCATGACTGGAGAGTCCTTTGCACTTTAAAGATTTAGGCTTAGATAACCGCTTACTGAAGAACTTAAAACATTACGACTTCAAGAAGGCGACAGAGATCCAATCAAAAGCGATCCCTGTTGCTATTGCTGGTAAGGATCTATTGGCTTCATCAAAAACGGGATCAGGAAAAACATTGGCGTTTGTGTTGCCAATGATACATAAAGCATTAAAAACAAAAGCGTTTTCTGCTAAAGATCCTCGTGGTGTAATTTTGGCTCCTACTCGTGAGCTAGCGAAGCAAGTTTACGGCGAACTGCGTAGCATGCTTGGTGGTCTGTCTTATGAAGCGGCGCTTATCTTAGGTGGTGAGAACTTTAACGACCAAGTTAAAGCACTGCGTAAGTACCCTCGTTTTATCGTTGCGACTCCAGGCCGTCTTGCTGACCACCTAGAACATCGTTCATTGTTCCTAGATGGTGTTGAAACGCTAATCCTTGATGAAGCGGACCGTATGCTTGATCTGGGTTTCGCTCCAGAACTTCGTCGCATTGCCAATGCAGCTAAACACCGTCGTCGTCAAACGTTGATGTTCTCTGCAACGTTAGATCACGCTGAAGTAAATGGCATTGCAAATGAAATGCTAGACGCACCTAAGCGTATCTCTGTTGGTGTTTCTAACGAGCAACACTTAGATATCACACAGAAATTCTACTTATGTGATCACCTAGATCACAAAGAAGCGATTTTAGACCGTGTACTGGAAGAAGCTGAATACCGTCAGGTAATGATCTTCACAGCAACACGCGCTGATACTGACCGTTTAACAGATAAGTTGAACGAGAAGAAGCTTAAAGCGGTAGCACTGAGTGGTAACCTAAACCAAACGCAACGTAATGCTATTATGAGCCAGTTCGAGCGTGCGGTTTACAAGATCTTGGTAACTACCGATGTTGCTTCACGTGGTATTGATATTCCAAACGTGAGCCACGTTATCAACTTTGATATGCCTAAGCATACGGAAGAGTACGTGCACCGTGTAGGTCGTACTGGCCGTGCGGGTAACAAAGGCGATGCGATTTCTTTGGTTGGTCCAAAAGACTGGGACAGCTTCAAGCGTGTTGAACTTTACCTTCAACAAGATTTGACCTTCTCTGTACTTGAAGGCCTAAAAGGTAAATTCAAAGGCATTAAGCCACGTAAACCTGCGTTTGCTAAAGGCGGTCCTGCTAAGAAGAAGACCAACACTCAAGCGAAGAAAACGCCGAAGAAACCAGTTAAGCGCGATAAGAGCTTCCACCAAAATGTGGCCGTGGGTGATACCGTGTTTATCCCTAAGAAGAAAGTCGCACCAAAAGTGGACGACGAGTAATCACCAGCCAGTTTTAAAGCGTTTGCTAGTAAAACTGACATAAATAAAAACCGCCAATATTAGGCGGTTTTTTTGTATCTGACTTTTGTGCCTAAGAGGTGCTGCCTAAGGTTACGGAGTTACTCTAAAGGCTTTAGAAATCAAAAGTCGAGAAAGAAAAAGCTAAGATATGGTCGGCAATGTATTTATGAGTAGCTGTAGTTGGGTGTGTCACGCCCCAAAATACATAACTGTCTGAACCATAGGTCGCACAATCATTAGTTAAGCTGTGGCTTCTTAAATAGTCCGCGGCTGAGCTTCGATTGATATTAAGACAAGCATCACTCGCGTTTCGAAAGCCATGTTGTTCTGGGTTATCGGTAATGCTGGCGAACAACGCACTTGCATCGAACAACACCACGTTTTTCCCTATACCTTGGTAATACTCGGCTTGAGCTTTGATGAACTGGTTGAATTCTAAGATCTTGCCACGAACTTTTATTATCTCTTGTTCGGTAGAGTATTTGAATTGAGGGGCTTTGGTTGCATCGGGTAAGGTGAACAGCAGGATATTGTTCGCACCAGATTCTGTTAAGCGGATCAGCGCGCTGCTAAAGTCAGCCTTTACATCGGCGACTTCTCGGTTGTAATTCATGAAGTCATTGAGGCCAAACTCTAAAGTAAACAGTGAGTTTTCCGGACGATAGTTTTTGGCGACTTTCATGTAGGTCAGATAAGAGGTGACTTGATCATATACACCAGTCAATGCCACGTATTGGTTGGTACCTGCGGCGCCACCCACAGCCCAGTTATACAGAGGGACATCTTTCGCTTTTGCTAAATACTCCGTCCAGACTAAACCATTCGAAAAGTGCCCTAGAAACCATGAGTTTGCATTTGGGAAAACCCATTGAGAGCCATTAAATAGGTTCCCAGTGTCAGAGAGGCTATCACCAAAAGTGACAATGCGATTAATGGTATTGGCTTGCACAGCGTTATCGTTGGTCCAGATGGAGTGATTGTAAGAGAAGCGATTGTCTGCGGCAAAGTAGGTAATGTCAGCGGCGTCATGTTGGATGCCGAGAGTCTGTTCGCAACGCTGTTTGATTTCAGATTGTGGGGCATCACTGTAGAACATGTTTTTGAAAGAAACGGAAGACCACCAATATCCGTTGATCGTGTAATCGTCGCCGTTTTCTTTTTTCGCCCATTTCCAATCGGTGGCTGCAGAGTCGTGCGATGCATCGGTTCGATACCAACATCTAACATATGAATAGGTCTCTGAGCCTTGTGCACTGAGTACTTGTGCAGATGTAATCGATTCAGGTGTTGGTATTGAGTCTTCAGCGGCATAAGCGGGCTTTGTTGCGTAATTAA
>NZ_JBFRMS010000051.1:0-173295 GCF_041470505.1 Vibrio sp. 10N.261.55.C5
CCTCCTCCTACTCGATTTTAAACAGTTCTGACTTAGAGCTTTAAAACCCACTTAACCTTAAACTCTGCTCTGCATATTGCTCTAGATCAAAATAGGAGTGATTATCAATTGTATTACATGTTGAGAAATAGCACTATGCGCACATTGAATTTTATATATTGTTAATATTTGCATAATGAATCTTGCTCAAGTCGACCTCAATCTACTCGTTATTCTTAAACACCTTCTTGAAGAGAAGCACGTTTCCAACACGGCATTGGCGCTGGATATGAGCCAACCTACGGTGAGCCGATCTCTGCAAAAACTGCGTACCGTTTTCAATGATGATCTATTGGTGCGAGCGGCTTATGGCTATGAGTTAACGCCAAAAGCAGAAGCCATTAAGCAAGATCTCAATTCGGTACTGACACGTTTAGAAAAGCTGGTACATGGCGATGTATTCGAACCGCAAAGCAGTGACAGTACGGTTCGCTTCTTTGGTTTAGTGCCTAATGTCGCGCACTTGCTGCCCAAGGTAGTTGCGGAGATACGTCAACAAGCGCCAAACATGACTGTTGATATCGACTCGATTCCTAAACGACACTTTGAGCCTCTGTTATCCGGTGATGCGCACTTTGTGTTGTCGACCCACGAGCCGTTAAGTTCAGAGCAAAATTTGTATCGAATGTTCGTGATTAGCCGCGATTACCGTTTGCTGATGAGTAAAAAACATCCTTTGGCGGACAAAGAGATCACGGTTGATGACTTGTTGAATAGCCAACTTGGTCAAATCTCACTGCAAGGGGATAAGAAGCTCTCGATCGAAAGTCGATTTAAAGATCTTGGCTTGATTGATAAGCAGCGCCAGCTGTCCATTCCAATTCAGCTTTCCAATTTTAACGTCGCGCCGGATATGGCAGAAGCAACCGACATCATCTTTCATTTACCGACACCTTTTGCTCAACAAGCCGCTAAGCAAAGAGATCTTGTTTGTAAACGCGTGCCTAAAGCGTTGCGCCACCCATCAGAAGACGTCTACTTATACTGGCATAAGCGCTTTCATAACGACCCGATGTGTCGCTGGGTTCGCAATATATTCAAAGAGCTTTATACATAATCCATCTGCAGGGTGAATGAAAATTACGAATACCTATCGAGTTGGATATAGATCTCTTTCATTATTTGAATGGTGAATAACGAGAATCGATTTTTGGTATGAAACTTTCGTTGATAAGAGTGGTAGTTGGTTGTTTAATGCAAACCATTATCATTACCAATCACATATAAGAATGAATATCATGTCTGAGAGATCTCTTTTGATTCGCAAACCTCTTTTGGTTCGTAAACCCCTTTCGATCGCAGTCGCTGTTATTTGTACCTCACTTTCAGCTAACGTGTTGGCGCAAGAAGAAGCGCAAGCAACAGATGAGCAAATGGTTGTTACGGCAACTCGTACCGAGATGGCACTAAAACAAGCGCCAGCTTCAATGTCGGTTATCACCGCGCAAGACATTGAAGACAGCCCTGGTATTACCTTGGCAGACATCGTTGCAGAATCAACGAGTGTCGAATCTGATTTTGATAGCACACGTGCTGGCCGTCAGATGATCTCTATTCGTGGTATGGATTCAGATTACACTCTTATCATGGTGAACGGTCGTCGTTTAAGCTCTGCAAGTGCCATCATCCGTGGTAACGACTTCGACCTATCAACGATTCCTGCTGATTCGATCGAACGTGTTGAAATAATCCGTGGCCCAATGTCTGCACTTTACGGTTCAGATGGTATGGGCGGTACAATCAACATCATCACTAAGGCTCCAGAAAACGATTGGAGCTCTACACTGAGCATGGACACTTCATCTCCACTTGATGGTGATGGAGGGGAAGAGTATTCGATGGGCTTCACAACATCGGGCGCGTTAATTGAAGACGAGTTGTTTGCTCGCCTATCTGTTAACCAAACTAGCCGTGATGCTTGGCAACCCTATTCTGGTACGCATAGCTCTGGTTACGATCGTTCAGACATTACTGCGTTAGAAGAAAGAGAGACATTAAGCTTACTCGCGAGCCTGACATGGAATGCAACAGACAACCAAACCATTGATTTCGATTTTGGTTACAGTGACGACGAACGTGAATCATCTGCAGAAAACGTATCGTCTGTGATTGAGTCTGACACACGAGTAGTGCGTCAGAGCCAAGCGATTACGCACAGCGGATTTTGGAGCTGGGGTGATACACAAGTTCGCTACTCACGCGAAAATGTGACTGACAACGACGCTGCGGATTCTGATACTAACTACAGCAGTGACATCGAAGAGCTGACTCAAATTGTTGAAGCTTCGGCGACCACTTATCTTGGTGATAGTCACACCGTAACGTTTGGTATGGACTACCAGTTGAGTGAATTAACCAACAAAGAAAACTTAGTCAATGGTACATCTGAAGCTTATCAAGGTGCGTTATTTGTTCAAGACCAATGGTTAATGACGGATCAACTAACGGCAACCATTGGTGGTCGTTTAGATAAGCATGAACTGTACGGTGAAGAGTTCAGCCCACGTGTGTACTTGGTTCATCAAACAACGAATGACCTGATCATCAAGGGTGGTGTGGGTAAAGCATTTAAAGCACCAACATTGACTCAAAATCAGACAGACTACACAGTTAATAGCTGTAAAGGCGTATGTGATTTACATGGTAATGAAGATCTTAAGCCCGAAACCAGCTTGAACTATGAGATCGCTGCGATTTATAGCCAACCTCGTTGGAATGTTGAAGGTGCCTTATTCCGAAATGAAATCAACGACCTAATTGATCGTGATGAAACCTATTGTGAGAACGGCGGAGTGTTTGAATCGGGTAAAGGTTGCGCTGATAGTTCAAGCTCAACTGGCTATGTGAATGGTAAGCGTACTTATACAAACGTATCAGAGGCTGTAGTTCAAGGTGCTGAGCTTACAGGCCAATTCCAAATTACTGATGAATGGGGTGTGTCTGGTAATTACACATTCTTAGACACTGAAGATAAGTCTACTGGTGACGAATTACTTGAGCGTTACAAGCATTCGGGTTTAGTTAAACTGAACTGGAGCCCAACTTACGATCTAAGTACCTTCGTGAGTGCGCGTTACCGTGGTGAACGTCAGATCGAAAGCGATCTAACTCAAGACGCTTACACAACGCTGAACCTAGGTGCTATCTACAACGTGAATGCTTCAGTGCGACTACGTGCAGGTATCACGAACTTAACTGACGAAGCTGTATCACAAGAGCTAGAGAGCATGGGCTATGTTGAAGAGCCACGTACTTACTACGTAGGTATGACAGCGGACTTCTAATTTAGAGTTCAGTAACTGATAGCTTGATACAAAAGAACCCACACTGGCTGATGCTCTAAAAGGAGAATGGCGAGTGTGGGTTCTTTTTTGATCTATAGATTTGGTTTAATTTGCCGTTTATCTATTAATCTAGATTTTGACACATGTGATCAGCGCATTACCGGACTGAGTATCCCAAGGAATCAGCTTGTCGTAATCGTGCTCGAAGATATTAACCTCGAAGTAGGGCTTCAATATCTCGATTAACTCTTTAAACGAGAATGCCACCATTGGGTGTTCATCATTCCACATTTGAGTTTCACCAGCAGTCGTCTTTTCGATGCTAAGCTTTAGCGCTTGCTTATCACCCTGACCAGAGTAATACCAACCAGAACGGAACGTGAAATCGTCTTTGTCTTGGTTTGTTGTGTGTCTAACAAACAGGTCGTTGCTGATCTTGTCTTTATCAACCACGTTAAAACAGAAAATACCTTCTGGCTTTAACGCACGATGCACACTTTCAATACACTCTTTAAGCTTCTCAAGGCCATCGTTGTAATGGATGGAATACAGGAAGCAAGTGATAAGATCGAGTGGTTCCGTGACCTCAAAGTTACTCATGTTTTGTACTGAGAACTTGGCTTCCGGGCAGCGAACTTCTGCGATATCTAACATCGGCTTGTTAAGATCTAGGCCACCGCTTTGGTAACCGAAATCAATAAAATGACGAACGTGTGGGCCAGTGCCACAAGCTAAGTCGAGGTGTGTTTTTCCTTCATTTCCAAAGATTTGATGGAGTCTACGTACGCAGTTACTTTGCGCTTGGTAGTCAATATCTACACACATTAAATCATAGTAACCGGATAGGTCGGTATAGAGTGCGTTGGCGGACATATTTGCCTGCAGCATAAGCTGAAAAATTAGGGTGGCGCATCATATACCGAAATTGGAAAATCGCAATCAAATATTCGATCAATGAAAGCGTTTTATTTTCTAACTTATGGTCGTTTTAAATGAGACCGTTTAAAGGGATGTTTAAGCTGCCAACAACATCAGTACGCGTGTCATCGCTATTCACTTTGCCCTGACTACTTATTCGTTAACTAAAACAGGTGTTGCTCCCTCAATGCAGCGACCATACGGGCTTTGCGGAACGCTTTTATCACGAGACGAGATCGGAAAAATATGGTATCTAGGTAAACCCAGTGTGACATTTATAATTTTATGATTAATCAGTAATTTTACTGATTCAAACCGAGTTCTTGAAAAGGAAACAATTCAGGAAAGTGGGCTGTTGATAAAAACCAAATCACTCAAGCTAAATAAGCGAACTAAACAAGGAGAGTTGAAACAATGACATCAGCAATAAATGCACAGGGTTCAATGGAAAATAGAACAGCATTGGAAAGCAGTGCTTCAATAGAAATTAAGGTGGATGACTTGTCGGGTGGGGAAGTCATTGAATTGCTTGAAGAGCACCTTGCTGATATGTACGCAACTTCGCCAGCCGAAAGCGTCCATGCACTGGATCTAGATGGGCTCAAGTCACCAGAAATTACCTTTTTCAGTGCTTGGAAAGACAGCCAACTACTTGGGTGTGTTGCCATTAAAGAGCTAAATACCCAACACGCTGAACTCAAATCGATGAGAACCTCACAGTTTGCTCGAAAGTCAGGTGTTGCGAGCCAACTTTTACAGCACGTATTGGATACAGCAACCGCCCGCCAGTATCAAACAATCAGTTTAGAGACCGGCTCAGAAGACTACTTTAAGGCTGCGCGTAACCTGTATGAAAAGTTTGGCTTCGGATACTGTGAACCCTTTGCTGATTATGTGTTAGACCCGCACAGCCAGTTTATGAGTATTGAGTTGCGTTAAGAGACTAGCCTTAGATGTCGACTTACTTTGCAGGTTTCTCCCTTGGCCTTTCGCTGATTCTTGCGATTGGCTCTCAAAATGCGTTTGTTTTAAAGCAAGGGCTTAAGAACCAACACGTATTGGCAGTTTGTGCTGTATGTGCCATTTCTGACGCCTTACTGATTAGCTTTGGCGTGACGGGCTTTGGCGCAATCGTTAAGCAGTTCCCACAAATTGAGCAGTTCGCCCGTTATGGTGGCGCTATCTTTTTGGGTGTCTATTCATTCTTAAGCTTCCGATCAGCATTTACCGAAAACCACGCCTTAGAAGCCACGGCAGAAACTAAAGACTCATTAACCAAAGCGATTGCGATGTGTTTGGCGTTCACTTGGCTTAACCCGCATGTGTATTTGGATACTGTGGTATTGCTGGGGTCTATCTCAACTCAATATCAACCGGATCAAATGTTGTTTGGCGCTGGGGCGGTATCGGCGTCATTCGTGTTCTTCTTTTCACTTGGATATGGCGCTCGCTTCTTGGCTCCAATGTTTAAGAACCCGAGAGCGTGGAAGGTGTTGGAATTTGTCGTTGGCGTGATCATGGCATCTATTGCAATATCTTTGATTGTCTAGCTGCGCGTAATTAGGCTTCCATTTTGGTATAGGTGTTGAATACACGCCAGTAGAAAACCTAACCTTACGTTTAATCTCACAAGCAGACGCAGTAAACATCGAATTCTTCGATAGAACAACGGGTAATCGATTAGAAAGCCGTGATGTAGCGTTTAGCACAGTAACTCTGGGTGCTTCGTACAATTTTTAATGACCGATGTGGAATAGCTTAAAGCTAAAGCTATGGACACCTAAAACCGCTCTAACGTTGAGCGGTTTTTTTATGTCAAAAATAACGATTGGTCACGCTATGGGCGGAGTTGGTCCAAAGCCTGAAATTAGTTGGTTTTCACAAGCTTATAAAAGGGAATTATCTCGACTATTTTGGTAGATTAAAGGTATTACAGACTTCCAGTGAGCAGCAATGAAGATTCTTCACACGTCCGATTGGCACCTTGGCCAAAACTTCTACAATAAAAGCCGTAAGAATGAACATGAACGGTTTTTACAATGGTTACTTGAGCAAGTTACAGAGCACGACATCGACGCGATCATTGTTGCTGGCGACATTTTCGATACCAGTACACCGCCGAGTTACGCTCGTGAGATGTATAACAAGTTTGTGGTCGATTCGAACAAGATCGGTTGCCAATTGGTGTTATTAGGTGGAAATCACGATTCAGTCTCTGTGCTTAAAGAGACGCAACAGCTGCTCAAATACATGGGCGCAGACGTGATTCCTAATACCAATGAAGATCATGCGACTCAGGTTGTCGAACTAAAAGGCAAGAATGGTGATGTAGAAGCGCTGGTTTGTGCTATTCCTTTTATTCGCCCTCGCGATGTGTTGACCAGCCAGGCGGGTGTCACAGGCGTTGAGCGTCAGAAGCAACTCGGCGATGCAATCAAACAGCACTACCAAAGTGTTTATGATGCCGCTGTAGAACAACGTGCGACGTTTGAAAATAGCGAGCACATGCCGATTATCGCTACTGGTCATTTAACGGCGATGGGCGTTCAACAATCGGATTCGGTACGTGATATCTATGTCGGCAACCTTGATGGTTTCGCCGCTGATGGCTTCCCAGACGCAGACTATATTGCACTTGGTCATATCCACCGCCCACAAGTGGTGGCAAAGCGTGAATACATTCGTTATTCAGGCTCTCCAATCCCACTAAGCTTTGATGAACTTAAATCTCAGAAACAAGTGTGTGTTGTTGAATTTATTGAAGGTGAGCGCACCATTTCTCAATTGCCTGTTCCTACATTCCAACCTCTAGCTGAAATCAAAGGCGACTTGAGCGAGATCGAATCTCAGCTTAACCAATACATAGGTTTAGATAGCGACCAAAGCGTGTGGTTATCGATAGAAGTGCAAGCACAAGATTACTTGTCGGATCTTCAAGAACGCATGCGCGCACTAACCGAAGGTTTGAATGTGGAAGTACTTCAATTGCGCCGCGCAAGAGAACGTCGTAATCAAGCATTAGAGCAAGAGTCAGCAGAAACGCTGTCAGAATTGAGCCCGATGGACGTGTTTACGAAGCGTATTGCCTTAGAAGAGTTTGAAACGGATTCTGAAAAAGCGCGTTTAGAGCGAATTACGGTGAAGTTTAAACAAGTGATGGTTGAAGTGTCTGAAAGCGCTCAAGCGCCCAATAAAGTAGAAGAGTAATCGTATGAAGATTTTAAGCCTAGAATTTGAAAACCTGAACTCTTTGAAAGGGCGCTGGAAGCTCGATTTTACCCAATCGCCGTTTGCAGAAAACGGTCTGTTCGCAATTACTGGTCCAACAGGGGCGGGTAAAACCACCATTCTTGATGCGATTTGCTTGGCACTTTTCCATCGCACACCGCGTTTGAAAAGCATTGCTAAAGGTAATAATGAATTAATGACTCGTGGTACGGGCGAGTGCTTTGCTGAGCTTGAATTTGAAGTGCAGGGTAAAACGTACCGCTCTAACTTCCACCAAAAGCGCGCACGTGGCAAACATGATGGCGCACTGCAAACGCCGACCTGTGAATTTGCAGATGCCGACACAGATAAAGTGTTAGAGACCATGCTCACTAAGAAGATCAAGTTGGTGGAGCAGGTCACGGGCCTCGATTTCTCACGCTTTACTAAATCGATCATGCTGTCTCAGGGTGAGTTTGCGGCGTTCTTAAATGCCAATGCCAACGATCGTGCAGAGCTACTAGAAGAGCTAACGGGTACCGAAGTGTATAGCCTGATCTCAGAGCGCATCTACGATCATTTTAAGTCGAGTGAAGAGTCGCTTAATCAACTTAAAGCGAAAGCTGAAGGTGTGAGCTTACTGTCTGAAGAGCAAATCAAAGAGCTGACCGCAGAGCGTGAAACGCTAGAAGTAGAGCAGAAGCGTTTAGCCGAGCAATTAAAAGAGTGGCAAGTGCATCTTAGCTGGTGGAAAGACGTGACCAAAGCTGAGCAAACTATTGCGACCAGTGAGCTCGATCTGAAAACCGCTCAAGATGAACTAGACCGTAACCAACCGTCACTAGAGCGCTTGGCAAACAGTGAGCCGGCTGAAAAGCTGCGTCCAGTACACAAAGATTTAAAGCGTTGCGAACAAGAGGTGAACACTACTCAAGCTCACCTAGATAACAGCACCAAGTTACTTGCCGTTCGTGATGCAGAAATGCAAGACGCGCAAACTAAACTGACTCAAAGCAGTGCGATTGTCGAACAGGTAAAAGCCGAACAGCAGGATCAAGAGAAGATCATCGAGCAGGTTCGCCCGTTAGATAACCAAATTGCCGTACTCAAAGATAAGCAAACTGCGGCCGTTAGTGCAGCGAATACGCTTAACGAGCAACATACGCAGCAGCGTAATCAACAGATTGTTTTAGTCCAAAAAACAGATGCACTGAAGCAACAAGATAAACTCAGCACTGAGTACCTAAATACGCATCAAGCTGACCAACATCTGGAAAAATACCTAGGTCAGTGGCAAGCAAAGGTCGAGCAAGTTCGTACTCTAGAGCGCCAGCATTCAGAGCAGTTGAATTCAGCGAAGCAAGCTTTGTCTGCAGTTGATGCACAGCAAACGATCATCAAATCCGCGCAAGATGCTAAAGCAACGCAAGATAAAACTTTAGCTGAATTGGTTGTTCTCGAGAGTAGTGCAAAGCAACAGTGGGAAGCCTTGCAAGGCAACACTAGCGAGCAAGTGTTGAATTCGCAAAAAGATCTGTTGGAGTTTTGGAATCGCAATACGCACTCATTACTCGAGATCAATCGTGGTTTCCTAAATGCCCAACAACAGCTGCACGCAAAAACACAGGCACATCAAACCAACACCCAGTTGGTCGACAAGCTTTCGAAAGAGCGTGAAGTGTTGCTTCTGCGATACCAAGAAAAAAAGACCTCACTTGAACGTTTAGTTCGCTTAATTGATCAAGAAGGTGACCTTGCGAAATACCGAGCGTCATTGAAGCCAGGTATGGATTGTCCATTGTGTGGTTCAACAGACCATGCGATCGAACAATCACAAAGTTCGAAGGATTTGAATGCCCAGAAAGAGCTTGAGGAACAAGAATTAGCAGCGATTCAGAAAGAAGGCCAAGAGCATCGTCAGCAGTTAGATTCTCTTACCCTTGTGATTGTGGCGCTTAACGATGACATTCAACGTGCGCAAGCGGATATTCAACAAGCTCAGCTGAATTGGCAAGGCGTTGTCGGCAAGCTTCAACAGAGCTTATCGGATTTCGTTGGCACGGCTCCTGAACTGGCACTGCTAACGATTAACGATTTAGGCAATGAAGCTACAGTCGCGACCTTTGCTCAGCAGTGTGAACTTCAACTAAGTCAGAGCGCGCAGCAACTCAAAGCGTTGGGTGATGCTAAAGCGCATTACGCTGAAGCTGAGAAACAACGCCTGTCTGTAAGTGTTATGGCTGACAAGGCGCAGTCTAATCTCGAGTTGGCCGAGCAACGCTTAGCTGATTTGAATAAGCAAAACCAAGTCGCAAACGAGCAAGTGACTCAAATAGCTCAAGCGAAAGGCCAGCAATGGAACGCTTTGAAAGAGAGCATTGTTCAAACTTCTATCGAAGCACCTGAACTTGAGCATATCGATGATTGGTTTACTGCGAAATCGCAAGCATCAAGCACATGGCAGCAAACCAAACAGCAACAGGCCGATATTGAGAAGCAACTGATTACTCAAAATGCCGAATTGAAAACGTTAGACGACAAGCTAAGCAGTGTTGAGAAAGAGCTCGCGACACTGACGCAACATAGTGAGTCTTTAGTGTCAGAACTCACTCGTGTAACGGCTGAAAGAACAGAGTTGTTTGGTGACAAAGACATTCAAGCTACCAGCAATGCGATGAAGCAAAGAGTCACTGAAGCAGTAAATGCATTTGATGCCGCGCAGTTAGTGCTTAACCGCAGCGAACTTGAACATCGAACCGAGCAAACCAAACACACTGGTTTCTCGGACGAGTTAGTCAGTAAGCAATCGAGCTACACACAAGCGTCGAATGCTTGGTTAGAAGCGCTGAAAACTAGCCCGTTCGAAGATGAGGCTAATTTTGAAGCAGCGTTGTTAGATGAAGAGGTTAGAACTCAACTTCAAAGCCTGAAGAAGTCTTTAGACGAAGCGATTGTCAGTGCGCAAGCTAGGTTGAACGCCGCCAAAGCGACACAAGTGGATCTACTAAATCACGAAAATGCGAAAGCATGGCAAGAGCAAGACCAACAGCAAGTTGAAGAAGCGACTACTGAGTGTCAAAACGCACAGCAAAGCCATGCGACAAAGATCGGTGCAATTTCTGCCAATCTTGAAACGGATAGCCAGAACCGCAGTAATCAGCAAGATCTGTTCAAGCAGATCGACGAGCAACAAGTCGAGTTTGATGATATTTCACGTCTGAACTCACTTATCGGCTCTAAGAACGGCGATAAATTCCGTAAGTTTGCCCAAGGTTTAACGTTGGAAAACTTGGTGTACCTTGCGAACAAGCAGCTACAGCGTTTGCATGGTCGTTACGAGCTTAAACGCAAAGCCGACGATGGTTTAGAACTGCAAGTGCTCGACACATGGCAGGGCGATGTGATGCGTGATACCAAGACGTTATCAGGTGGCGAAAGCTTCTTGGTGAGCTTGGCGTTGGCATTAGCGCTTTCTGATCTTGTGAGCTACAAAACCAGTATTGATTCTCTGTTCTTAGATGAAGGTTTCGGCACGTTGGATAGTGACACATTGGACATTGCACTGAATGCGCTCGATAACCTGAATGCGTCTGGCAAGATGATTGGTGTCATTAGCCACGTTGAAGCACTGAAAGAGCGAGTGCCCGTTCAGCTTAAAGTAACAAAACACTCTGGCTTAGGTGTGAGTGAGATGGAGAAGCAGTACAAGGTTGTTGCTTAGTCTTGATATAGATGCGGATAAACAGCCCCTGACTCAGTCGTGTTTCCTTCTCGAGGATGACGGAGTTTCGGGGCTGTTATCAATCACTCCGCCGTCACGTTCTGCAGTAAAGAATGATTAGAGTAACTGCCGCTATTCCCTAAAGTGAGTTACGAACGTAGTAGGGACTTTAGATTTGTTCTTATTACCTTCGTCATTCCCTAGAGTGAGGAACGAACGTAATAGGGAATCACTAGTAGACGCGGGAAGTGAACTCGTCAAAAAGGAAACGGCCATGCACAAGAAGCCTCATTTACCAACTAAGACATGTCCTATTTGCCAAAAGTCTTTCTCATGGCGTAAAAAGTGGCAACGTTGTTGGGATGACGTGATTTACTGTTCTGAACGTTGCCGTCGTCATAAGACAACTTTGGCGTAATTTCTGTTCGTTTTTACAACACGTTAATAGTTTCGTCATTCATTTCTTAAGTTAATATTTCTATCTGTAAGACAACTAATGTATAAAGGCGGCATGAAGATACCTAAAAGAATACAGCCCTTAGTTGACGATGGTTTAGTCGACGAGGTGACAAGCCAACTCATGAGTGGCAAAGAAGCATCGGTGTACATTGTGCGCTGCGGCGATACGATCCGTTGTGCCAAGGTATATAAGGAAATAAGCCAACGCAGCTTCAAAAAAGCGACCGCGTATCGTGAAGGCCGAAAAGTCCGAAATAGCCGCCGCGCTCGAGCGATGGAAAAAGGCTCTGGCTTTGGTCGTGAACAACAAGAAAAGGTTTGGCAAAGTGCTGAAGTGGATGCCTTATATAAACTGGCAGAAGCGGGTGTTCGTGTGCCAGTCCCTTATGGTTGCTTTGATGGCGTACTGCTTATGGAGCTGGTCACTGACGATGAGGGTTACGTTGCACCACGTTTGAACGATGTGGTGATGTCAGCAGAGCAAGCGATCGAAGACCACGCCGTGATGATGACTTACGTAGTTAAAATGCTGTGTGTTGGTTTGATCCATGGTGACTTGTCTGAGTTCAACGTATTGGTGGATGAGTACGGTCCAGTAATTATCGACCTACCACAAGCGGTTGACGCTTCGGCTAACAACAACGCTGAGTGGATGCTGGCTCGTGACATCAATAACATCCGTGACTATTACGCTCAGTTTGCTCCTGAACTGGCAAAAACCGAGTATGCCAAGGAAATGTGGGCGCTGTACGAGAAAGGCGACTTGAAGCCAGACAGCAAACTGACGGGTGAGTTTACGGAAACCGACGACTTGGCTGATATCGAAGCCATCATGCAAGAGATAGACGCTGCGCGAATTGAAGAACAACATCGACGCGAGCGAGCTAAAGAAGAGAAAGAAGGTGTTGACGATACTAAGTTCAATTGGGCTGAATAATCGTGATGATCAGTTTTGATCTTTAGCTAGATATCAACCAAACGCCTTTTAAAACAGAGGCATTCTTTCTAAATAAAAACCCAATGGAGCTTCAACTCTGTTGGGTTTTCTTTTTTAGCACTAATGAAAGACGAACACTCGTATCAACTACCAATTTAACTGTTCACCATCGTAAGCGTAGAAGTGCCCACTGTTATCCGGTGTGGCAGTGCGAATAATATCGACCAACTGATGGGCGACATAGCTTGACTCAAACAACTTACCTTCAGGGACATTGGTCTGAAAAGGCTTCGACAGAGCTGTGTCTGTCGTGCCCGGGTGCAGAGCCAACACGGTGCCTTTCTTAATGGTGCGTTGCCATTCGATCGACATGGTTTTGATGAACATATTTAGGGCTGCTTTCGATGAGCGGTAGCTATACCAACCGCCTAATCTGTTGTCTGAAATACTACCTACTTTTGCGGATACCACAGCAAACTTTGGATTGTCGCTCGCTTTAAGTATCGGCGTGAAGTGTTTTGCTAATAACAAGCTGGGCAGGGTATTCACAGAGATGTTTTTGAGGAAAAACTCAGGGTCGATGGACGACAAGTTCTTTTCCGGTCCAAGATCTGGAGTGTGGAGCATACCCACGCAGTTGATCAGCCAATCAAGTTGTTCAAACTCAGAACTCAAGCGCTTAATATCAGCTTCGTCGGTGGCGTCGACTTTGTGCCAGCTCAAGCGATTGTTTTCTAGTTCCGGCTGTTGAGAGTGGTAAGTCGCGTCTACATGCACATCAAGAAAATCAAACCGAGAGAGCTCAGATAATAGGTGTTTAACCACAGCGAAACCAATACCGCCGCTCCCACCGACCACCAATATGTGTAATCTGAGTTGCTCCACCATTATAAGTTCTCCAAGTTTGTGATTCGTTGTTCAGCAGTATCGAGAATCGCTTGTTGTGATTGCTCATCCATGTTGTCCCAAGAGCGATATAACATGCCCATACGTGGGTTGCGGTTTAACGCATTGCGGTGCTGGTCCATAAAGCGCCAATACAAGCTATTGAAAGGGCAAGATTGCTCGCCGCTGCGTTCTTTTATCTTGTAGTGACAGTCTTTGCAGTAGTCACTCATGCGGTTGATATAGGAACCGCTGGCAGAGTATGGTTTGGTTCCTACGATCCCGCCATCCGCAAACAGTGCCATACCTCGCGTATTTGGCATTTCAACCCACTCAATCGCGTCGACGTAAATACCGAGATACCAACTATCGACTTGGTCAGGGTCTATACCCGTGATTAAACAGAAGTTGCCAGTGATCATTAACCTTTGGATGTGGTGCGCGTAAGCAAACTCAAGAGACTGGTCAATCGCATGCTTCATGCAGTTCATCTTGGTTTGTCCGTCCCAAAAGTAATGGGGCAGGTTATTATGTGCTGAGTAATGGTTTTTGTTGGCGTAAGCAGGCATGTTTGCCCAATAGACGGCGCGTATGTATTCTCGCCACCCCAGTATTTGGCGGACAAGTCCTTCGACCTGTGCAATATCGATGCTTGGCTTATCTGGTGAGCTGTCTCGAAGACAGGATGCTTGGTAGGCCGACAGTGCTGCATCAATCACTTCTTTAGGGCTCAGCAGTTTACTGTTCAGCGAGAACGATATACGGCTATGATACAAGCTCCATTTAGAGTCGTGCTCTGTCGTCATCGCATCTTGAAACTGCCCAAATAACGGCAAGCAGACTTGGCAGAAATGAGCGAGTAGAGACAAGCTTTGTGCGCGGTTCACCGGCCATAGTAACTGGTTACCGACTTGACCAATAGTTTGCACTTGGTGGTGCTCGATACGCTGCAAAATGTCGGTTATGTCATTGGTAAACATTAGCGGCTGAGGCAGGTTTTCGATGTCTTGTTTCTTGAGCTTATTTCGATTGTTCGCGTCGTAATTCCATTTTCCGCCAACGGGCTTTCCGTCTTCTAGCAAAATGTCGAAACGTTTTCTCATTCGGCGATAGAAGTGTTCCATCATGATGTGTTTGTCTTTTGGAAACTGTTGTTCTATCTCCTCGAATGGAAAGAGGAAGTGTTCTGTATCACAACAACCTTTGGTCGCATTGGTCAGCTTGAGCTTGTTCATCTGCTCTAAGAGGCGATATTCATCTGGCCTTTGATATTCGAATTTCTCTGCGCCGAATTCGTGTACATAGTGCTTTAAAAGTGTGTCTAGGTTTTCATATTGCGTTGTGTCGTCAAGAGTAAGGTGGAGTACTTGATGACCTTGTTCTTTGAGTTCGTTAGCGAAGTAACCCATCGCACAGAAAAACGCGGCCACTTTTTGAACGTGAGAGGCAGAATAATCTGTTTCTTGTTTTAGCTCAGCAATGATGTAAATAACGTCATCGTTAACCTGTCTAAACCATGAATGCTCAATGTTGAGTTGGTCACCTAATACAAGTCGTACCGTTTTAAATTTCATAATGCGTCCTGGTTTGTGAGGCTTGTTGTGACTGCGTTACCGCCTGTCCATTGATTGATGAAGGCATGGTCTGGGTCGTACATTTCAGTACGTTGATTCAAATCGAAATGACGTGATTTGTTAATTATTAGACGCTTACGAGTTGATAGGCTGACAAGCTCACAAATGATTACTCTAAGTGGGAAATAGGAGATTTCGGTCAGGATGAGTGTGTTGAAGAGGATATCAAGCCAACCAATAATACCGATAGAGGTTGGCAAAGCCGGTTATTTTTGAGTGTCGAACTGGAGTTTCTATTCCATAGGAACAACGAGAATATCGATAGGGGAAGTATCGATGATCTGTTTAGAATGGGAGATGAGCTTATGCCAAAAATCATGGTGATGGCCGCATAGCAATAGGTCAACGCCGTTGGCTTCGATGGCATTTTTGAGCTTATCGTTCAAATCACCCGTTCCCACGAAAATGTGCTTGATTGGGTGCTTGGCGTAGGCTTCAAACTCTTTCAAATGCTTAACGGCATCTTCATTGATGGGTAAATCACCGTCATTTCCCTGAATATCAACGAGCTCTGGATAAATTTCTCCATGCGTACCATCGATATAAACAAATGAAATGCCAGCCTCCAGTTTATCAGCGAAGAAGGTCGCTCTATCAATGAGAATCTTGGTGTCGTCAGACAGTTCAAGTGCGACCAGAATATGTCGGTAATCCATAATTAAAGCCTCTTGTTGTGAGTTATGTAACAAGCATAGTTTCTGTTGACGCAAATGATATCGAAGAGATCTCATATTCCGTAAAATCATCATTCAATGTTCTTCTAAGCACTATCGTATTTATATCGCTTTGATTGGTAAGAAATTTACAAAAGGTTGATATAGTGGTTGAAGCGCTAGCTTATGCTGTTAGATAGGCTTGATAGTTCAATGCGCGAATAACGAAGAGGCATCAATGACAGCACTACTAACCATTCCCACTCGAACATTAGGTTTCGACTACGATATTGAGATCCGAGACTGGTCTCAAAAGCTCGTCGGCTTTCATGTGTTTGAAGATGGTAGACGACCGCTTGATGGAGGCATTGGGCTGAGCCTCAACCTTGTTGAACAGTTTGACGTGAATGGTCGTTGGCTAAATTCATTACCTGCGCGTTATCGTGAAATCACCGACGACTTTCCAGAATACCAATACCAGATGTTGTGGCTTGCTGCGAATACTTATGAAGCCGCGCAATTGCTTGAATTAAGGCCTGTTATTTTGGCTTTGATCTGCATGAAATACAGTGTCGACAACAAGAAAGCACTGGCACTAAGTCGCTTAGGGCAGAAGAAGATCCTTACCAAGTTGGGCTTAGACGGCAGCAAGGCGACACTCAAATTCATCGACAAGCTAGAGCTTCATTACAATGTTGGTGATGAACTCGACCACATTGTTCGTATTCTCGAACCGCTGCAAAGACGAGTCCTTAAGTTTAAGCATTACTCAAAAGTTGGATACACAGCCCTGCGTTTGGACCAAGTTCATCCATTTCTAACTGGTAGCAGGCTAGGGATTGCAATGGTGGAAGAGGGCAGACTTAACGCACCGTCGAAGATGGCGATGTTCCAAGATGCGATATTGCTAGGGCAAGATTTGGAGATGGATGATCCACTGCGCGCGATTACCAGTCAGAACTCTTTTGCGATGTTTGAGCAACTGCATGACCGCTGGACGGAGCAACGCCAATTACGACGCTTGGAGGGTAACTGCCCAATGGATAAAGACATCCCTTATCCCGTTCCTTTACTTGGCAATGACAACATTCATCCGCTCACGGATTATTACGACCTTGAACACGAAGGCATCGAGCAGAAGCACTGTATTGGCGTGTATCACAACCGAATCATGAGCGATCGTTATGTGGTGTTCCGCATGCTCAAGCCTCAGCGTTTAACCATAGGTTTGCGCCGTGTGCCAAGTAAAGCATTTCCTTTTGAAATTGACCAAATCTGCGGAAAACGAAATGCTCCTCCATCAGAATCCGCTCGCCAAGTGATTCACGACTGGTTGGAAGCGAGTAAGCAGAAGTATCCTAAGCAATAACCATCCCAATCAATAACCATGAAGTAGAAGGAATACAGGATGTTTCAACAAGGCGATCTTTGCCCGCATTGTGGTTTGATTATTGTGATGCCTACGGATCTGCAAGGTGAATGCCTAGGATGCGGCGAAGAAATTAATCAAGACCCAGCAGACGATTACGACGAAGAAGAGTAGCTTTACCTACACTTAGATTAAACAAGGCTAGGATAGCCGAATTACTCTCTTTAAAAGGACGGAAAAATGCAGAAAGTAATCTTTAGAAATTGCGATGAAAACTCACCTTATTGGCATGAGTTAGAGGGCTTATTTCAAAGTGAATGATCTGATTTCAAGTTTAAAGATACATATAAAGAAAACGTACAACTCCCTCCAGTAATAACAGTACTTCGCGATAATGTGGTCATTGGTGGCTTGGCGTATTCCTATTTTCAAGAACCTCACCAAGTTCGTGATGTAGTGTGGATCAACGCTGTGTTTGTCGACCCTCAATGGCGCGGTCAAGGCATTGCCAGTGAACTGATTAATCGTGGTGTCAGACAGGTTTCTTCTGCAGTGCAAACTCAACTCTACGCGTACACCAATATCATGGGTCTCTACCAAGGGCTAGGTTGGTCAATCGTAAATATCGAATCAGAACCGAACCATAAAGTGATGAGTATTGAGCTTAATCGATAAGCTCGGAATAAAAGCCTGATATTAGTTTATCTGCCGTTCGAGTAATGAATTTCTCCCTTTCATCCATAATGCATAAACCTGTTAAATTTTCGTTGAAACTCATGCCGATATCGCCTTTAAATCAAACAACTAGCTGTTGATTAAAACGATCAAGACGATTTATTGCAGCAGTTGTTGAGCACAAAGCCTATATTGACTAGAATGACGCACTTTTTTTATTTACGTACATACAGGTAATGAACATGAGCGATACTAATTCAAGACCAGCTTTACCAGATCATCTTGCAGGCAACCCACGCAGCCCACACCACGTTGCTGAGTGTTTCGAATACCCAATCGGCATTCGTCTAAATGGTAAAGAGCGTACTGATGTTGAAGAATACTGCATCAGCGAAGGTTGGGTTAAGATCCCTTCTCCAAAAGCGCTAGATCGTTTTGGTCAGCCGATGCTTATTACTCTAAAAGGCACTGTAGAAGCTTTTTACATCGACGCATAATCATGTCGTGTGGCTAGCTAATACTTCGAGTAATTAGCTAATGTTTGCTTAATTAGCCAACATCAAGACACCAAGCGTTATTACCTAAAAGGGTCTAGAGAAATCTAGACCCTTTTTGTTTGCATTGATTTTAGCGAACTTCTTTAACCAATAGCCCAAACCACCTTCATAACTCCACAGATTCAACCAAAATTGTTGTTATTCACTATGCATTCGCAGTAATAACAAAGTTGTTGTTGGTTGATTTATGTTCGCTCGCTCTTTTTGGATTTGTTCGTACTCGAAAGTTCTGATGTTTAATTAAACAGATACAAACAAAAATATGAAGCGCAGTCTAATTAAATGAAACTAATGTGCTGTATTTAAAGTTATTTTTTGTTAATAACTACCTCTATCACAGAAATTAATCCTGAAGCACATACAATTCCCTTGATTTCGAATGAGCGCTAAATTTTTTCGTTCGAGCATTTAAATTCTTCCTTCGCCCAATAATTATGAGGTTCCTATGTTTGGAATATTCAAACCTATGGCGCATATCGATCGCTTGTCATCAGATAAGATCGATAGCACCTACACACGACTACGATGGCAGCTGTTTCTTGGCATCTTCGTTGGCTATGCGGGGTACTACTTAGTCCGTAAAAACTTTAGTTTGGCGATGCCTTATCTCATTGAACAAGGTTTTAGCCGTGGAGAACTAGGGGTTGCATTAGCGGCGGTATCTATCGCTTACGGCTTATCTAAGTTCTTAATGGGCAGTGTTTCTGACCGTTCTAACCCTCGTTACTTCCTCAGCGGTGGCTTGTTAATGTCGGCACTGGTGATGTTCTGCTTTGGCTTTATGCCTTGGGCAACAGGCAGCATCACTGCGATGTTTATCCTGCTGTTCTTGAATGGTTGGTTCCAAGGTATGGGTTGGCCAGCTTGTGGACGAACCATGGTCCACTGGTGGTCACGAAAAGAACGTGGTGAGATAGTGTCAGTATGGAACGTTGCTCACAACGTGGGTGGCGGTTTGATTGGCCCAATGTTCTTGTTGGGGCTGTGGGCTTTTAACGACGATTGGCGAACCGCTTTTTATGTTCCTGCATTTTTTGCCACTCTCGTTGCTGTCTTTGTTTGGTTTACTGTAAGAGATACACCTCAATCTTGCGGCTTACCACCGATTGAAGAACACAAAGACGATTACCCAGACGACTACGATACGTCTCATGAGAAAGAAATGACGGCGAAAGAGATCTTCTTTAAGTACGTTTTCTCTAACAAGCTGTTGTGGTCAATCGCTATTGCCAATGCGTTTGTTTACCTTATCCGCTATGGCGTACTCGATTGGGCTCCAGTTTACTTAAAAGAAGCAAAAGACTTCTCTGTAGATAAATCATCTTGGGCTTACTTCTTGTATGAGTGGGCAGGTATCCCTGGCACCTTATTGTGTGGTTGGATTTCAGATAAGTTATTCAAAGGCCGACGTGCACCTGCAGGTATCTTGTTCATGGTTCTAGTGACAGTCGCTGTGTTGGTATATTGGCTGAATCCAGCAGGTAACCCAACGGTTGATATGCTGGCACTGGTTGCGATTGGTTTCCTTATCTATGGTCCTGTAATGCTGATCGGTTTGTATGCACTGGAACTTGCGCCTAAGAAAGCAGCGGGTACAGCGGCTGGTCTAACGGGTTTGTTTGGTTACTTAGGTGGCGCGGTTGCTGCGAACGCAATACTCGGCTTTATGGTTGACCATTACGGTTGGGATGGCGGCTTCATTATTTTGGTCGGCGCTTGTGTGGCTTCAATCATCTGTCTGCTGTACGCCTTCTTAGGTGAGCGTGCGCACCATAAACAAAAAGATCTCGAACGAGAGAAAGAAGCGTTAGCTCAGTAGTGTATTTACTGAATCACATCTATAAATAACAACAGAGGCAGGTATATCCTGCTTCTGTTTTATCAAGGGAAACAATAATGAAAACAACGTCACTGTCTCTGACCTTATTAGCACTAAGTTTATCTACAAATGCGTTCGCCGATCCTTTAGTGATTGCGCATCGCGGCGCTTCTGGTTATTTACCCGAGCATACATTACCGGCTAAAGCACTCGCTTACGCAATGAAACCTGACTATATCGAACAAGATGTCGTGATGACTAAAGACGACCAATTGGTGGTTTTGCATGATCATTATCTAGATCGAGTCACCGATGTCGCGGATCGCTTTCCAGACCGTGCTCGTTCAGATGGCCGTTATTACGCGATTGATTTTACGCTCGCTGAGGTCAAATCATTAAAGGTGACTGAAGGCTTTAAGTTAGATGAACAAGGCAACAGAGTGGCAGGGTACCCAACGCGCTTCCCAATGTGGCAGTCTGATTTCCGCGTCGCTACATTTGCAGAAGAAATCGAGCTGATCCAAGGCTTAAATAAGACCTTAGGTTATGACGTGGGTATCTATCCTGAAATTAAAGCACCTTGGTTCCATCGTCACGAAGGCAAAGATATCTCCAAAGCTGTACTTGCGACCTTGCATCAATATGGTTACCTATCGAAAGACGACAAAGTGTACTTGCAGTGTTTCGACGCCAATGAACTTCAGCGTATCAATGATGAACTTATGCCAGCGATGGAAATGGATCTTAAGCTCGTTCAGTTGATGGCCTATACAGATTGGAATGAAACCATGACTTACCAAGGTGACAAAGCAACGGCGTACAGTTACGACTGGATGTTTGAAGCTGGTGGCATGGAAAAAGTGGCGAATTATGCGGAAGGAATAGGCCCTTGGAAGCCAATGTTGGTGGATGATGCATCGACCAAAGATAACATCATTATTAAACCGTTAATGAAGTCAGCAAAAGACGCGGGCTTAGATGTTCACCCGTACACGTTCCGTGCTGACCCGGGAAGAATCCCAGCTTATGCTGATAACTTTGATGGCATGTTGGATGTCTTCTACAACCAAGTCAAAGTTGATGGTGTGTTTACCGACTTCCCAGACAAAGCGGTCGACTTCTTGAACCGTTAATACCCCCGTCAGTTACGAGCTATTAGTAACGAGATACTAAGAGCCAAAAGCACCGACTAAAGGTGCTTTTGGCTCTTCTTTCACTTTTTGGATCTCCTTGTACTGGCCTCGAAATCCTACCTATATTCTTCTTTCTCAGCCCACATTTTGATATTCACTCGGTTTACAGCTATAACCTGACTTGATAGGTTACTCCCAATGCAGCCAGATGCTTAATCTATAAGTGTTTATCGGCTCAACCTGATATTGAATTTGGAAAGATCATGGAAGAAAGAAGCAAAGCTTATCTTGATAGCTACCTCAACACATTACCAGCAGACGTTGCTTCGCAATACACCTCTTTTAGTGCCGACTATTACTGTGCTGATGAATACAACGCCAACCTCTGCGCCCAGTTAATTCTCAAGGGTGAAAAACAAGCGTCTTGCAGCCTTGAATATTGGTACAGCCATGAAGGTGAGACGAGACCAGTAGTTGGTCACTTGCAAGTCGTCACTGACTGGGATGGCAAGCCAGTTTGCATTGTAGAGATCACTTCAGTCTCACAGTGCAAATATAACGAAGTGACGGCGGAGTTTGCTGCTGCCGAAGGCGAGGGTGACAAAACACTCGAATGGTGGAAAGAAGCTCACTGGAACTTCTTCTCTCGTGAATGTGAAGAGCTCAAGATCTCACCAAGTGAAGACATGTTACTTATGTTGGAGCGTTTCAAAGTGGTTTATCAATAAAGGGTATTTTGTGTTTAGAAGATCGTGCTCCATAAACAGTAACAAGGTTGTCCATAATGAGCCTAACCGTCCGAGAAGTTTTTATAGGCTCGCTTAAACATTAGATAATTCATCGTATGCAGGAGGCAAGATGACAAAGCTAATCGAATTAACAGAAATAGTCTTATTCGACTGGGGCAATACGCTGATGGTCGATTTGCCAGACGCACAAGGGAAGATGTGTGACTGGGAAACCGTACAAGAAGTGAGTGGTGCTCGTGCATTACTGGGGGAGTTGTCGAAAACTCATCTAGTTTATGTTGCTACCAATGCTGGTGATTCCAGTAAAGACGACATCATTCGAGCCTTTGAGCGTGTTGGCCTGTCTCAATATATCTTGGGTTACTTTTGTAAGGCGAGCATTGGCTTTTCTAAGTTCGAGTCGGGGTTCTATCCTGCCATTATTTCTAAGCTCGGTGTTTCACCACAAGAGATCACCATGGTAGGCGACACTCTAGAGAAAGACATTTACCCAGCACTTGAAGCGGGTTTGCAAGCGGTGTGGTTGAATACGGAAGGAGTTGATCTTAAGTCAGAGCATCCGAATATCGTACAAGTTCAAAACCTAAGCGAACTGTTGGAGAAACGCGATTAACTCTCTGATATTAAGTTCAGATAAAGCGCTTGTCCGTTTTGACGTAAACCTCTCATCTCTTTGCTGTTTAATCCTCTAAGCTAACTCTAGTTTCCACTATGAGGGCTAGGTTATGAGTATCGAATGTCACGGAATATCGGTTGGAATTGAACGTGTTAGCGGTGAAACCATCGTTGTGTTCAAAGCGAAAGGCAAACTCACACACGATGACTATCAGGCAATGATGCCAATTCTAAATACCACGCTAGAAGAACTCGATTCATCTAAACTCAAGATGCTGGTCGATATCTCAACCTTAACAGGATGGGAGTTACGTGCAGCTTGGGATGATTTTAAACTGGGATTAGAGCTCAATTCTAAGATAGACAAGATTGCTATTTTCGGCGATAAAAGCTGGCAAGAATTCGCTTCAAAAGTAGGGAGCTGGTTTCTGTCCGGTGAGATTAAGTCATTCGAAGACCATGACTCTGCGCTTAAGTGGCTAGTCGATTGATACTATTCGCGGGCAGCTAGAGAGCAGTTCGTAAACATCGCCAATGACAGTTGACGAGAATTGTCTCGAACGCTGTCATTTTTCGTTTTGGTTATGATATTTCCTATTTGATTCAATAGAGTATATTCATTCCAGCGTGTAACATACCCAGGCTTTGTTTGGTCGTGACTAATAGAATAGCGCGGCCAGATTCAGTAATAACGAGAACTAAAACAGAAATAAGGTCTAACGACATGCATAAGGTAATTGATAAGCTGGCTTGTATATTCATCAAAGACGGCAAGTTGTTGATGGTGAGATCAAAAGGCAAAGAACTGTTCTAGCTACCGGGTGGTAAGCGTGAAGCTGGCGAAAGTGATGAGCAAGCACTGGTTCGCGAAATCAAAGAAGAGATCTCAGTCGATTTAGTGCCTGATTCCATCAAATACGTCGAGACGTTTACAGGCCAAGCTGATGGCAAAGCGGAAGGCGTATCAGTGCAATTGACTTGTTATCTTGCTGATTATACAGGCGAACTGTCTCCAGATGCTGAAATCGAAGAGCTTAAGTATGTGGATATCAACGACAGAGCGGTATGTTCATTGGCAGCACTGGTTGCGCTTGATTGGTTAGAAGCGAACCAGTACTTGGCTTAAGGTTTTAGCGGCTATTAGCTAATGCTGAAGATTGATCTTCAAAAGATCATCGCTTACGAATAGCTTGAAGGGCGGCTGTCTTTCATCAACAGGTCGAGTTTCCTTTGAGCTTTCTTCGTGTCTTGTAAATCCACCACCTCAATCATTTCACACTCATCTCGTACCATCTCATTAATTAGGCTTGGGTAGTGTCGGCAATCTTCTGGTCGGTCTAAGTAAATGCTACATGTGTACTTGGCTTGAGCCTTGGTGTCTTTCGTCGGAACCAGCTCCAGAAAAGGGCAGCGAGTTAAACGTTCGCCAGATTCAGGGTCGAACCAGATCTCGCTTCCTCGAACATATTCAAAGATGTCTGGGTTGAACAACTCCCACAAATCGATCTCTTCTTGAGTCGCGGCAAGGTCGCCATCTCCGTATTTGATACAGCATTTTCCGCATTGATTACAATCTTTCATTATCGACTTCATAAGTTGGTGAGCTTTTATCATTTTACCACTGATAGGCGTGGCACGTTGATTTTGTTGTTCATGGTTAAGCCGTTACGGGCGGGAACTTGGAATAGCGGTACTTAAAATCAATTTATCTATGAACCGCCACTCCAATCAAAGCTGTAAACAGTGATACAATTTGCGCCTCTCACGTTATTCAAGCAAAGGCATCAAGATGAGAACCGTATACACCACCGAAGTCAACATTAACGCAAAGAAACAAAAAGAGGCTTACCCAAAGCTCGCTTTATGTGACAAGTGCGTTGGTGACTATGTGGTTATCGAGCAAGGTGAACGAACTTACAAGCCTTGTGCTAAATGTGGTGCCGACGATTAATGCGCCTTGATAAATACCTATGTAAAAGCACTGACCTAACCAAGCCTGAAGCGATTGAACGCATCCATAATGGCGAGGTGAACGTAAACAGTGAAACAGTCACCGATGAATCGACTCAGGTTCATGAAACCAACGCCATCTTGTTTAATGGCATGCCGCTTAAATTGCGTGAATTTCGATACCTCTTAATGCACAAGCCTGCGGGTACTATCTGTTCTAATGTCGATGAAGTTTATCCTTCACTGTTCAACTACATCGAGATAGACAAAGCATCAGAACTGCACATCGCAGGGCGCTTAGATGCCGACACCACAGGTTTAGTCTTAATTACCGATGATGGGCGATGGTCATTCAACATCACGTTGCCAACCAAGTCATGTAAGAAGGTGTACCGCGTGACATTGTCACGAGATATCAAAGACGATGTCGCTGATAAGTTTAAAGCGGGCATTCAATTGCAGGGCGAGCAAAAACCGACGCGTCCGGCAGAGCTTGAAGTGATTACCAATAAAGAAGTGCTGTTGACCATTACAGAAGGCAAGTTTCATCAAGTAAAACGAATGTTTGCTGCGGTAGGGAATCGAGTTGTTGGCCTACACCGTGAACAGATTGGTGATGTTCGTTTAGATGTTGAAGCAGGTCAGTGGCGTTATTTAACCGAAGCCGAAGTCGACTCATTTCAGCAGGGCTCTGAATAGACGCTGTAACCACTTAAAGCGTTAAGCGTGTCAGCACTGGAATATCAACACTATAAGGATGTAGGATGGAAAACCTCAAAGTCTCAGAAATTAAGTCTTTCGTACCCGCGAAAGACTTCGATTTATCTAAGCGTTTTTACCAGTCAATCGGCTTTGAAGTGATGTCTGAATTTCACGATATCGCCTATCTGCGTCACGGCAGTTGTGCGTTCCTTCTGCAAAACTTTTATGAACCTGCGCACTGTCACAATTACATGATGCACTTGCTGGTTGAAGACGTAAAAAGTTGGTATCAACACATCCAAAACTCTAATGTAGTGTCGGAATTTGAAGTTACCGTTTCCGAGGTTGTTGAGCAGCCTTGGGGAATGCTTGAGTTTTGTATCACTGACCCAAGTGGTGTGCTGTGGCGTGTGGCTGAAAACATCAGGCCGCGTTAATTCATCCAACTTGCATTGATAGTATGTCTAGGTTCACGGTGCTTTTCTGTCCTATTTGCTAGAGTGACAATTCAATGAGCATGGAGGTTTTATAATGGGAACTGTAATCGGTTTGGTGATTTTAGTTGCTATAGATTGGTATCTTGTTCGTAAAACAGGGCTTCATATTCATAACTGGATCTCTAAAAAGTATGCCGTGTATTTGTCGGAGAAGGGAAACAAAAAATAGCCTTTCTTATTAAGTCATCGGTATAAAAAGCGTTATCGGCTATTCATTTTACACACATTGCAAAGATTGGAGGATTTATGAAAGGTAAAGGAAAGTGCCTATGTGGCTCGGTTAAGTTGGAAGTAGAGTACGCCAGTAATGAATTGGGGGCTTGTCATTGTAGTATGTGTAGAAATTGGTCGGGCGGTCCGATGTTAGCCATTGATTGCGCTGATTCAGTTAAAATATCAGGTGAATCGAATGTAGTTAGATATAAGTCGTCCGATTGGGCTGAGAGGGGTTTCTGCGGTAAATGTGGTACTCACTTGTTTTACTTTTTGGTGCCAAATAATCAGTATCACCTTCCTGTCGGTTTATTGATGTCTGGGGATGACTACAAGTTAACTCATCAGATATTCATCGATGAAAAGCCCGAATACTACGAATTTAAAAATGAAACAAAAAATATGACTGGTGCAGAAGTATTTGCCCACTTTGAAAGTGGAGAGTAGCACTTAGTTTTTATTAGCTTAAGACTAATTCACAACGCTCGGCATTTTTTAGTTTCGGTCGAGTTTTGTGTTTGCGGTGTAATGGTTTCGGTTAGGTGGTGCTCACGCCTAACATCCCAGCATCAACCCCCAACTTGAAGTACCTCGAAACTCGATTATGTGAACTCCTAATAGCTGAATAGTTACTCTAATATACAATGAGTTTTCTAATGGCTCTGAGGGGGCGGACATGACAGATATGGCAATATCAAGTTACCTTGGCTGGTTGTTACTTCTTATAGGTTGTTATCCTTTCTTGCTTGTTGGTGTCAGTATGTTTTTCTATGATGCAGAGCGTAAACAAGCATTAAGGTGGTTGAACGGAGTTAGTTTTCTATTGGCTGTATTCCTTCTTTACATGCATATGCAGACAGAAGTCATCTATGGTCGGGAACTGCTCGAAGCCTGGTATCATGATAACCCAGAAGATAGGCCTCAATAAAAAGTACATAACAAGTGTTTATTATCCATTTCGGTATATAAAAATGATGCTAAACGATTGGCATTTCCAGCTAGAATCAACTTTAGTGTTTTCGGCACAATGGGTGAGGTGAGGTGATCGCGATGTCAGCTACTTCAAGCGGCGATAACTCTTCTAACCAATAGTGCTTATCGGAGTGAACCATGTTCTCTTAACAAGTATAGCTCACCATTTTTGGCATCAACTACGTACGGTTTTTGACTGGTTAAAAGAGTTACTTAATGTTGGTAATTACTTAGGTTACTATTTAGCTCAGTATTGATTTGATATACAAAATTTTTGGACGAAGGTTATGAGAAAAATAATATTAAACATTGTCTTACTATCGGTGTTTGTTGCGTCTTTATTTCTAACAATTTCATCAGCAATAGACATTTCAAAAGAAGTGACAGTAAAGCTCCATGAGTTTGATTGGAGTGGTGTCTCCGGTGTAATGGACATGGTCATGGTTATTTTAACTTTCGTCTTACTGGTTGGACTGAAACAAGGTTCGAAATCTATTGAGGAATCGACCCGAAGTCGTAATGCCGAATTGTTGAATTGGGCGATGGAAGAGATGTCAGCATTAAAACCTGCGATTAGGTTGGTGACAGACGCTCACAAAAGAGAGCCTTATAGTCAGGTAACTAGTGACGTTAGTGTGGATTATGTATCGACATGGAGCAAAGAAGAATTACAAGCAGCTCAAGCTGTAAGTGTCGCGTTGCAGAGAATGGGGTACTTTGCTACTCATGATTTGGTATCAAAAAAGCATTTTCTGAATCTTTGGGGGCCTTTATATCTATCATGTTGGTATTCACTCGAAGGTTGGGTTAAACATAAGCGACTTCAACTTGATGAACCTTTTGATATCGCTGATGGTGCATACTCGAGACTGTACTTTGAAAAATACGCCATGTACTGTGAAGAAAAGTTACCGCCTTTGTTATTGAATAATACAAGAAAGCAGTTTGGCTTAGAGCCAATGGTTCAACCCAAAGCCCACATTAAGTTGGGCATAAAATTGAAAGCAAGGCTCACAGAAAAGGTTGATATCTAACTATTCACATCACAATACTTTTTGGAATCAAAGGGGCTTGTTAACGCGATCAACACATAAATGCCAAGAGTGTATTGGCTGATCGTATATTGAAGAATGTTTCTTCAAAGGGAGATGCATGTCATTGGTTATGTGTAATGGAGAGAATAAGGGAATAACGAAAGTACTAATTGCGGGGGCTAGTGGATACATTGGTCGTCACGTTACATCGCTATTCACAAAAAGTGGCTTTGAAGTTTTTACATACGGTAGAGACAAAGTCGTCACTCCTCCTTTAGTTGGGTTAATAAAAGATAGAGCTGACTATGAAGGCTTCTTTGACGTGGTTGTGAATTGTGCGCGTCCACATTGGTCACAATTCTCCGCACATGAAATTGCCGATGTGGAGCAGGAATTGCTCTCTGAGTTAGACCTACTTGCTGCTAAAGGAGCAACAAAGATACATACATCAGGTGTTTGGCTATTTGGCAACGCCTCTAGCGCTGATTTGAGACAGTTTAGACTGAAACCCTTAGACGCCGTTAGATTAGACGTAGAAACGATACATAGCGCTATTAGAAACAGGTGGCACGTCGTTTACTGTCCTAGTTTGGTTTATGGCGGTGAGGATTGTCAGCTAAAACGAATTGTAGAATCTTTCGCTAGCCAAACGATTCAAGTAGGTGTGCCGTCTATCGGCTATAACCAATATGTTCATGTCTACGACATTGCGAAGTTCTATCTACTTTTGGCGCAAGGCCGAACCTTAGAAAAGCAGCATTTTATTGCTGAGACGCAAGGCTATAGTCCTGCAGAGTTCGCTCGACTCTTACTAGCTGCAAAAGCTGTAACAAAAGTAAGAAAGATCCGTTGGGAAGAGTTTGAGGTAGAAAACGGTTCGTTAGCTGTAGAAGTCGAGAAGATGAACCTTACACTTCCAATTAGTTATTCGTTTGAGGCTACTGAGTCAATTAGCGAATATATTGGAAATTACATATAGTTGAGTGCTTATTTCTGATTCTCAACCCTCGGTACTTTTAGTTGAGTTTAGTCTCTCCGGCGTATGAGCTTAAGTTAATCAGCAGCGTCATTTTTTAGTTAGCTCGCATTGAACGACAAGCGCGCTCCACACCTTTATACAGCATTGTAGTGGTCAACTGATATTGGCCACGTTCCTAGAGTTTAACCAGAACAATCGTTCTGATTCATTGGGAGTCAAACCACCGTTGTATTGGTGCGGGCGGAGTTGGCAATAATACCCAATAATGTATCGAGTAATTTCTTGTTGTGCCTCTGCAAAGCTCCGATAACCTACTGTAGGTATCCATTCCGTCTTCAAGCTTCTAAAGAAGCGTTCCATTGGTGCATTATCCCAGCAATTTCCTCGTCGAGATAAGCTTTGCTTGATCTGAAAGCGCCACAGTAATTGCCGATAACTTCGGCTTGTATAATGACTGCCTTGATCACTGTGAAACATGACGCCCTGTGGTTTACCACGAGACTCATAAGCCATGGCAAGAGCCTTACGAGTTAATCGACTATCGGGCGATAATGACATTGCCCAACCAATCGTTTTTCTAGCGAACAGGTCTAAAACTACGGCTAAGTACATCCAACGATAGCCAGTCCAAACATAAGTAACGTCACCAACCCAAACTCTGTTTGGCTCCGTAACTGCAAACTGGCGGCCTAAGAGGTTTGGGATCTCAATATGTTCTTGTGATGCTTTACGATACCTGTGTTTTGGCACTTGGCAGCTCACTAGACCAAGGGCTTTCATGAACTTCGTTGCTCTGTAGCGACTCAGGTTAGTTCCCTGACTCGTTATTATGTCAGCAATGGTTCTCGCTCCCGCAGAACCGTTGCTTGCGGCATGTGCCTCGCTAACTAAACTACGGAGCTTTGCTGTTTCGGCATCAATTTCTACTGGACGTTTTCGCCAGTAGTTATAACTGCTTCGATGAACATTGAACACTTCACATAATATTTTTACGCTGTGGCTCTGCTTGAGTTTCTTGATTATCAAGAATTGTTCAGTGAGTCCGACATCAACAGAGCCGTGGCTTTTTTTAATATTTCATTATGCTCTTCAAGGCGAGCTAACTTCTTTTTTAATTCACGTATTTCAATTTGCTCAGGCGTCATCGGCGATGCTTTAGGTGCTTTCCCCTGACGTTCCTCTTTTAGTTGGCGAACCCACTTATCCATCGTGGACTTCCCAACATTCATAGCTTGAGCAGCCTCTGTCACAGAGTGGTTCTGATCTAGAACCAGTTGTGCCGCTTCTAATTTGAATTCAGCGCTAAATAGTCTTCTTGTACGTTTTGTCATAGTGTCACCTGTTAACTTATGAGGTGATGATATCACCTCTAACTAAGTGACCAAATTCAGCGTACCACTACATTCTACGTGAAGGACGAGTACTACTTGGAGAACGAATTGGTTCTCATGGGGCTCATACGTGGGCAACGCCGGGCGGACACCTTGAGTGGGGTGAAAGTATCGAAGAGTGTGCCAAACGCGAAACACTCGAAGAGACTGGTTTAGTTGTTAGTGCATTTGAGAAGCTTTCTTTTACCAATGATATTTTTGAGAAAGAGAACAAGCACTATATAACGCTGTTTGTTGTTGCTTCTGACGCTAGCGGCGAACCAGAGATAACAGAACCTGATAAATGTAAGCAGTGGAAATGGTTTAAGCTCGATGAGTTACCAGAGCCATTGTTTCTTCCTCTGACGAATTTGCTTAACGATCCGGTCATCCTTGGGAAGCTAGCGCCGTAAACGTGAACGATTGGAGGGCATATCAATGAGATCACCTTTTCAAGTTTTAGTCTTTCCCTACAAAACAGTCGATAACAAATCTCGATTTTTAATCGCACGCAGAAGGGACAATGGTGTTTGGCAGGCAATATCGGGTGGTGGCGAAGACAATGAATCATTACTTGAAGCAGCAAAACGAGAACTCTCTGAAGAGACTCGGCTAGTCGGTTGTAATTGGCAGTTGCTCGATTCAATGTGCATGCTTCCAAAAGTCTTTTATGCAGGAAATCACAATTGGACTGAGCATCCATTCGTAATTCCTGAGCATTCCTTCTCAGTTAAAGTGACGAAAGATCCTCAATTATCAAATGAACACACAGATTACCGTTGGTGTGACTACCAAGAAGCTATTGAACTTCTAACATATGACTCGAACAGAAACGCGCTTTGGGAGATCAACGAAAGGCTTTACAAAGCTAGCTAAAGTATACAGATTAATTAAATCTATATTAGAGTAGAAATCCTGATTAGATTCTTACTAATCTCTCGCTATTTAGTGAATAGGTAAATCATGACATTACGAGTAGTTCCAGAGCTTTATTGTTTCGATATTAATGTGAGCAAATCCTTCTTTGTCGATGTGTTGGGGTTTGAAGTGAAATACGAGCGCCCAGATGAGGAGTTTGCTTATCTAACGCTTGATGGTGTTGATGTGATGCTTGAAGGGATTGCGGGCAAAAGTCGAAAATGGCTTTCAGGTGACCTGGAATTTCCTTTAGGGTGTGGCGTTAACTTTCAATGGGATGTTATCGATATCGAACCACTTTATCAGAGAGTTAACGAAAGCGCCGCTGATTCTATTTGCTTAGCGTTAGAGTCGAAGTCTTATCAATGTGGGGGTTTGATCGCGACTCAGAAGCAGTTCATCGTTCAAACTCCTGACGGTTATCTCTTTAGGTTCTGCCAAGATATTCGTTAACACATAAGTATTATTAGCTACTCATTTATTACGAGAAACACGGCTAACTAAGTACCCGTATAAACAAGGAGAGTAGAGTGGTCAACATTCGGGAAATGGACATTTCAGACTACGACTCAGTGATCGCGTTGTGGTGCCAGACAGGAGGCATGAGTATTCGCGATGCCGATTCGAAAGAAAGCATTGCGAGCTATTTAGAGCGTAACCCCGGTCTGAGTTTTGTGGCTGAAAGTAACAACGAGATCATTGGCGCTGTGTTGGTCGGAACGGATGGACGTCGTGGGTATTTACAACATTTAGCTGTCTCGGCCAACTTCAGAGGGCAAAAGTTAGGTTGTAAGCTTGTTGCAGAGGCGGTCAACGCCCTTGCAGGGTTAGGCATCCCGAAGACCCACTTGTTTGTCTATAACGACAACATCAATGCTCAACAGTTTTACGAAACGTTGGGCTGGTTTCCTCGAGATGAAGTTCGAATGTACTCGTTTAATAGTTCGGATAATAGTAACGTTTAGCTTTAAAGGTTCGCGCTGGCTGAGCTTGAATTTGTAACAGGTTCGCGCGCATCCGCCCAATATCAAAACAATCCTTGGAGTATTTAGAAATGTTGTTTTCTAGTCTGTCTAAACCATTGGTTCATAGCTCCGAGTTATGTTCTGAGCTGCTCAACTTCTTAACCGAGCATAAGAGTGATTTCGAAGAAAAGTTAATCCCTGATCTGTCATACATCGATGATATGGCACATGTGGTGAACGGTATCAAAATCAAAGGCGTTCTCCACATCAATGCGAATCAATACCGACTTCAATATTCGTTTGATTGGGAGCGGTTTCTAGGCTGTTCAGATAGAAACGAAACCGGTGTAGAGAATGGAAGTGTTCTATTCACTCTTGAGGACGATAACGTTCTTAATATCAACTTCCCAAACTACGGTTCTCGAGACACTAGCGATGAGCTTTAGTCGGTTTTTCACGCGTGTTATACAGAAGGAACAACAATGATAACTATCGAAAGGCTTGAAGAATCCCATGTGGTGTCAGTTCAGGCCATCCAACTCGCCGATGAACAGGTTAAGTTCGCTGGTACAGCTGCAGAGTTTTTATTAGACGGCAGTGAAACGACGCACTTGCACGTGATTAAGTCTGATAACGAAGTTGTGGGTTTCTTTAAGCTGGATATCGCTTACGCAGAGCACTACGAATTCTGCCCTGAAGGAAGCATTGGCTTGAGAGCTTTTGTGCTTGATAAAAACCAGCAAGGTAAAGGTTTAGGAACAGGCACGGTGAAGGCTTTGTTTCCGTATTTAAAAGCGAATTACTCAGCGTATGAGTCGATTTACTTAACTGTGAATTGCAAAAATCCGGCAGCATTCAACTGTTATAAGAAAGGCGGCTTCGAAGATATCAATCAACAGTATTTAGGTGGCGCAGCAGGCCCGCAATTTATCATGCGCGGTCGAATTGCTTAGTAATAAATTATTGATGAGAAACACCTGCACAGCTGTATGCAGGTTGAGAGTCTTAAAGAACACGAGAATGAAATTTGATGAAGGTTCAATATCTTGAAGTGGTTACCCCAGAGGTCGATGTCGTTTGTGCAACATACGCTCAGCTCTACAACGTGAAATTCAGTGGTGCAGATGTGAACCTTGGTGGGGCGCGCACTGCAAAGCTATCTAATGGCGGGGTAATTGGCATTCGAGCACCGCTTCGTGAAACTGAAGAACCAACTGTTCGTCATTACACGTTGGTTGAGGATATTCAGTCTGCAGTAACTGCAGCCGAGAAACTAGGCGCCGAAGTTGCGGTGCCGCCAATGGAGTTACCACGTCACGGGATGTGTGCCATTGTCATTCAAGGTGGCGTCGAGCTCGGATTCTGGCAGTTATAAATGATGTATACCTTTTAGATTGTGACGGACGAGATACTACGATTTATGATGCGACACCTAGTGTCTTTACCTGCTTCATGGCATCATTCCACGCAGCTAAAACCCCAACAAGGTATGTTATGAAACAGAATATTGTCCACATTGCACTCGTGGTAAAAGACTACGATGAAGCGCTTGATTTCTATGTAAACAAGCTTAAGTTTGATCTCATCGAAGACACGTATCTGCCAGAAGAAGATAAGCGCTGGGTTGTTGTTGCTCCACCAAATTCAACCGGTGTGAGCCTGTTACTTGCTAGAGCTTCCAAGCCAGAGCAACTCGATTTCATCGGCAACCAAGCTGGTGGACGCGTATTCCTATTCTTAAACACCGATGACTTCTGGCGTGATTACGAACGTATGACGTCTTTGGGCATTAACTTTGTCCGAGAGCCTAAAGAGCAAGGCTACGGCACCGTTGCTGTGTTTGAAGATCTTTACGGTAACTTGTGGGATCTGCTTCAGTTAAATCCTGAACACCCTATGGCTAACAGGTAGATAAGCTTAGCCCACAACCATCGGGTGTTGCGTATTACAAAATGTCGGTTCATTGGGAGTAACGCTTCTCTTTCGTTAGGTTAACCCTCCGCACCGCTAAATCATCAACTTAAGTTAAGGAAGCTCATCGTGGAAGAAATCAAAGGCATTCTGCAATTCATGGTCGAGATTGAACAATTAAAGGATGTTCATCGACAGACAAAACCGGTTGGATTGGATCGATATGAAAACTCCGCTGAGCACAGTTGGCACGTCTGTTTGAGCGCACTCATGTTGAAAGACTATGCCAATGAAGAAATCGATATTACGCGAGTAATGAAGATGCTGCTGATTCATGATCTTGGGGAAATCGATGCCGGAGACACCATCATTTATGCCAGTGAAACCGAAGAAAACAAGCTCAAAGAGAGAAACTGCGTTGAGCGCTTGCTGAAATCATTACCGAGCCATTCAAGAAGCGAGTATTTGGATTTATGGCTTGAGTTCGAAGCAGGTGAGTCACCAGAAGCCAGATTTGGTAAGGCGATCGATAGAGTGCCGCCTTTGCTTCATAACATCCATGGTGGTGGTCACAGCTGGAAGAAGCACAACGTATCTAAAGACAAAGTACTGACCTTCAATGGCGAGCGTATTTCTAAAGGCAGTCGTGCTCTATGGAAAGAACTAGAAGTACAACTTGAATGCGCTGCAGACAAAGGGTTATTAAAGTAAAAGCTAATTTCATACCTTAGCGTAAGTATAGCTTTAGCGGCTCAATGAGGGAGATCTCGATGGTAACTGATTCAAGATGCATGGCACTTACCTTGTGTCTCATTTCTTTCTAATAAAACTCTAGTGGACAACAATAAGTTCGAGAACCGAGTGATAAGTTGTTAGTATGTATTAAATTTATAAATATCAGTTGGCTTATATAAATGCTTGATAATAAGTATATTAAACACCCTTATCACTGTGAGCAGTGCGACGCACTTACCCCGCACCTTGCTGTTAGCGCTTCCGATGCTGAATCTAAAGCGGACGCTGAATCTGAAAAGAAACAATGGAAGTTAGGCGTGTTGATGGAGTACCTGGTGACGTTATTGTTTAGAGGTGACCATAATGTTCCCGGTTTTTATGTAGACAGTGATTACGAATACCAATGTGAGAAATGTGGAACCAAATCGTGGCACTGATCGTGTGTTTAACTTTTGAAAAAATCCCCACCTAAACTGATGATAATAAGACGCATTAGAAAAGTGATCCTCTCTGCAAACTGAGAATGGAATCGCGTCTATACTGACATGGGTTACGTCGCTGAATTTGGAAGTGGCGCTATGAATGTAAGTTTGATTAGGTTAAATCTCAGAGGTGACGATGAAAAAACTACTACCACTATGCGCCATTTTACTCTCGGTATCATTTTCAGCTGCGGCTTCTGATGGTTTGATTAAATACCAAAGTAATTATTCAGTGAAAGAGACCGCTGACCGCTTTGAAGAAATCGCCAAGAGCAAAGGTTTGACCTTGTTTGCGAGAATCGACCATCAGAAAAACGCGAGTAAGGTCGATCTTGAATTGAGACCAACGGAAGTCATCATCTTTGGTAACCCGAAAGTAGGGACACCATTAATGCAATGTGCTCAAGAAGTCGCGATAGATTTACCGCAGAAGGTGTTAGTCACTGAGGATTCTAATAAGAAAGTATGGTTGTCTTACAACGATCCTAATTACTTGGTAGAGCGTCACGCGATCAATGGCTGTGACGAGGTCGTTAAGAAAGTATCGGGTGTACTAAGCAAGCTATCAGAAGCGACAGTGGCGAAAAAGAAAGCAAAATAACCAAGATCAATAAGCACTCATTAAGACTATTAATGGGTGCGATATGACGATGATATCGCCCATTAGTCATTGTGTTGACAACTAAGCAACAGTATATAAAAGTAGTTTTATGAAACTGAATTTAGCGCAATCTAACCAACGAATTATCATCATTCCATAGGAATGGTGGGATTGTTGATGCGCTTTGTTTATCGAACCCACCCGTAAGGTGGGTTTTTTGTCGCTGTCTTATGGGTTTTATCTGAATAGAGGAAGTCATATGAAAAAGGTCGCGGTTTTTGGCAAACCTGGGAGTGGAAAGTCCACAATCAGCAAGGCGTTGGCTCTAGCTACAGGCATAGAGCTTCACCAGTTGGACTCTATTGTTTATAAGGCCAACGGAGAGTTTGTTGAGCGTGAAGTGTTCGAGCAGGCTCATGAGAGCATACTTAAGTCAGAAAGCTGGATCATCGATGGTTTTGGCCCTCTAGGCTCGTTCAACACACGTTTAGATGCAGCTGATACCTTGGTTTATATCGACCTTCCTTATTCAATTAGCTACTGGTTTGTAACCAAGCGAATGCTCAAAGGTCTATTCGTTAAACCTGAAGGCTGGCCTGATGGAAGTTCAGTTATAAAAGGCACGATACAAAGTTATAAGACACTAAAACTGTGTCCTAAATTTTGGAATGACGACTTTAAAGCGCAGTTAGAATTGCGCGCTAAAGAGAAAGAGGTTTACATCATCAGAAGCGTGACTGAATTGAATAACTTTGTTCATCAACACGTCACTTAACAGTCGAGAGCTTACCTTTCTTTGAAACGCTTTAATTTGCTCATAACTTCATGAAAATATATAGATTTAACTCAACATGTGGCATATTTGCCATGTGTTGAATTTGTGCTTTGAATTAAGGCTATAGATATTATGTATGGAAGTGAGAAGACGAGAGCGTTCTGCTGTAACTGTAAGGAACTTACACTGCATAGGTACACGATGTTCAGTAGCCAAGTGCAAAAGGCACCACAAGCTGAAGATAAAGAACCGAGCTTACTCCAACGAATTTTATCGGAGTTTCTATCTTTTGGTGTTACAGGTTCGGGCGCGACAGGTGATTACAAATGTACCCAATGTGGAACATATCTGAATACACCAGACAACCTCGACTGAGTTTGTGAGTTTGGCTTAGGCAAATAAAAACGGGAAGACCTCAATGATCTTCCCGTTAGATATTACTTAACTCATCGTGCTATTGGCAGTTTGAGTGAGAAGCCTTATGCACAACACTTCTTGTATTTTTTACCGCTGCCGCAAGAACACGGATCGTTACGGTTAGGGGTCTTTTCAAACGTCATCGTTTTTGGCTTGTTCAGTAGAGTATCAAGCTCGATGGTGTTCTCTTCTTTGTCTGCGTCGACTGTAACAGTAACGAAGATAGTATTTTCAGCGGCTAGTGCTTCAACTTCTGCTTTGCGCGCTTCAGTTTGAACCATTACTGCGATTGGAGATTCTTCAGTACCCGCTTTCACATCGCGGTTTACGTTGTAGCCAGCAAGAACGTGGTTCTGTCTTGTTTCGATACGGCCTTTGAAAAATAGTTTCGACATTGGGTACTCATTAAAAATGTTGAATGGCGCTATTTTTAACGGCGATAGCGCAATGGAGCGGGGATTATACGCATATATTGCAATTGATAAAGCAGTGATGTGAGCAAACACTGTTTGGTTTTTGTTTGCTAGTAACGGTTTGTTCTCTAGCTTTGCTTCTATTCGACAAATTTCGAAATTCAAGACAATAAAATTGCCCTAAATAGGCTTATGAATGATAAATTCAAATTACTAATCGAAACAAAGAGATAGTGTATGAAGTTAGATGCCATCCTTTGGGATTACGATGGAACCATAGTCAATTCCGTTCCAAAGAATATCGCAATCACAAAAGACATTATCTCTTTAGTCGCGCCACACTTGTCAGGCGACAACTTACCTAAATATTTGCTTAGCGAAGCGCTTTATCATGAAGCCAACCACGGGGCTAAAAACTGGCAAGCCTTATATATCGACTATTACGGCTTATCACACGATGAAATGTTGATCGCTGGTGGAATGTGGGCAGAGCATCAAGAGAAAAACCAAACAGCCGTTGCTTTGTTTGAAGGAATGGAAACCGTGGTTAATCACTTTGCTCATCTTCCACATGGGATCTGCTCTCAAAACTCTCAATTGAATATTCGTGGTGTACTCGACAGTTATGGCATCGGCGATTTGTTTAAATCGGTCGTGGGCTATGACGATGTCTCGAACGGCAACCAAAAACCCCATCCATTTGGTGGTGTGAAATGTGTCGAGAACATATTTGGCGCAGATCCGACTAACGAGCTTTGTTTGATGTACATCGGTGACCATGAAGCGGACACACAGTTTGCTCGCAATATTGAAGCCGCGCTGGGTAAAAACGCAAAAGTGATTGCCGTTGCAGCAGGTTATAGCCGATCGAAACCTGAAAATTGGCAAACCAAGCCCGATTACATTGCTAACAGTGTCGATGATCTTTTAACGATCATTAGCAAGTACGCATAACGAAGCAGACATTTAAAAATCACCACACGTAAATAACTTTAAGGAAGAATAATGACACCAAAACAAGTGGTATTGGGATTTTGGGATGCAATGCGCAGTAATGATTTTGCAAAGGCAGGTGAATGGCTAACCGCAGATTTTGAAGGCTATTGGCCGCAGTCGTCTGAATTGACGTTAGGGCGCGACAACTTCACTGCAATCAATACTGAATACCCAGCCAATGGTGTTTGGGAATTCACGCTCAATTCGATTGTCTGTGAAGGTGATACGGTAGTCACGGACGTTTCGGTCACTGACAGTGTGTTGAAAGGCCGAGTGATCACCTTTCACACGGTGGTTGACGGTTTAATTCAAAAGCAAACTGAGTTTTGGCCAGACCCATTCGAAGTGCCGGCGTGGCGATCGCAGTGGGTTCAGATCGTATCGAACAATTAGTTTGTATCGATACGATCAGTTTGTCACGAACAACTAGGTCGTATCGAATAATCAGGTTGCACAGAATAAGTAAACATTAGGAGGTTTCATTGAGCAAGGTAGTGGTTGTAACCGGCGGAAGCCGAGGCATTGGCGCAGCGACGTCTAAATTGTTGGCCAGTCAAGGCTATGCTGTATGCGTTAACTTCATACACAATGAGTCGCGAGCTGAAGATCTAGTGAATGAGATTCGCGAACAAGGCGGAACCGCGATTAGTGTGCGTGCGGATGTGTCTGTTGAATCGGACGTGAAATCCTTATTCGAGATTGCTCGTAACAAGCTAGGTCCAGTGACTCACTTGGTTAATAATGCCGGGATCTTGTTTACCCAGTCACCATTGGTTGATATTGAATTGGATCGCTTTGAAAAGGTTATGAAATCCAACGTATCAAGCTGCTTTCTGTGCAGTAAAGCCTTTATCAAACAAGCCGATGGCGCGGGTTCGATTGTGAATGTATCGTCTGCCGCTTCTCGCACTGGCGCACCGTTTGAGTATGTGGATTACGCAGCATCGAAAGGTGCGATGGATTCACTCACCAAAGGCTTATCGCTTGAATTAGCTTCACGCAATATCCGAGTGAATGGCGTAAGGCCAGGTTGTATTTATACTGAGAT
The DNA here is from genome assembly GCF_041470505.1 of Vibrio sp. 10N.261.55.C5. Taxonomy (NCBI): domain Bacteria; kingdom Pseudomonadati; phylum Pseudomonadota; class Gammaproteobacteria; order Vibrionales; family Vibrionaceae; genus Vibrio; species Vibrio sp. 10N.261.55.C5. The sequence continues at coordinate 39,633 of NZ_JBFRMS010000051.1, forward strand.
GCATGCAGACGGCGGAGAGCCAGATCGCGTAGACAGACTAGCTTCGCAGTTACCGTTACAACGAGGTGGCACACCAGAAGAAGTCGCTAACTCTATCGCATGGTTATTGTCAGACGAAGCTTCGTATGTCACCGGCTCGTTTATTGATATTGCAGGCGGTCGATAGGGCACGTTTGCCTTTACACTAATATAAACAAGTTACAACCATCAACACGCAACAAAAGTACCTAACTAAAAGAACGAAACTAAGAGTACAACCATGAAAAACTATTTTGAAAGCCCGTTTGTTGGAAAGTCACTCAAAGAACAAGTGACCAACCCAAACATCATCGTGGGCGAGCACAGCTATTACTCGGGTTACTACCATAACCACAGCTTTGATGACTGTGCGCGTTACCTATTACCGGATAGAACCGACATCGATAAGCTGATCATTGGCAGCTACTGCTCGATTGGTTCTGGCGCCGTGTTTATGATGGCGGGCAACCAAGGCCACCAAAACCAGTGGGTGAGTACCTTCCCGTTTTTCTATCAAGACGATGAGAAGTTTGAAGGTGCGATAGACGGCTTTGAACGCTCTGGTGATACCGTGATTGGTAACGATGTGTGGATTGGTACAGAAGCCATGATCATGAGTGGTGTTAAGGTTGGTGACGGAGCCATCATCGCAAGTCGAGCGGTTGTGACTAAAGATGTCGCGCCATACTCGATTGTCGGTTCAAACCCAGCACGCCATATCCGTTATCGTTTCAATGAGACTGAAATCGCTCAGTTGCTAGAAATGAAATGGTGGGAATGGAGCGAAGAACAAATCAAAGGCGCAATGTCGCTAATGTGTTCTTCAGACATTGGTGGTTTGTACCATTATTGGAAAGGATTCTTGAAGCCTTAAATTGTCGTTCACAGATGAAATGTGAATGGTGAGAACGAGATTAAATTTAACAAATTACTCAATAATCTGATTATGGCAATGCGATTGTGATACGAGTAACTTATTGATTGTAAAGATATTGCATAGTATGGCGTGTCGCATTAGCGTGGTGGATGAATTGGAGGGGTATTATGATTAGTTGCAACGATTACGATTATATTGAAATTGTGTGCATGCACCGATACCCAATCAAGTTAACGCTGAAGTCTGGCGAGCAGATTGAATGTGTCGGGTTAGATACCCAGCGCAATGACAGCCGTGAAGAGTGCATTAAAGTCAGTACTCAAGGCGAGCAACAACTTGTCGTATTAACTCAAATAGCGACATTGGATGTCTGTGTCGACAACCCTCACTTTCAGCATGTTTCATTCAAAACGTCATAGGCTTTCAAATGAATAGAACCATAGAACAATGCTATTGCACCGCGTGCAGAGAAGAGACACAACATGTTGTTGTGTTGGTCAGAAAGACGAGTGCGTTTGCAGACAAACCTAACCAAAAGCGAAGTGAGTTTTGGGCAGGCATGATAAAAGGTTGGTTCCTTGGCCCGTTTGTCGCGTCAATGGATGAGTTTTCTCGTCACCTTGTCTGTGAAAAATGTGGACACAAAGAGATTCAAGATTAGAATTCGATTCAACGCGTACTGAACCTTCTGGTTTAAGAAAATGGCTTAGGAAATAGAAGAGTGAAAGAACAAATATTAGAAGCGGTAAAAGCATATGGTTTCTCGGTAAGAACCAACAATACCGATGAGGTTGATCCGGCTAAGGCGCAAATTGGGCAATTGTGGCAAGGCTTTTTCGAACAAGCTTTTCCTAAGCTGACCCCAGACTCAAAGGTATACGGCGTTTACACCAACTACGAGTCTGACTTTACGGGCGAATTTGATGTTATCGCGTGTACTAATGCACTTACGGATCAGAATGTTGATACGCTTGTAGAAACCGAAATACAAGCAGGTAAATACTTAACGTTTTCTGCTGAAGGTGAATTACCACAAGCTGTGATCGACCTATGGGGTGAAGTGTGGGCGTATTTCAGCGCTGCTGACTGCCCACATGTGAGAACTTACACGACAGATTTTGAACTATACAAAGGTGAAACTGAAGTCGAGATTTCGATAGCGATTCAGTGATCAGGTTAAAATGAACAAAAGGCTTAGCTTAGACTGTGTTTGCCAGTTAAGAGACAGTAGTTACCGGTAAAGAGACAACGGAATCCCAGTTAAGCCTTTGAATATCTGTTCTTTACAAAGAAGATACAGTGTCACGTAACTACTTTAATACCTAGGAATTATCTATTCCAGAATTCCCCTAGATCACCCTAGATACCCTTAAGTCACCCAAAATTCTCTTAAGTTATCCAAAAAGACAATCTTGCTTGGTTTCATTCCACAAAGGGTATTGCTTCATGACTTGGGTGTAGAGCTTACTTTCAAGGTGCGCTCTTAACCAACGTCCTACGTTTTGATATTCCGATTTCACAAACCACTTCTTTTCGACTCGCACAAACTGACTGACGAAAGGCATCACCGCAAAATCGGCCAAGCTTGGGCTTTCTCCAAAAAAGTAGGGCTGATCGGTAAGTCGCACTTCTAACTGCTTAATGAAGGTTTCGCAGGCTTGTCGGCGTTGTTCAACATCGATGTTTCGGTAACGAACCGATGCACGATACCTTTCTAAGTGACCAATAAATTCTTCATCGTTGGTTTTAATGAGCTGCTGAACTTGTTCGCTAAGCGTTGGATTGCTTGAACGCAGAAGATCTTGAGGATCGTTTTGTTGAAGTGACCAGTTCATCACATCCAAGCTCTGTTCAATGACTTGTCCATTGGGTAACACCAATACAGGCACTGTTCCTTTTGGCGAACTGGCCAATAGTTCGCTAGGCTTGTCTTTGGTAACGATTTCTCGAAGTAACACTTTTTGCTGTGATAGTGCGATGCCCATTCGTCCGCGCATTGCATAAGGGCAACGGCGTAAAGAATAAAGGATAGGTAGATCGGATTCGTTCGGCATTATTGAGGTCATTTAGTTTGAAAAGTGTTGTACGGTGGTAAAGAGATCGTGATGTGGGTAGAATACGCGGCTTAAAAATTATAAGTAAGTGAGCGACTTCAAAAATGAGCAGAAAAATTGAGTTATTAGCCCCAGGTGGCGATGTAGAAGCGATAAAAGCCGCCATCGTAGCGGGTGCTAATGCAGTTTATTGTGGTTTAGACACATTCAACGCTCGTAACAGAGCCTCTAACCTGTCGTTAGACGAATTGAATGGTGTGATTCGCCTTGCTCATGAATACGGCTGTGAAGTGTTCCTGACTCTTAACGTTGTGCTACTGGAGCACGAGACTAAGAGCATCACCAAACTGCTGAACCAGCTTGTGAACACCAAAGTGGACGGCATCATTGTTCAAGACTTGGGTTTATTCAACCTGGTTAAGAAGCATTTCCCATCGTTAGACGTTCACGCGTCGACTCAGTTAACTACGCACAACGAAGGTCAGATTAAGTTCTTGTCTAAGATTGGCGCGACGCGCGTTAACTTGTCTCGTGAGTTGAACCTGCCTGAAATCAAGATGCTGACGGAAGTGGCACACGATCACGACGTATTAACCGAAGTGTTCGTACACGGCGCTCTGTGTATCGCATTCTCTGGTCAATGTTACTCAAGCTCAGTAAGTGTGGGTAACTCAGGTAACCGTGGTCGTTGTAGCCAAGCGTGTCGTGATGAGTACGAAATCACCAACGCGGGCAACAAGTTCCCACTTAACCTGAAAGATAACTCAGCTTACTACGACCTACCTGAATTGGTTGATGCGCAAGTCGACTCATTGAAAGTAGAAGGCCGTATTAAAGGCGCACACTACGTTTACACTGTGGTAGACACATGGCGTAAACAGATTGATAGCTTTGTAGAAAGTGGTTTGTTGATCGAAGACGATTCGAACCTGCACAAAGTATTCAACCGTGATTTCACCAACTCTTTCCTAAAGGGCAACCTAACGAAAGACATGTTCATCGATAACCCGCGCGACAACAGCATGAACTACGCTGTTGAAAAAGCGACGGAGCAGAACAACGAAATCTCAGTTGTACAGATTCAAGAAGTGACCAACGAACTTCACCAAGCGAAAGACGTTCTTGGTAACGAAATGCGTGACAAGATCGAGTTCCTTGATATTCGCAAGACACCAGTAGCACTGTCGTTCAGCGCAAAAGTGGGTCAACCATTTACGGTGACTGTGAACACGCCAAAAGAGAACTTTACTCTTCAATCTAAATCGCTATTGAAAGCGGTTGAAGAGAAGGCGATTACTCAAGAGCTACTTGAGAAGCGCTTCAAAAACGTGAAGAGTGCAGTTCACACGCTAGAAAGCCACGACTTCAGTGAAGTGGATGCAGGCTTGTTGATTCCTCTAAAAGAAGTTTCAGACCTAAAAGACGAGATCGACTTCATTCTGAACGGCTCTGTGGAAGTGATTAAGCACGTTGAAGTGCCAGCACTGCCTCAGCACCCTAAAGTGAACGAGAAGCCGACTATGTCGATGCTTATCGCCGATGTAGAAGACTTACACCTGTGTGACGTGACTGACGCGGATGTTTACTTCAAACTTCCAGAAAGCTTCAAGAAGCGTTGTAACAAGTACATCGACATCTTGGCAGCAAACCCACGTTTGATTCCTTGGTTCCCAGCGGTATTGATCGGTAAAGATTACGACGAAGCGGTTCGTATTCTTGAAGAGATCAAGCCAGCTCGCATCGTAACCAACAACACGGGTATTGCTTACAAAGCTTACGAGATGGGTATTGAGTGGGTTGCAGGCCCGTTCATGAACACGACCAACTCTCACGCACTGGTTACTCTGAAAGAAGAGCTGAACTGTGCAGGCGCATTCATTTCGAACGAGATCAACAAAGGTCAGATTCGTCATATTCGTCGCCCAGAGAACTTCAAACTGTTCTACAGCATTTACCACCCAATCTTGATGATGACCAGCCGTCAGTGTTTCTTCCAAAGAACCGTGGGTTGTAACAAGCCAAGCATCGAAGCAGGTTGTATGTTGAAGTGTGAGAAAGCGACCACGATTACCAACGTGAAAGGCATCTCTTTTGCGGTTGATAAACAGAAGGGTGGCTACCCAAGCATTTACAACCACGAGCAGTTCTTGAACCACGACGCAGTAACTGACTTCTCTGGTCTGTTCGACGAGTTCTTCATTGACCTAACCAACATCGGTGCAGGTTCTAAAGAAGTGAAAGACAAAGTTGAGCTTATCAAGCATTTCGAAGCGCTACTGAACGGCGTTGAAGGTTCACAACAGAACCTAGAGCAGATGGTTGAAGTTCGAACTAATGCTCAGTACGTGCAAGGTCTATAGCGTACAAGGTTTATAGGGTTCAATGTCTATGGGCTGTAAGGCTTATAGCTTCTAACGCAAAGAGCGTTCAAGGTTTATAACGCTCAACCGCTTATAAGCACTTTGAACCAATAAACACAAGGCCACTCAATCGAGTGGCCTTTTTAATGTCTGAAACTTTCTGAATCTTTCTCAACCAACGAATACGTTATTCTGTCACGGCTTCTTGTTTGAAGCATGGGCTTTTCAACGTGTTCATCTTTTCGATTTCATTGGTTAAGCGCAGCGAGAGCAGGGCTTTCTGGTTCGAAGCAAAATCAAACATCACGATAGTCGCAGTGCCAACGGTCGTCAGTTTCTGTTGAGCCTTACTGACAATCGCGTATTCCATGGTGAATCGGTCATCTTGAATATCGGTAACACGTGAGCCGACCATCAAGGTATCTGGATACGTGACTGGGCGGAAATACTTACAGTAAGTGTCACCAAGAACAGGACCAACTTTGGTAATCGCCATCTCTTCCATCAGCTCGACGTGCTTGAAAAAATCTAAGCGAGCGGTTTCGAAATAGCGAAAATATACAGCGTTGTTAACGTGATTGAGTGCGTCCATTTCTCCCCAAGCGACAGGGATTTCTGTTACTACCGGGTAGCCAGATAATAGTGCTTCCATGCGAACTCTCTTATTATTATGTAGGGATAAGTTGTTATTGGAATAAAAACCCTACCGCTAAATTAACAAAACTGCAACACGCGTGATTTAAGTTTTTGAAGCTTGAAACCACACAATGTCAGTGACTTAGTTGCACATCCACTCAATAGTTAGGCACTAAGGTGTTTGAATTGCAGCTCAACCAAGCGTTGGTACAATTCGCAGCTATTAATGAGAGACTGGTGGTCGCCGATGTCTACTAGTTGTCCTTTATCGAGCACCGCAATTTGGTCGGCGTGTTTAATTGTTGATAATCGATGGGCGATAATGATCGTCGTTCTGCCACGCATTAACTCTTCTAACGCTTGTTGTACGTGATGCTCACTTTCACTGTCTAGTGCGCTGGTTGCTTCATCCAACAATAGAATATTTGGATCTTTCAAGATGGCACGTGCGATAGCAATACGTTGTCTCTGCCCACCAGAAAGCCTTACACCACGTTCACCAAGAAAGCTGTTGTAGCCATCAGGTAGGTTTTGAATGAACTCGTGTGCGTGCGCTTTCTTCGCCGCTTCGATCACTTGCTCGTCTGTTGCCTGCGGGTTGCCGTAGCGAATGTTATGGAACACATCGTTACTGAACAGAGCAGGTTGTTGCGGTACCAATGCCATCTGCTTTCTTAGCTCGTTAGGATCAAACTGATTCAGTTCAACACCGCCTAAGGTGACCTTACCCACTTGTGGGTCGTAGAAACGTTGCAGCAGTTCGAACAGGGTAGTTTTACCTGCGCCAGACGGGCCAACCAGTGCCAACACTTTGCCTTCATGGGCAGTAAGCGTGAGGTTGCTTGTTGCGGGTTGGTCCGGTCTTGATGGATAACAGAAGGTCACATCATCAAATGCAACTTCTGGCGTTACGTTAGCAAGCGAAGTTGGATTCGCAACTTGCGCAACAATATGGCTTTCAACTTGTAGGATCTCGATTAATCGCTCGGTCGCACCTGCCGCGCGTTGCAGTTCACCCATCACTTCAGAAATCGTACCTAACGATGAAGCAACCATAATTGCGTAGAACACAAACGCGGCTAAGTCACCAGCCGACATAGTGCCGTTGATAACATCACTGCCACCAACCCAAAGCATGCCTGCAATAGCACTAAATACAATCACGATAACGCCAGAAATAAGAATCGCGCGCTGTTTTACACGCTGGCGACCAATCTCATACGCCTTTTCCACTTCTACCGCGAATGATGCTTTCTCTTGCTCTTCTCGGCTGTAGCTTTGCACCGTTTTAATGTGCTCAATTGCCTCACCTGCGTAAGAACCCACATCAGACATGGAATCTTGGCTTTGGCGAGATAGGGCTCTTACACGGCGCCCATAAACAAGGATCGGAATCAAGATAAATGGCACCGAGGCCAATACAATCAACGTCAGCTTAATATTGGTCGCAAACAGCATGATGATTGCACCAATACACATCAACGCGCTGCGCATCGCCATAGAGAACGATGAACCTATGATGCTTTGAAGCAGAGTAGTATCCGTGGTGATTCGCGACATGATGTCGCCACTGCCATTGGTTTCAAAGTAACTCGGGTGCAGCGTCACCACGTGATTGAAAACCGACAGGCGTATATCCGCACTTACTCGCTCACCAACAGAAGAGACCAAATAGAAGCGGAAGAAGGTGCCAATCGAGATCAGCACGACCACCACCATGATGAATTGAATCGCGCTGCCTAAGTCTGACAACGATTGTTGGCTGAAGCCTTGGTCGATAAGAAGACGAATACCGTGTCCGACTGAAAGGGTTAAGCTCGCTGTGAAGATCAACGCGATCAACGCAGCAATAACACGACCTTTATAAGGCTGAATGAATTTACTCAGCTCAAACAAAATACTGAGGCTTTTTTTTTCAGGTTTGGGTTCTGGCGCTTGTTGAGTCGATCGCTGAGTCTGTCGCTGGTTCGAGTCGAGCGTAGAAGAGACATCGTTTTGCATATGACTGCCTTAATGTGTTGTCGCTTTAAAAATAGGTAGCTTGTTGCTTGTTGCTTGTTGCTAATTGCTTTATGACTTATTGCCTGTACTGCGCGTTGTTCGCTGGGCAGTAATTGTTGTTGAGAATCGAACCCATTAAAGCATTTATTGCGCTGTGACGCTCCCTAGGAAACTCAATTTCCAATATTTCATCAACACTAAGTGAATAATTCGAAACGACCTTAAAGGAAAACTAAGCATTTTGATCCAGTCAGTTTGATAGGAAACCAAGCTATTTAACCCTAATTTTTATGCAAGTAAATTAGCGTTGATAGGAGAGTGCACACATAAACAAGCAACCGTGCGATGATTTATAAATTGATAGCAAAACGTTTGCTATTTATCTCGATATTAGCTTTATCAATGACTTATAAGTTTTGGTTGTAAGACCAGTTATAGCGACTGTTTTTTGTGGAATATTTGTTACAAAAATTCAACAAAGTAGTTTTTTATACATTTTTCTTGCATAAAAACTCGGATTGAATAGAATAACCAACAAATGACAATTAATGCAGTATTGTGGCATGAGTATTCAAGTAAAGAGCATCAACAAATCATACGGTGATACCCAAGTTCTTCACGACATCAGTTTCGACTGTGAGAGTGGCGAAACCTTGGTATTGCTTGGCCCAAGCGGCGCGGGCAAGAGTTCATTACTGCGTGTATTGAACCTGCTTGAAATCGCGGACAACGGCGAATTAGACATTGCGAATGAGCAATTCGATTTTTCAAGCCAAATCCAAGAGAAGCAGGGGCTTAAACTTCGTCGTAAAGTCGGCATGGTGTTCCAGCAATACAACTTATGGCCACACATGACGGTGATGGAAAACTTGATTGAAGCACCAACCAAAGTGGCGGGTTTGGATAAGCAAGAAGCGATTAAGCAAGCGCAAGAAGTCCTAAAGACACTTCAACTTGCCGACAAAGCAGACGCTTGGCCACTTCAACTGTCTGGCGGTCAACAACAGCGTGTTGCGATTGCACGTGCGCTGATGATGAAACCGGATGTGTTGTTGTTTGATGAACCAACAGCGGCGCTTGATCCTGAGATCACCAACCAAGTCGTGAGCATTATTAAAGAATTGAGCGGAACGGGCATTACCCAAGTGGTCGTGACGCATGAAGTCGATTTCGCGAAGAAGATTGCTAGCCACGTTCTGTACCTAGAGAAAGGGTACATCGTTGAACACGGCACCAGCGATTCATTCGTTAATCCGCAGACACCTGAGTTTGCTGAATATTTGACTCATTAAGTAAGTCACTTATTAAAAGAAAGTTGACTCACTAGATCTAGCTAAACACAACATCAATTAAAACAATCAAATTATAAGAATGGCCACAGGCCGCTATTACACAGTATTCGGAGTAACAAAATGAAAAAGATTCTACTAGCTTCACTTATCGGCCTTGCTTCTTTCAACGCAGCGGCTAAAGAAGAAATCAAATTCGCGATGGAAGCAACGTACGCACCATTCGAATACATGGATGAGAACAACCAAATTCAGGGTTTTGACGTAGACTTAGCAAACGCACTTTGTGAAGAGCTGAAAGCAACGTGTACTTTCCACAACCAAGCATTCGATAGCTTGATCCCTGCACTTAAATTCAAACGTTACGATGCGGCTATCTCGGCAATGGACATCACAGAAGCGCGTCTTAAACAAGTGAACTTCTCTAACGCATACTACGATAACTCTGCAGCATTCATTTCTTTCGAAGGCAAAGTAGCAGACCAAGCAGCACTAGAAGGTAAGCGTGTTGGCGTTCAAAACGGTTCTACTCACCAGAGCTTCCTACTTGAGCAAATGACTGGCGTAACAGCGGTACCTTACTCAAGCTACCAAGATGCATTCATCGACATGAAAAACGGTCGTATCGATTCTGTATTCGGTGACACAGCCGTTGTAGCAGAATGGTTCAAGAAAGAAGACAACCTAACGTACGTTGGCAACCAAGTAACAAACCAAGAGTACTTCGGTAACGGCTTTGGCATCGCAGTAAACAAGAGCAACCAAGAACTTGTAGACCAGCTTAACGTTGCACTTGCAGCAGTGAAAGCGAACGGCGAATACGACAAGATCTTCAACAAGTACTTCGGTAAGTAATTTATGGAATTAACGGGTTACTCTTTAGGGCTCGTCGAAGCAAGCTGGATGACTGTTCAGCTTGCGTTCGTAAGCCTATTGGTTGGATTGGTTCTAGCAGTTTTGTTTGCAAGTGGTGAGATGTCTCGTCGTATTGCAATCAAATGGCCAACGACTGCATTTGTGACGATTGTTCGTGGTTTACCAGAAATTCTGGTCGTACTGTTTATCTACTTTGGTTCGACACAAGTTCTGTTCATGATCACTGGCGACTTCATAGAAGTGAGCCCGTTCTTATCTGGTGTTGTTGCACTGTCACTTATCTTTGCTTCTTACGCTTCGCAAACCTTGCGTGGTGCATTAAAAGCAGTAAGCAAAGGGCAGAGAGAAGCAGCAAGCGCGCTTGGTATCTCTCAATCACGTTCATTCTTTCGTATAGTTTTACCTCAAGCGGTAAGACACGCACTACCAGGGTTAACCAACCAATGGTTAGTGTTACTAAAAGACACTGCATTAGTATCGCTGATTGGCGTAACGGATTTGTTGAAACAAGCACAACTAACATCCGCTGCAACGCACGAAGCATTTACTTGGTACGCGACAGCAGCAGCAATCTACTTGGTCATCACTTTAATCACACAAAGATTGGTAAAAGTGATTGATGGTAAGTTCTCTATTCAAGGTTTGGGTAACAAAGGGGCAATGGCATGAATCAACAATACCTCTCTCAAATGCTTGAAGGCTTAGTGACCAGTCTTCAACTCACAGGCGCTTCATTGCTTGTTGGTTGTATCTTGTCACTGCTGATGACGGTAACGCTAATCCTAAGAATACCTGCGATTCACTGGTTCACTCGTGGCATCATCACGCTGTTCACTGGCACACCATTGTTGGTTCAAATCTTCTTGGTGTATTACGGCCCGGGTCAGTTCGATTGGATTCGTGAAAGCTTCATGTGGACTTGGTTAAGCCAACCTTGGTTCTGCGCAATGTTAGCATTAGCTTTGAACACCGCGGCATACAGCACGCTACTGTTCAGAGGCGCATTCAACGCCATTCCAGCAGGGCAGTGGGAAGCATGTCGCGCACTTGGTATGGACAAAATCGCAACGCTGAAAGTGTTACTGCCATATGCACTACGCCGCGCCGTTCCAGCTTACTCGAACGAAGTGATTCTAGTTTTCAAAGGTACGTCACTGGCAAGCACCATCACCATCATGGACTTGATGGGCTACGCTCAGCGTATCAACGGCCAAACCTACGACACGCTAACCGTGTTCGGCATTGCTGGCGCATTCTACTTAGCAGTAAACGGCATACTAACGCTGATTTTCCGCCAAGTAGAGAAGAAAGCCCTCGCATTCGAAGCCGCGTAAGCTAGCCACAAACAAATTTAATTAACGTATAAAGCCTGCCATTTATGTTCGCATAGATGGCAGGCTTTTTTGTGTTTGGGGTATGTGTAGGGGGGTTGTGTTTATGCACAGTGTTAGAGGGTGTTCGCTAGAATCATACTATGCGGAAATATTCTGTATCTTGCCATTAAATGAGTTTATCTATGTTTTAAGTCACTGAAATGCTGTGATTAATCGTGGTAAATTTGTGTGCATATTAAACTAGATGGAATGATTCTGTATTTAAATGCAGAATTTTTCTGTCTAAGAGCTGTTAAGTCTCTTAATTATATGAGGTTAAAATTTGATTGATCTAGATAACCCTGCAGGTCGCTTTTACGACATTCTAAACCAAGCTAAAGCTAAAAAAGATGAGCAAAAAGTCCGACAAGTATGGGCTCAAATTTTAGATGAAGATGAAACTAACGATTCCGCAATTACGAAAAAAGTAATTGAGGTTTATCAATTAGGAGAGCAAGTTAAGGACTTAATTAAAATGAATGAGGGTGCTAACACCGAGTTATATCTATCCTCATTTCCACAAGTTGAGCGAGCCATATTCCCACTTAATTTGAATGCTACTTGGAAAGGGCAAAAACAACAACTGAGTGATGGTGTAATGACTAGGCTTCAATTCTGCTCTGATCTGCTCTCTTCAACTTATAAAGAAGAAACCTTAGCTAAAGAAGATCTAGAAGTAGTTACCAAACTTATTGAAGAACTCTTCGACTCAATTTTAAGCAGTTCTCTAGAGTCTGGAATAAGAATTACACTTCTCGAAGAAGTTGAACGCTTACGAACTGCATTATCAATGTACAAAATTAATGGTGCTAAAGGGCTGAAGCAATCACTACAATCTACTATAGGGATGGTCGTCGCAAATCAAGACGAACTTTCAAATGTTGCTAAATCTAATTCAAATGTTATCGAACGCTTGGGAAAATTAATCGATAAAGTTGATTCATTTACAGCTAAAGCGTTAAAAGTACATAAGGCTTTATCCAAGCCTGTACGCTTTCTTATTGGTTGCATACCAGGTGATGAAGTTGAAGAACCTGCTGAGTTAGTATGCGATGAAGCCGAGACTTAACAAGGCCTTTAAACGGAACAAAAACAGTTGGTTATGTTTCGTGCCTCAACAAGTGTAACCAACTATTTTTGTCCGCTTAAGGCGGCGTTGATATGACCCCCTCTGTCAATAAGAGCGTAGAAGTTTCTGCTCCCGCATTTATAGAGCCTAACTTGTGTTCTAAGTCTCACGTTACATTGGGTTTATGAAAGTCTGAGTCGTCCATCGAATAGTCGTGTAACAAGGGCATTTCTCATGCCGTATTTTTGGTAATTAGTTCTTCCTGTCGATTATCGAATTTGTCCTAAACCCACTATTAAGGCAGGGAACCCCAATGAATAGAACGCTATGGTTCGCACTCATTTCGCTTTTGTTTTCAATGACAATGGTATTTTGTACATACAGTTATGGCATAGAGAGCCACGTTGAAGTAACCACACTCACTTTAGTATTGTCTAGCCCTCTGATTTTTACCTTTGCGCTTGTTGTCATTTTTTGTGGCGCACCAGTCATTAGCAAGTACAAGTTACTTGGAACCATCGCAATTTGTGTGCATGGATTTACAGCCTCACTGCATGTGCTGTGGAACGGATTTATGTTCGTCGATGTGATTAATAAACAAGGCTTAGGTCCGGGACAAGGTTATTCTGGCTTGATACTTTGGGTTGGTAGTATTAAGGCGATGCTACTTGGTTTAGTTGTGGGAGTATGCCTGCATTACTTGCTACGATTTTTTAGAAAGGCTGCAGTAAGATAACTGTTGGCTAGTTAGTGGATTGTTCGTTGTCTATAGGAGTTGCCACTGTGTTTTATAGTAAGGAATCCAACAAGGGATTGCTGCTCATCCTTGTTGCGATAAGTGCTTTCATTGTCGTTACCTCTGATAATAACCCCGGGACATTAATCGCTCACGCCATCAACGGCTTAATTGCTTTGCTCTTTTTCTCCATGACCATTGAGGTCAAAGACAATGTACTAAGTTGGTATTTCGGCTTTGGCTTTTTGCGTAAGAATGTAGAAGTGTCAGACATTACCGAGACATCGTTCTATCAAAGCAAGTGGTATCAAGGTATTGGTATCCGAATGCTGAGCGATGGTTGGTTGTATAATGCATCGATAGGTTCAGCGCTTAAGTTAAGCCTAAGCAATGGAAAGCATGTTTACATTGGTTGTAAGGATACGGACGGTTTAAAGCTGGCCTTGAAAACCGCTAACGAACAGATAACTCAAAATTGATTTACGAGGCTTGGCACTTTTCGTTTCAAGTTGGACTAATGTTTAAGGTTCTATGCTTTAAGTGAGCTGGACTTTAATATCACAACAAATGAATCGGAGGTTGAATGGACAGAGCAATCAAAACACATTTCGACGAGTATCCCGATGATGTTCGAGCTCGGCTTGAAGAGTTGCGTGCATTAATTTTTGAACTTTGTTCTGATTTGGATTTAGGTGACGTCGAAGAGTCTCTGAAATGGGGCGAGCCGAGTTACAGCGTTAAGACGGGCAGTCCAATTCGAATCGATTGGAAATTAAAATCGCCAAATAACTATTACTTGTTCTTTAACTGTCAAACAAAGCTAATCGACACATTCAGAGAATTGCACGATGACACATTGGCATTTCAAGGTAATCGGGCAATCATCTTGAACCTAACTGAACCACTTCCCAAAGCACCAATCAAGCAGTGCTTAGAGTTAGCCTTAACTTATCAACAACGAAAACATCTACCGCTTCTTGGCGCGTAATTCTTACGCGCTGTCATTATATTTCTTAAACTGGTTATCTGTGTTCTAGCTATCACTCTTTAAAGCGTTAAGAGTGTACCATCTTGATTAGTATCAAGAGGCTAGGGAATCTCTATAACCAACGCTGATTGTATTGCTTACCGTTTAAAAAGGTGTTCTAGTCACCTTGTATTTCAGACTTAAAAGGAAGTTGTATGAATTTAGATAAAGCCAAAAAACGTATCGCAAAGCAGGTTAAAAAAGGCGACCACGGATACCCAAAAATCACGTTAGCGTATTACGGGACGACCAAAGATCTCGCAACGGAAGTCGCGGTTCAATTTATGCTGGGTGAGGGCGATGGTGTTCAAGAAGAGCGTTTTTCTTGTGAAACCGAAATCCGAGATAATGAATTAGTTCAAACGACGTTACTCAAGATAATCGAGCGAGCAAATGTTAACTCAGTGATTGAAGTTGAAGGCGTGGCTGTTCTTTAGTTTGCTTTAGCCTGGAAACGAAGCCAACACGAGAACGCAGGTGTATAATCCACATTTTTATCAAATTGGGCAGGACACATGGCGATCTCGTTTGAAACTCAAAGACTAAAAGTAGAAGAAGTCGCAGGTGAACTTACTGTTCCTGAACGTTCGGCTCTGCTTGAGCGAGTACCTGGCATTCTAATCCCGTCAGTCGTTGAAAACCTTCCACCATACTTTCATGGTATTGTGTCAGGTGAGCTGGCTGAAATTTGGCTCGACCGAATGTTGTCGGAGAGCCGCTTACTTCAAGTGAAATCCAACGATAATCAATTAATTGGTTTTCTGTTCGCTTATGTAGAAGACGAAAGTGATGCTCATATTGGCTACTTGCTTGCAGAAGAATGCTGGGGCAAGGGTTTCGCGAGTGAGTTATTGCAGAGTTTCATCACAGAAGTCGCAAAAACCGAGTCATGGTCCACACTGATTGGCGGTGTCGACCGTTCAAACATAGCCTCTACACACTTACTTAATAAGCTAGGTTTTGTTGAGCAAGCCTCTGACGAAAGTGCCGTGGTTTTCTATGAATATAAGCTTCCTCGTCTTAACTCTTAATTCTTAACTCTGAGCTCTCAGCTCTTAATTTCTAATCCCTAACTCAAGCCACATCTGCGTTATACATTCATTGCCAATGTTTACGTCAATTGATAGGGAAGAATCCTTATTACACCATTCAACTGAGAACCGAGAGCAGCGAGTCTAGTTAACGTGGGCTAATTCGGCACTATGTGTTTCATTAGCGACTTTCCAATCGCCCCCTAAGGCTTTATAGAAAACAGGCTTTGTATCCACATTAGACCATACTGGTTTAGCGACCTCGACCATCTACCATTACGATGATTGTTTTAGAGATGATGCTGAGATCAGCGGCAATCCAAGACTTAACCGAACATAGGCTTAGTGCATAACTGTGGTCAAAACCTACTTTACGACGTACATCATCAATACAGGTGTCGTAACCTTGATTTACTTGTGCAAGCCCTGTAATACCAGGCATTACACCGTATGTGCGGTCGGCAAAGTAAGGAATTTCGTTCTCTAGTTTGGTGTAAAAAGTAGGGCGTTCAGGGCGCGGGCCAATTAGAGACATTTCACCTTTCAGTACATTGATCAGTTGTGGCAGTTCATCAAGACGTGTCTTTCTCAAAAAGCGGCCAACAGGCGTGATTCGTGGGTCATTCGCGGTAGCCCAAACTGCACCAGAGCGAGTTTCTGCATCCTCGTACATGCTACGGAATTTCATGATCTCAAAGATTTCCATTTTCTCCGGTGTCGATTTACCAACGCGCAATTGACGGTAGAAAATAGGGCCACGAGAAGTGAGTGCAATCGCCATCGCAATCAACGGAAATACGGGCGCTAGCAAAATCAAAGCAATCAGTGAGCTTACAAAATCGAAAGTACGTTTAGCACGTGAGATTTTGTATTGGTATAGGTTTTGGGTAGATAGCTGTTCGATGTTCATCATAATAAGTCCTTAATGATTTGCTCGTGTCCAAGGTGAGTTTTCTAGTCCGATTAGGTAACGAATGCCACCAATGAAGTTGGCGTAGTGTCCAACTATCAAATAAGAGATTAATGAAATAGGTTTGTTTACTAGACGCTTTGGCAAGATGCAGCCAAGGACGCCAATGGTATAAACGGCAACTTGAGCCCATAACAGCGCTTCAAATACCAAGTAGTTGCTAAGTAAGATTGAGCACACTAAGCACACAATCATTAAATAGGGAGTGAGCAGGCGAAGTCCTTTTCCTGAAAAGAACGCAAACGCGATGCCTTTGAACTTCGGGCTGAACAAGGCAAATAATCGAATCGCTTGTTGCATGTTACCCGCTGAAATACGAAGTCTTCTTTTGAAGTCCGTTTCTAGGTTCGATTCCTCTAGCTCTAATGCCACCATTTGGGTTTCGTATTCGGCGATGTAACCTTGTTTAACGATTTGCATCGGTAAGATGAAATCATCATTAATAGTGTTGAGTGGAAGCAGTTCGAACAGGTGTGTTCTAAACAAGTAGAAAGCGCCATGAGAACCCAAGCTAGAACCTAACGAAGCCTCAGACTCTTTAACCGCGGTTTGGTACTGCCAATACGTGTTTTCGCCTTCATTGCCTGTTGGACAAAGTTGATACGTTGCGTTTACCACTCCAACCTTGTCACTTTCAAAATGAGCGGCAGCTATAAGCAAAGCATCCAATGAAATAAGGGCAGAAACATCACTCATCGCCGTGATATCACTGGTTATACGTGTCACTTCTTCATTAACAACCGCGACTTTACCTCGGTTTACTTGATGGTCATGTATCTCAAAATAGACATCACTGCACATCGCTTCTTGTATGGTCATTTGTGCAATGGCGACTGTGTTATCAGTGCAACCATCGCAAGCGATAATGACTTCCAACTTCTTTTTTGGGTAATCGAGTGAAGCAAGGTTACGAATCTTGTCTGCGATCCACTGTTCTTCGTTAAATGCAGGAACAAGAACGGTGATGGTCGGCAACGTGCAATCTTGCTGTTCCTCTTTGTAGCAACGATGACTCTCTTCAACTTTGCGTGCGGGGTGGCTTTTCGCATACCAACGCAGTAACAAAGGGTAGGCTGCGTGATGATAGACAATCAACGCACCTGAAAACAAACAAAGTCCCGCAAGCAACCAATCAATCATGCGTAAGCTCCTTCTGATATATCGTTGTAAGACGAAACCATTTTGATGATGTCGAAGTTTTCGAGTACGTAACGACGAGGTGACAAAAAGCGTTCATTTTGCTTTTCTAATAGCGCACTAGCTAACCCCACAATGCTGCCGCTTTTGACGAGGGCGCCGCTGACTGGACATAAGGTTTCATCGACGGCACCAACGTCCATTGCGACGGTTGGAATATTGCATGCTTGAGCTTCAAGTGTAGAAAGCGGCAGCCCTTCGTGGCGTGAAGGTAGGCAGAACGTATCCAACGCTCCGTAAAACGTGGTCATGTCTTCAACTAAGCCAAGAAAGATGACTCGGTCACTCAGATTCAAGCGGCTAGTCAGTTGCTCTAGTTGATTGCGTTTAGTACCGCCGCCAGCCAATGCGACAACCATGTTTGCAGGTAAAAGAGTCAGTGCTTTAATAAGTTGGTCTTGGCCTTTGACATGTTCTAGTCGACCTGCACAACCGATGATGTGTTTGTCTGTCGGCAGGTTTAGTTTTGCTCTCGCGTGTTCTTTCGACATTGGCTTAAACTTCTCACAATCAACGCCATTTTTGATGGTAATGATGTTCTCATAAGAAAAAGCAGTGCGTAGTTGGTTATAAACACGTGTCGCGTCGGCAACTAACGTTGGTTGAGCAGCTTTTAAAGCAAGCGCTTGTAATCGACGACGTTTGTTGTTGTTCAGATGCCAAGCGTCATGTTCGGTATGGATTCGAGTTGGAACCCCGGTTACGCGAGCGGCATAACCAGCGTATAACAGTGGGCCAATATGATGGGTATGAACCACATCAGGGCGAATCGCGTTGAAGGCTTTAATTAGCTTAATAATGATATTGAATTGTACGCCTGGTGCTTTATCCAAAAAGACGATTTGCTTTTTGTATGGCTCTAGCTTCGGCCAGTTGTTTATAGACTCTTGTTTAGTACCCTCTAAACTGACAATCAACACTTGGTCTGTTGGTTTAGCAAGGCGGAGCAAATCCAGAGTTAGGGTTTCTAATCCACCCGGTGCAAGGTGCTGAACAACGTGTATGATCTTTTTGCCATGCTTCGTTAAATGCGTATTCATAGTTTGGACCCTGCCTTTATAATTGTTGTTTCGCCTTTCTGACGTTTCTCTTGAAGTAACTTCTTTAAAACGTTTAACTACACAAGGAGATTGCAGGAGTTGTGCCAATTAAATAACCGTTATTTTTCAGTTGTTTAGATTATTTAATTCTAGGGCAGTTTTCATTTCTCAAAATGGGAATCAAAACAAAATACAATTGAATGGCAGTTTGAATCATAGGGCTTGGGTAAATCGAAAGTAGCATTAGAACTTGGGGCTCTAAATAAACAAAACGCCAACCGAGTGTTGGCGTTTTGCTCTAGGATGCACGAAGCTTGGAAACTAGAAAGCTAGGAAGCACGAAGCTAGGAAATTAGAAAGCTGTGAATCTAGCAAGTCAAAAATGGCTTTGAGGCTGACTAGCTCATTTTAGGGATCACCGTTATCACAGGGACACCCAAGATATCTTCGATTTCGTCTTTGCGTTTGATTGAAGAATCAAACAGTTCAAACAATACCGCTAAACCAATACCCAAACCGATACCTGCAACGAATCCAGCCAGAATAAAAACAAAAGTCGGCATGTTAGATTTGACACTCGGTGTGAAAGGCAAATCGATAATCTTCACACGTTTGTTTTGCTCGAATACACCAAGCGAACCCGTTAGTTGAGCCATTTCATAACGCTCTGTCAGTTCATCATATAGTTGACGTTTGATTTCAACTTGACGTTTAAGGCGGTACATCTCTTTTGCATTTTCGCCGAAGTTATTGGCCTTGTGTTCTAATTCGAAAATCATAGTTCGAAGGCTTTTGGTCTCTTCAGTTAAAGACTCAAAGCGAGCACGAACCAGCTGTAGGCTGTGTAATTGAGTGACCAGAAGAGGTTGGGTATCAGAAAGTTTGTTCAGTGTCGTACTACTTGCGATGTCCCAAAGCTGGTCGCTGTTCATCGTTGGCTGGGTTACCTCGAGCAAACTCTTACGTTCATTCTCTAGTCTGTCTAGCTCACGCACTTTAGCTTGCACAGCACTGTGCTTGTCCGTGTATTTAGCTTGTAACAAGGTAAGGTCGCTACGAATGTCGATGATCTGGTCTTCTAATTTACCGATCACAGGGTTGGTTCTTGAAAGTTGTTGGTCGATTGACCCTAAACTTTTTTCGACACCCGATAACTCGGCCTCTTTTTCTGCCAGTGTTTGTTTGAGTGAAGCTAAGCGATTCAAACTTTGGCTCTGTACCTCAGGCGTCGAATGAACATTCTCATTCATGTATGCAGCTAGCGCTTCTTCTGCTTCTGCAAGCTCTGCGCTACGTTTGTCGATATGGATTTTCAAGAAGTTACTTGAATCTTCAATCGATGAACGTTCCGGTGCGAGTAACTGTTCAATGAAATGTTCACTTACCGAGCGCAGCGTCGCTTCCATTCCATTTGGTGTGTTCGACGTTAGACTTATCTTTAGAAAATCTTTTCCAAGCTGAGTCACCGTTAGACGTTGAGACAGGTCAGTAATGATCTCTTGTTTCTCAATTTCAGGCATATCTGGTGTGGTTAATTGCAGTTCATCAGCGACCGAGTAAAGCACATGTCGACTGTGAAGCAGTGTTCTCAATGCGTTAAGTCGATCTTTGAGCATCGTCGAAACGGCAATGTCTTCCAAGAATGGATTCATCTTGGCCGTTTCTTGAATCAACATACTGGTATGCGCGTCATATTTAGTTGGAGCCAACTTGCTCACACCAAAGCCTACAAAGGGCAAAATAAGCATTGGCAGAACGATAACGTAGCGTTGGCGCCACATCGCATTGATGATGACTAATAACCGCAATTTCAGATTATTCATAATAGCTCCAACATCCAATGTACGAAGTTACCACGGTTCTGCCAGCTCTCTTGTTCGACGACAGAGATAGGTGAGTTGCTTAGCTCGCGTGCATGATCAAGCGCCCAAATCATTTGGTTGGCACTGCCAACCGTGGTTACGTGCCCTTGATATGGAACCAAAGCAGGGAACGGTGTTGTGATAATTGGTGTGCCCGCCGCAAGGTATTCCATTAGTTTGAGTGGGCTACACGCTCGGATCTGCTCGTTATCAACAAACGGCAACAAGCTCACATCCCAGTGTTGAGAATAGCTTGGTAGCGTGTGGTGTGGACGAGGGCCAAGGTAATGTACGTTACTCAACTTAGGCAGCATGAGCGTATCAAGTTCGTTTGGACCTATGAAAACAAAGTCCCATTCCGGCATCGCATTCGCAACATGATCAATCATTTCATAATCAAGCCACTTAGAAAGGCTGCCATAAAAACCAGCAATAGGGCGGTGGTTGCTTGGTAAATCTTTTGCTCTTGGTGCGGGTGTTGAAAATAGGTCTACGTCGACACCATGTGGTAGCAAGTGCGCTTTATGCTTTGGAAATTTACCCATCAATTTTTTGCTAGCCGCGAATATAAGCGTTGATTTTTCGATTAGCTCTGATTCGTGCTGTGCAACGGTGTCATGATCAACACCAGCCAGCGCGCTAAAATCATCACCGCAGTAATAGACCACAGATGACTCGCCTAAGTGTCCACACAAATCAACAGCGGTCGGAAGAGAAGTCCATAGGATAGGCGCGTTAAGATTAAGCTCTGCAAGAACCGGTTTTAGTTGGTGCAACATCATTTGCTGAGCCAACTTTCTAGAAAATTTAGAAGCAGGCGCAGGGATTGTCTTTAAGTTAACGATAGTAATGTTGTCGTGTCCCTCAGAGTCGAGCATGTTTTGAGTAACGGCTTTGGTTTTACCAAACAACTTGTTGAACGCTCGGCTGGCATCTTTAGCGGACAGCTTCGGTTGTCTTAAGCCAATAGAGTTGACCCATAAGACTTTGTGTTGCTTAGCAAGGTGACGAACTAAATGTTGAGTCGATGAAGGTAGGCCACCAAAGTCTTCACCAAATACGATTAAATCACGCATGGTCACCTCCATGAGTCTCTAACGAATCGAACATATCGGATTCTGTCACTTCAACGGGTTTGATGTGACCGACAACTCGAGCTGGGTTACCGCCTGCGATTGCGAAGGCAGGAATATTCTTTGTTACTACGCTGCCTGCGGCTATTACGGCACCTTCGCCGATGGTTACGCCACCTTTGACCGTCACATTCGTGCCCAACCAAACATCGGGTTCAAGAATGATGTCACCGATTTGCTGAGGGTCGTCACCTTCACCTAGCGCTCGGCGTTTTGCATCAAGCGGGTGTCCAGAGTATCCAAATAGAAAAGCGCCGCCTGCGATTCGTACGTTGTCAGAGATAACGACTTTACCGCCAACAGCGATAGTCGACTGCCAACCAATGTCGACGTTGTTGCCAATCGACAATAGTGGGTGTTCCAAGCCTTCAAGTGGCTGAGTACAACCAGAGAATGTCGTGTGGCCAGAGATACGGCAGTTATCGCCAATCGAAATTTGTACCGGACCGCTGACGAAAGGCAGTCCACCATACAAATACAGGCGTTTGCCACATTGAGCCACACGACCTTTGAAAGCCGGAGTCCAGTAGAAGAATCGCGTAAAGCCAGAAACCAGATTCACCACTAGCTTGTGCGCTTGATATAGACAGCGATTAAATAGTTTAGGGGTAGGTAGCTCTGCGCTTCTGATGTCTTTCAAAATGAAAAACACATTTCTAATTCGAGAATTAGGATGAAACTTAAGCCAATGTTTGAATTGATGTATAGATACTGACGTCATAATGAAAATCCTCTTTTTTGTTATATAGAAGTACTTTCATATATTGTGCCATTTAATAAATATAATACTTTCAATAGGTTAAAATGTGACTTTTAGGTTTTCTCATTTTGACAGGCAGTTTGAGATACGTTTGAGACGCAAACTGTGAGTGCTGCGAGGATATAAATCGGCCAGTTGAAGCCTTGAGTCAAAAATGTACCCGACACGATTGTTCCAATCAGACCGGCATAGATCGCATAGGCGACCGCGTTGAGTTCGGGTGCGATTTCTGTGGTCGAGTTTTTTAATCTCGCGAGCGTAGAGCGAGAGGTTTTGATCAAAGAAACGATAAGGCAGACAAAAATGATCAGACCAATAAAGCCTGTTTCTGCTAATACACCAAACCAAGTACTGTGAACGGCGTGATTAAGTCCGTCCCAGTGCGAACTATAAAAGAAGTAGTTCGAGAAGAAGTTGTTCAACCCTACGCCGGTCAGTGGGTTCTCAACTGCCATTTTTACTGCCGCTTCCCAAGCATAGATTCGCCCCATTGCAGATTCATCGATGCCTTGTTCAGCTGCACCACCAGAAGACCTGTCTGAGATCCCAGCAACCAAGTAGAGCACGACGGCCGCGACAGTTCCTACGGAGATTAAGAGGACTTTAGAGCGCACTAGCTTCCACGCAAAAATACCAATCACCGCAATACAACCCAGTAATCCGCCACGGCTTTGAGTGGCAATAATAGCGGCGAGCAGTAACAGACAAACTAAGGCACTGATTAAACGTTTGGATCGTGAGATGCCAGTCGTGGTGGCTTGGCTTATTGTAAAGGCGAGTGGGAACATCAGTACCAGTGCTAGGTCGTTCGGGTCACCTAACATAGAGCCAAAATCGCGGCCAATAGTCACGCGTGAGCCCTCGACAAGCCCAATACCATTTACTGAGTTGTACACGGCAATAGAGCTGACTAAAGCGCCAGCGTAGATAATCGTCATCGCGGTTTTTGCGAGATTTTCAGTGGTGTTTACTAGCCAAGTAATCGCAAGCGTCATCACGATAATTTTCCAATAAACGCCCTTGAATTCTGCTAGTGCTATTGGCCTGTTGGACGCGAAGATAATACCAATGAAAACCAATACCCAAAATATGGCGAGCCAATTTAAACAAGGGTGCCAGAAGATTTTAAGCTCTTTACTAATTAATGCATGCCAGAGCAAAGCTGACAGTGCTCCTAGTGAAAGCATCAGCGGTATTTTTAACGAATAGAGCTGAGGTACGGCTTCGTGAATTCGGAAAAATGAAAAGACAACGAACAATAGAACTAACCAGAATGTCTTGTTTAACACGAATAACCCGGCTAATGGCACAAGAGCGAGCGCCACAATGACAGCAGGATGAGGCACAAAGTACCAAACAACACCAAGCCCAACACACAAGGTGCTGATCGTGATGATGACTGGCAATCTATTGGCTTCAGGGTTGACCATTGTGACCTCTATTGGCAAATAAACTCTTTAGGACTCGGCTCGCAATCTTTTTAGACGTAGTTACGCCTGATGTTAAAGATTGCAAAGTGAGTGCCAGTTATGCATTTTGTTTAACTTACTGATTTAATGTTGGATTATTAAGTGAGGGCGTAGCCTTGAGGTGAGTTTTGTCATTTTGAGAATCAGTATAAAACTGACTAAAGTACTTAAATCATCAAGCCCAAATAACCAGTTATCGACTAAGGCTAGAATTAACGGTCGAGTTGATAGATTTCCAACAACTGCGGGACAACGGCTTGTGGAGAGTATTGGTTTTTCACGGTTTCTATCGCGTGACTCTTGAGAGAGTCACGCTGCTCGTTCGTCAATGACATCCACAAAGATAAAAACTGTTCTAGCTCAGCTTCTGAATTTGCAAGGTAGCCGTTAACTTGATGCTCGATGAGTTGAGGCAAGTTACCAACTGAGGTGGCGAGAACGGGAATGCCACGAATCATGGCTTCTAATGCCGCCATAGGTAAGCCTTCAAAGCGAGAAGGGATGATTAACAGATCGATTTGGCTCCAGACGTCGTCCATATTGGTCTGATGCCCATGAAAGGTCACATTATCAGGCTGCGATTTAACTAAGATGTCCATTTCTGGCCCGTCACCAAAAAGCTCAAACCGAACATCAGGAAACTGTTTGGCTAATGCAACAAATCGATCAGGCGCTTTTTCATGGCTCAATCGCCCCACAAAACCAACATGGAATGGGCTTGATGAAGGGGAGCTTGTTAACCCGGTTGGCATTTTAACAAAGTTATTCAATTGATGGGTTTGACTCGGCACTTTCGCTTTAATCTTTTCACTGACCACGAGCGACTGATCAGAAAGAAAACTGCTGTAACGGTCGAGCCAATCATAAAGCCATACTTTGCCTGTTGGGGTTTCACCTGCGTGATAAGTGGTGATTTGCTTTGTGTTGTTGAAACGAGGCGGAAGCTTGATTAACTTGCTGACCAAACTGGCTTTGTAACCATGAGCATGGATAAGCCTTGGTTGATAATGTTGAACTGCACGTTTCAGCTGTGTCGCGCTATTGCCATTTGAATCTACAGAACATGAGGCTAAATCGGAGAGGTAACTAAAAGGGATGTTTAGCGCATTCAACTTTTCAACGATGATCGCTTCAGGATTAAACTTAGTCAAAAGAACGATACGAACAGCCTCTGAATACTGAGCGCTTTCCGATATCAGGCCTTGTGCTAATTCTAAAACATGCGTTTCTATGCCTCCAAAAGTTTGGCTGTCGATCAACAGCCAAATCTCATGAAGGTTTATGTCGAGTATACCTTGGTTAGGCTTGATTGTACTCATCTTCCGATTCCCAAGCCTGTTTCTTACGATAAACAGTAGAAGGGCTAAGTTCTAACAGCACAGCAGCGTTTAACACATTCCCATCGCAATGATTGATGGCATGTTGAATGGCTTCACGTTCTATTTGCCACATTGGACGAATAGCACCTTCGCTTGTGGTAAATGCAGGCGTCATCGGCTCATTGTGAGCTTGAGCAACTGACGATTGTTCCAACTCTTCCGGAGTAATCGGTGGCAACTTAGCTTCTGGTGCTTCAACAACTGCAGGTTGAGGCGCAGTTACTCGAATTGGTGTCACTGATTTAGATGATGGAGCGGCATCTACTTTATTAATCGGAGGCGGTAACATGTCTTTAGTCACGCTCGTTTCATTGTTCAACACCACTATGTTACGGATGATGTTTTGCAACTGACGCACATTGCCTGGCCACGCATAACGTTTAAGTAGATTCTGCGTTTCTTTGTCTATTGATTTAAACTTCTTCTTGTCTTGCTTCGCGTACAGTTTCAAGAAGTGATTAGATAGGGTGACAATGTCACTTCCTCGTTCACGAAGCGGTGGCATTTCGATAGGCACAACGTGAACACGATAGTAAAGGTCTTCTCTAAAACGTCCTTCTTCTACTTCAACCAGTGGATCGCGGTTGGTCGCACAGATAATTCTGACATCCACTTTAATCTCGCGGTTGCCACCGAGTGGAGTAAACGTACCAGTTTGCAAAAATCTGAGGAGCTTCTTCTGCATCTCCAGTTCCATTTCACAAAGCTCATCGAGAAATAGGGTACCGCCATGCGCTTGCATTGCTGCACCTTTACGGTCGGTTGTCGCACCGGTAAACGCACCTTTAACGTGACCGAAGATTTCACTCTCCATTAGGTCTCGAGGGATAGCGCCGCAGTTAATGGCCACGAAGGGTTTACCATTACGCTGACTCTCTTGGTGAATCGCTTCCGCACACACTTCTTTACCTGTACCACTTTCGCCGTTAATAAACACGCTGGCAGTGGTTGGTGCTACCGAATCAATGATCTTGTAAACCGCCTGCATGGGTAGGCAAGAGCCAATGAAATTATGAAAACGATCACGATCGAATTTGCTTTGCATGTTATCGACGAGGTTTTCGAGTTTCGCTCTTTTTAGATGCAAGCTAACAGAGGTCTTGAGTCGATCGGCTTGAATGGGTTTCTCTAAGAAGTCTTCTGCACCGCGTTGGATAAGGTCTACCGCGATGTTTACTGAACCATGCGCTGTCGCGATGATGACAGCGGTCGGTATTTCGTTAGCAGTAATCCAATCTAAGACTTCTTCGCCTGGCATGTCAGGAAGCTTAAGGTCGAGAATCACAAGCTGTGGAGAGTGCCTTTCAATGAAGGTCTTAGCTTCCGCGCCGGTTTCGACGTGGAAAATATCATAGGGCTCGTCTTTTACGTACTGCTTGTAGAGTACGGCGAGTGAGGTGGAGTCTTCAACTAACAATACCTTAGGGCGCATTGTGTATTCCTTTTGAAACTTTATCCTAACCAATCAATAACATAGTGATATGCAACCATCAATACGAGTCTTGTGTATTTGTTATCTACCACATGCAATCTTTTAAGAAGCGGCCTGTATAACTTCTCGCATTGCTGTTCATGATGGAGCCCATCTTATGGCGACTATATTAATAACGACTGTTTTGAGTTTTTAATCTGATACCGATAATGAACATGCAAAGCTAGCTGAAGCCTGCCTCTTTCCTTTCAAGCAAGGCTTTTATTGAACGCTCTGCGAGCTCTAGTAATTCATCAACTTGTCGAAATGCCGCATCATGACTCTGTTCTAAACATAGCTTTTCTAAAGCTCGAGCTAATTCACCCAAAGGGCGATTACCTAACGAAAGCGCTGTGCTGCCGAGAGTGTGGACCTCGAACTCAAGTGTTTGAGCGTCTTTCTGCGTGACAGCCTCTTTTATGGCGACCAAGCGTGTTTGTGATTCTTCGACATAATGGTCGATCAAGATAGGGATAATGTCCGCACTTGTATCGCGAATCATTTGCTCCAGAACGCTTTCATCGACAAGCTCGCTCACTTGTTGTGAGTTTAGATTTGTAGCTGCGTCTGACGCTAAAGTAGAATTCATCAAACTAAGTCCTTTTATTGAGCTTAATATCTGTTAATACTATTAAGTTTTAGTCATTTTCTAGAATAATTTCAACTGGTTGCCGTACAAATAGAGCATTTAATTGGCATCTCACTCATCTTGCTATTGGGTTTGTGACAAACCTAACGGACTGATTTTATTTTGTTTTCTCTTATGAAATATAAACTTAGGTGCCTATAAAGCCTAAGGTGCGGGTAGATCTCAGAAGAAAACGAGCCCGATACAAATAAAAAAGACCACTGCAGTGAAATAACAACAGTGGTCTTAGAGCGGTTTATGTAGTTTAGGCTAATCTAAATAGCAATAACTCAAATAACGATAACCCAAACAATGATAATTTAAACAGCCGAGCTTTAAATCACGAAAAGTAGGACTACGAAGCTTTATCAATCTTTGGCTTTGGGTCGGCTTCTACTTCTTCCTCGCTACTTTCTGAGAAGATATCAGCAACAGCGCTTCTCTCGAGTTCACCTTTTAGATTACCGTCTTCATCAACAACTGGAAGAGAGTAGTCACAAGACATAGTGTCCGGTAGCACTTCTTCAATCACCGCATCTGGTAAGATGGCAGGGACTTCTTCGTATATCTCATCACTAAAATCATGTACCGATGAATCTTCAACTGCGTCTTGTAGGCTCTCTTGTGTGACTAGGCCTTGATAGCCGTCATCCGTTACGTGATAAGCGTAATCGTTTTTCAGCATCTTCATCTGTGCCAGAGCACCTTCAATCGTTTCTGATGTGATTCGATACAGAGGAGGCTGCATAACGGTTTCAACGGTCAGTGCACGAGCACGGTTTACGTCTTTCACGAACGCTTCCACGTAATCATCGGCTGGATTTAGCAGAATCTCATGTGGTGTGCCTTGTTGTACTAACTCGCCGTCTTTCAAAATTGCGATTCTATCGCCTAGGCGGAGTGCTTCGTCCAGATCATGAGTGATGAAAACAATCGTCTTATGAAGCTTCTCTTGAAGTTCGATAAGCTGATCTTGCATTTCACTTCGAATCAAAGGGTCGAGTGCCGAAAAGGCTTCATCCATTAACAAGATTTCAGCGTTAGTACACAGAGCGCGAGAAAGGCCAACACGTTGTTGCTGACCACCTGAAAGTTGCGCAGGGTATTGCTTGCCGTAACCTTTCAAGCCCACGGTTTCTAACCATTCGTTGGCTTTTGCTAAACGGTCTTCTTTTTTGATGCCTTGTACTTCCAACCCGTACGCAACGTTTTCAACCACAGTGCGATGAGGCATTAAGCCAAAGCGTTGGAATACCATCGACATTTTATGACGACGGAACTCTTCTAGCTGTTTAGTGTTGAGGCTCATCACATCAATGCCTTCAACCATGATTTTACCTTGAGTCGGGTCAATCAAACGGTTGAAGTGGCGAATCAGCGTCGATTTACCCGAGCCAGAAAGCCCCATGATAACGAAGATTTCACCACGGTTAATCTCAAGGTTGATCTCTTTTAAACCAACGGTATGACCCGTATCCGCAAGAATCTGATCTTTGTGTTCGCCGTTTTGAACTCGGTTCATAACAGACATTGGTTTCGGTCCAAACACCTTGTACAGACCACTAATTTCAATCAATGGTTTAGTCATGCTTGAATCCTCCTAAATGCGCATTAGTTCTTCTTGCGTACGCCTGAGAAGCGCGGTCAAAAAGGATTGCGAGGGCAACGATGGCGAAACCATTCATCAAGCCTAATGTGAAGTACTGGTTAGTAATCGATTTGAGAACCGGTTGTCCTAGGCCTTTCACACCAATCATGGATGCGATAACAACCATAGACAGTGCCATCATGATGGTTTGGTTAATACCCGCCATGATCGTTGGCATTGCTAGAGGAAGTTGAACACCCCATAAGCGTTGCTTTTTGCTCGCACCGAAAGCGGTAGCGGCTTCAAGGACTTCTTTATCAACTAAGCGTATGCCTAGGTTAGTTAGACGAATTACAGGTGGGATCGCGTAGATAACCACGGCGATTAGCCCTGGAATCTTACCGATGCCCAGTAGCATTACCACTGGAATCAAATAAACGAACGCAGGCATGGTTTGCATGATATCGAGCATCGGCGTAACAATTGACTGAGCTCGATTTGAACGAGCCATCGCAATACCAATCGGAATGCCCAAGAATATTGAAACCAAGGTACATACAGTGATGATACTGAGCGTCCGCATGGTGTCTTCCCACATTCCAAAGTAACCAATGAGAAGTAGAGAAGCAACACAGCCTAGAGCCAGTTTCCAAGAACGGCTTGCTGCGTAGACAAGGCTGGTACACACAGCCAGGACTATAATCCAAGGTGTTGAGATAAGGAGTTTTTCAAACCAAACGAGGAATGAAAGAAGAGGGTCAAAGAGAGATTCAATCATTTCGCCGTATTCACGGGAAAATTCACGGTATGCGCCATCTAGCGTCTTTTTTATGGTTCGTAAATCACCGCGTTCCATCTCTGGAAAGCTTGATAACCAATTGCTGTCAGCCATTTTATATCCTTATAGTTCGGAGCCACTTGTCCATGCGATAAGAAAATCGCTAATGAAAAGGGCTCCGAATCATGAATAACATCAAGTATAGCGACGTTATTTCTGTTTTATTGTTGAAGCGTAATTACTTGTTATTAAATCAAGCTCTTACAGCTGAGCTTCAACTTTCTTAGCCACTTCTTCAGAAACCCATGGGTGCCATACTTCTGGGAATTCACTTAAGAAATGCAGACTCGCTTCTTCGCCATCAGCTTGGTTGTCTTCCATCCAAGCAAGTAGCGAGTTCATTTTGTCGTTTGTGAAACCACGTTTAGTAAAGTAGTCGTACGCTTCAGGAGCACGTGACGCAAAACTTTCAGTGGTAATCGTGTGGACAGGTGAAGGCGGGTACATGGTTGCTTTTGGCGATTCACAATCTTCTTTGGTGGTACAGTTAAGGAACTCTTCCTCATTAACGCCACTGCCAAAGTCGACTTTAACCATGTCGTATTTACCTAGAACAGCGGTCGGTGCCCAGTAGTAACCAAACCAAGCTTCTTCACGTTCATAAGCTTTTGCGATAGAGCCAGATAAGCCGGCACTCGAGCCTGGATCAACAATCGTGAAACCGCTGTTTTCTAGCTCAAGAGCATTAAACAGGTTTCCGGCGCTGATCTGACAGTTCCAGCCTGCAGGGCAGCTGTAGAATGCAGATGTATCTGGGTCTTCAGGGTGTTTGAATAAGCTTGCGTTTTTGCGTACGCCTTCGATAGTTGCCATTTCAGGGTACTGTTTTACTAGGTAAGCTGGAACCCAAAAGCCTTCTTCGCCGCCGTTCACAAGTGCTTTACCTGCGTAGCGAAGACGTTTTTCTTCAACACCTTTATCTAATGCGTCTTTTAAGCTGTTGCTCCAAAGTTCAGGTGCAACATCAGGCTGGCCTTTTTCGATCATAGACGTGCCTGTTGGCATAGTGTCGCCAGGGATAAGTTCAGCATCACACCCATAACCATGTTCAAGGATGAATTGGTCGATATTGGCGATCAGTGTTGCAGAGTTCCAGTTCATATCTGCAATTGTTACGCTGCCACATTCTCCAGCGTTAGCATTACCGCTGGCTGCTGCTACTAACAAAAATACGGAGCTTAACTTGTATTTCATATTGAGTTTCCTTTCTCTTTAATAATACAACTAAGGTAACCAAGGTAAATTGATTATCTAAATTGCTCGATGGTGATCCTTTCCGTGTATTTGAACCATTTGAGCAGAAGGAGGGATGGGTGAAGTTTGAATAGATAAACGTGCAAAGTCAGTGAAGTGTGATTTGCCAATTCATCCACTGTGTTTCAACAGCCATCGGATAACTTTGTCAAACTATTACAAATTCGTCAAAAACCACCTCTATTTATAATCTTAGGGAATAATCGTACGAATTCCATCTTTGATGCGATTTACATGGCACTTTAACCGCCTGTGTCACATTACCGCTAAAGTTAGGTGTGGGTCTGTTGATTTTTGGATGAGTTTAAAGGTGGTAAGACCACAACTTGCGTGCGTGAAATGCGTTGAATAGTTTTTAAAATCGTATTTTTAGTCATATTTTCGCCAAAAACACTCAATTTGGTTTTTATTTATTCAGAACTGTTGGAGCTTGAAGTCTAATAAGATAGGTGGCTGTCATGGTTTAATGACAGCCAGAAAGTAGCAAAAGAAAGTTACATCGGAAGGTTCAAAAACTCATTTTGATACAGCTTGTTTGCCAAGCTATCGCGAAGCTTAACGGGGATAAATTTCATTCGATTGATTTGTCTGACCAACTCTTGTGCAAAGCTAGGCTTTTGTTTCATGTTCATCACGCAGCCCATTAGATTGATACTTTGTGCATCAAGCAGCTTTTTCGCTTGTTCTAGGTGGTGACTCGACGTTTCTCCATAGGCGACAACAATTAGTGTACTGCCACAAGCGCTCGCGACAGACTGCGCCGGAATGTTTCCTTTGTTTATGTTGAGAAGCGGTGAGGTATCAATGATGACTCTGTCGTATTTCTCTAACCATTTGTTGACCACTTTTTGTAACGTTGTCGGATCTTTATAAGCCAATTGCGTTGAAGCAACTTGTGGAGCAGGGACACCGATAAATGTACGCTGAGATTCAACATGTTCAATCAATTGACCTTGCTGATTATCTTCTAGCATATTCAAATCTTTGAAAGCAGGGTTGAATAAGTTGAGATCAACATAAAGCGTTGAATGACCCGCAAGAAGAAAACGCTCGGCTAATGCGGTTGCAATAGATGTTACGCCGTCACCTGAATGGCAGGCGGTGACGCATATTGATTTTTGGCCGTTAAGTTCAGAAGCTAAATACAGTTGCTCGACTTCGGCATGGGTCGCTGAAATTGTCATTATAAAGCCCCTATTAATACGATGGTGGTGGTGATACGCAGTATG
Organism: Vibrio sp. 10N.261.55.C5; assembly: GCF_041470505.1. Classification (NCBI taxonomy): domain Bacteria; kingdom Pseudomonadati; phylum Pseudomonadota; class Gammaproteobacteria; order Vibrionales; family Vibrionaceae; genus Vibrio; species Vibrio sp. 10N.261.55.C5. Next base: position 71,798 of record NZ_JBFRMS010000051.1, read on the forward strand.
TCATCAAGTCCGACGCGTGCTTTTTCAATAAAGCTTTCGCGACGGTCTGGGATGTAAATCGTGTCACCAGCGCGTAGCACCGGCAAGTTGTAAATGTTCGCCGTTTTGCTGAATTCAACAAGGTCAAAAGTACGAGCCTGACCTTGGCAGCAAGACATATTGACGATGGTAATTTTTTCTACATAAGCATTGTCGGTAGGTCCTGCTGCTTCTGCCAGAATATCTAGAATGGTCATGTTGTCGTTGAACACATAACGCCCCGGATTGTTAATCGCACCAAGCACACGAACGGTTTCTTCTTTCGGTGTATCTAACCAGTTTTTGCCTTTCTCTGGGATGTAAATCGTGTCGCCAGTGGTTACGTTTGGCAGTAACGATTCGTCACCGGTTTCGAAGTACAGTGATAAGTTAAGTTTGCTTACTTGCGAATAGGTTTTGTCACGATGCGTTACTCGAACGTTGTGGATGTCGGCATCCTTTGTTGGACCGTCAGCCGCAGACAAGATATCAAGGAAGTGCATGTCTTTGGTGAAGCGGTAACGACCGGGTGCATTCACTTGTCCAAAGATGTAGATCGAAGCATCAGAGCTTTGACGAACCCATTGTGATTTATTGTCTGAAGGATCTTGTGGCAAGTCGTGAACGCGCACGATAGAACCCGCTCGAATTTGTGGCATTTGATCACGTGGCGCACCATTTCGAATAAAATCATCAAGGTTAAACACGACTAGCTTTCTACCCGTAACAACCTCGATTTTCGATGTGTCAGCGCGTAGCGTAGGGCCGCCGACGTGTGCCAATAGCCCCATGAAGTTCATTTCATCTGACCATTCAATACGACCAGGTCGATTGACCTCACCAATCACGTTAACTGCTCGGTCTGGCGTGATTTTCAACCAAGACTTCTCGTTCATGTCGGTTTTCTCGGGAACGAAAATCGCGTCACCCGCTTTGATGCTAGGAGGGTTGGAGTTAGGCAAGCCTTCAGTGTAAGCCGCTAAATCGAATTTAAGCACTCTACCATCTGCTTTGATGACACGGATTTGTCGTGACTCTGCAAATCGAGTTGGGCCGCCCGCATTAGCCAAGATATCCATAAAGGTCGCGTCTCTTTTACCTTCAAAAGCACCAGGGGCTGCGACTTCGCCCATCACGTAAACCATGTTCGCGCCGGATTTGATCTCTTCTTCTTGCTTGGGAACGAAAATAGTCGCACCCGGGCGTAAAATTGGAAGCAGACTTTCGTCACCAGAATCTAAGTAACGTTTTAGGTTGAATAGCGTTGGAGTGTTGTTCGAAATCACTCGGATTTGCTCAACACTGGCATAGCGAGTGACACCGCCCGAACGCATAAGTACGTCGACAAGGTCGGTGTTCTCTTTGTAAGTGAACGAACCCGGCGCGTTTACTTCACCAAACACTTTGATGGAGTTACGAGAGTCGGCACTGTCACCTGAGTTAGCAAGCTTTGCTGCGTCGAACTCTTGTTCAATGTTACCGACTAATGGAGAAGCTGGAACGAACAGTGAATCCAGTGATTGCAGAGTAGGTAATGTTGACTCGTCTCCTGAATCAAGGAATCGTTTGTAGTTAAACTCTTTCTTATCCGCGCCTCGCTTAAGAATAAGCTTGTCCAGTTGCGCGCCCGGGCGTAAACCACCCGCAGCGTAAAGTGCCATTTGGATGCTAGAACCTAATGCGAGAGTGTATTCGCCAGGCTGTTCTACATAACCTTGCACATAGATAATGATTTGCTGCTCTTTTACATACACTGAAGCGTTCGAAAGATCTTTATAAGCGGTTGCCAGCGACTCTAGAACGACTTTGTTAAGTTGTTCGCTGTCGTAACCTGCAACAAACACAGCGCCTACTTCAGGAAGGGTAATACGTCCACGCTTATCCACCTGGAACCCCGTGTTTAAGGTGCTTTCACCGGGTACATTAACTTGGATAAGGTCACCGACTTGAACCGCGTCTGAAAACTCGTCGTTAGCATTGACAACATTCGCAAAGCTCAACGACAGGGTGATGATAAAAGCGATTAAGGATTTCATATTCCACCTCCCATTTTCTCGGCATTCTTAGGCGAGATAACTTCGATACTTACTCGGCGGTTAGTTAAACGTGTGCCGTCAGATTCGCCTTCAAAAAGAGGGACGGTTTCGCCAACAGATACGGCTTTGATTCGTTGAGCGCCTAGTCCAAAAATAGTCAGGTAGCGTTCGACTTGTTTCGCTCGTCCAAGTGCTAACTTGTCGTTGTATTCTTCGGCACCCGTTGCATCAGCATGGCCGGTAACAACAAGGTCTAGGGATTTGTGTTCTTTAAGTAAAGTGGTCGCCTCGGCCAGTCTTCCCATATACTTAGGATTTACTTCAGTCGAGTTTTCCGCAAATTGGTTGTCAACATTAAGTAGGTCATACAACTGTTCAATAACCGACAGTTGCATTCTAAATTGATTTTCATTTTGTGGTGGCTCACAGCGGGCTTGTGAAGTTACGTAATCCAGTTGGACCTCAAGTTCATTTAGGCGTTTTCTTTGGATTACTAAGTCGTTGGCTGCATCCAGTAGTAGACCACCTTGAAGTTCGCGAGCAATACGATTTTGCTTTTCGATTGCTTGAACAACAGCAGCGGGGAAACACCAACGAGCACCTTCTTGAATCAAAGCATCAAGGTGCAATTTAGCGAGCTGCCAATCAAAGCGTAATCCATGTTCTGGACCAAGAGGCTCGTCTGGCATGACAGGAGAGAAGTCTGAGTTTTGATAGTTAATAGAATCGTAACTTTCAGCCAAACCCCCTGTGCCTTGTTCAGGATAGCTAGTACAGCCACCCAGAACGAGAGCGGACAGAGAAAGGGCTATGTAGTTTTTCAGTATTTTCATGCCAACGTCCTATGTTTCTAATTTTTCTTATTATTTTTTGTTACTTCTAGCTTAGTGGGTCTTCATGAATTTGCAGGATTTTTTGAATTTACTGGGATAGCGTGGCCAATACGCAGCAAGTTCATAATTTCAAGAGGTTGACCCGTCACATTTTCAAGTCGCATGTTGCGCTCGCGTTCAGTCAGACGTTTGAACATATAAACAATCGCGCCAACACCAGATGAATCTAAAAACTCAACCTGACTAAAATCAACTTCGATTTCAGGGTGACCATCGTTAGAAATCACATCATCGATGTCGGTTTGTGCATCACGACTGCCTGCTGCATCCAGATCACCGAAAATAGAAAGTGTCAGTGTCGTTGTGTTTAAATCAATCTTACGTAGTTCCATAGCGATATCTCCTTTTAAGTATGTATGGACAACTGCACTGAATGTGCCAACTTTTATGTTGTTATTTTTCAATAATTTATGTTTAGTACGAATTCCTATCTCAAATTGAGAAAAGACGTTTCTCAATATGAGAACTAAAAACGGCGGAATATATGAGAGTTATAGATCATTAATTTAATGAATAAATGAAAAGGTTAGATAAGGTTGATGAGTGGATCGCATCTTCTAGCAAAGGTTGTCTACCTACGTGTCAGAACGCTTAGGATTAAAGGCGTTTGTTGACTACTACAGATATCAATACGGAGCAGATGATGAGATTAACTAAATTGGCGATAGCAACTCTATGGGCGTGTTCGCTTTCTTCTCATTCATCCTATTTACCTCCCGACCATTTGGTACTGGCCAATACATACCAACAAGGCATTGATGTTTCTGAATACTGGAAGAGTGAAAAGCTTGATGGAATTCGGGCTCTTTGGGACGGACAACATCTTTATACACGCAATGGTAATCGCATTTACTCACCCAAGTGGTTTACTGAAAACTTACCTAAGGTCCATCTCGAAGGAGAGTTGTGGGCAGGAAGGGGCAAGTTCCACCTTGTTCAATCTACCGTTCTCGATCATACGCCGAGTGACACAGCATGGCGCCAAATCGATTTCATGCTGTTTGATATGCCAGGCGCTGCGGGAGATTATCAAAAGCGTTATTACAACATTTTGCATTGGGTAAGCGTGATTGGAGAATCTCATGTCAGCTACATAGAACATGTACCAATTCACAGTGAAGAGGCTTTGTTTCATCAACTTGATAATGTCGATGAGCGTAATGGCGAAGGTTTGATGCTTAGAAAAATCACCAGTCGTTATCAAGCAGGCCGAAGTAATGATTTGTTAAAACTGAAAAGGCATCATGATGCCGAAGCCACAGTTATTGGCTACAAGGGTGGGACAGGGAAGTATAAAGGGATGATGGGTTCAATCTTGGTTCACACAGAAGAGGGTGTGGAATTTTATATAGGCAGCGGGTTCAGTGACCAAATGAGACTCGCACCGCCAGAGATCGGCAGCCGTATTACCTTTCGCTACAATGGTTTTACTCAAAACGGAAAACCCAAGTTTGCCCGCTTTGTACGAGAGAAGAGTGAATATTAAGGCAGATACGATCTACCTAACCATTAAACGAAAAAGAGCCCTGAAAATCAGAGCTCTTTTTTGTGTTCGAAATCAGATAGACCGACTAAGCGAGTGCGAATCTAACGAGAACTAAATTCTAACTGTACGTCATCATCCTGCTTGTGCATCCAGTGTAAGCGCATACCTAGCATAATCGCTGCTGATGTTAGACCGACAATGAAACCAATCCAGAAGCCGTGCGCGCCCATAGGTTCAACAAGCCAATCTTTCATTCCTAAGATGTAGCCGATAGGAAGGCCAAGCAACCAGTAAGCAACGAAGGTAATGTTGAAGATTGAACGCATGTCTTTGTAGCCACGCAGAGCACCTGCAGCGATAACTTGGATGGCATCAGTACATTGATAAACCGCCGCGAACAACAGCAACTGCATTGCAACGGTAATTACCGCAGTGTTCTCTGTGTAAAGTAATGCAACCTGTTCTCTGAACAGGACAGTTAACGCCGCTGTCATTAAGGCTGTCACTAAACCAACAATGATACCTACGTGTGTCGCGATCTTAGCGCCTTCGGTGTTGTTTTCGCCCAACTTATGCCCAACACGAATACTCACGGCTGCACCGATACTCATTGGAATCATGAAGACCAGCGAAGAGAAGTTGATCGCGACTTGGTGCGCGGCAACAATCAACGAGCCAAGTGGGGCAACCAACAAGGAAACAACCGCAAACAGAGTTACCTCGAAGAAGATAGCGGCCGCCACAGGGAAACCAAGTCTAAACAGACGAATTTGAGCTTTAAGTTGCGGTTTATGGAACGTACCGAAGATGTTGATTTTCGATAACCGTTTTGAAGTTAAAACGTAAGCGAATAGCAGTGCAAACATCACCCAGTATACGATAGCCGTTGCAACGCCACAGCCAACACCACCCAATGCAGGAGCACCAAGTTTTCCGTATACGAACATCCAGTTAAGCGGGATGTTTAATAACAAGCCAATAAAACCAATCACCATTGCAGGCTTCGTTAAAGACATACCATCGGTAAAACTTCGCAATGTTTGGAACAACAAGAAAGCGGGTACAGCAAACATCACCGCATTCATATAGCCGATGGTCTTTTCCGCCATGAGTTGTTCAATGTCCATCCACTCCAATATCAATTGTGTTTGAAAAAGCACACCAATGATTGGAAGGGAGATGACGAGCGCTAAAAATGCGCCTTGTTGAATTTCGAATGGAATTTTTACTTGTCGACCAGAACCATTCAGTTGTGCAACGACAGGAACCAACGCCATCAATAGACCAACACCAAATAGGATTGATGGTAGCCAGATACTTGCTGCAATCGAAACCGCCGCCATATCGATAGCACTTACGCCACCGGCCATTACGGTATCAACAAAACCCATTCCAGTTTGTGCAACGGATGCGATCAATACTGGGGCCGCAAGTTTAATTAGATTCGAGGATTCTTCTTTGTAACGATGCACAAACAACTCCAAATAAGAGGGAAAATTAGAATAATAGTGTAGGAAAGGACATTTTGAAGGAATCAGAGACAATGATCTTAAGCTTCCACTGGACGAATCATAAAGAAATGTCACAATAACTGCTATGAAAAACTGTTACTAGAATGCTAAATAGGAATCTTATGTTTACAGGTATCGTTCAAGGCATGGCAACACTGGTTGCTATCAACAAAAAAGAGTCGTTTCAAACTCATACCATTGAGCTAAGCGATGAAATGGTTGAAGGATTAGCCATTGGTGCTTCAGTAGCTCATAACGGTTGTTGCTTAACGGTAACGGAAATTTCAGGTAACCAGATTGCTTTTGATTTAATGCAAGCGACATTGCGATTGACGAACTTAGGCCAACTGAATGTTGGTGACAAAGTGAATGTTGAGCGTGCAGCAAAGTTTGGTGACGAAATTGGCGGGCATAGCATGTCTGGCCACATTACTCTGATGGCTAACCTAGTCGATGTGATTAAAACAGAAAACAACCGTACACTTTGGTTCGAACTACCAGAAGAATCGATGAAGTACGTATTGAGTAAGGGTTACATTGGTGTTGATGGTTGTTCATTGACGATTGGTGAAGTGGAAGAGAACCGTTTCTCTGTTCACCTGATCCCAGAAACACTGAATCGTACTCTGTTTGGCGGCCGTGAAGTAGGCGACCAAGTAAACATTGAGTTCGATCCACAAACGCAGGCAATTGTTGATACTGTCGAGCGTGTATTAGCGAACCAGAAATAGCCACTAAGCGCATTGAATCGGTGGCAATAAAATCACACCGATGACCAAATTAAAAAAGAGCACGTGAGGTGCTCTTTTTTGATCATGGTTTAAACGAGAAACTGATTGTCAGAATACTTGTTCATCATCGGCATCAATCGAAAGGTTGATTCTGTCTCTTACTTCGTCAACCTGCATATCCAAATGAATGGCATTGCAACACGCTGGACAATCATCATAGAAGTCTTGGCTACCATTAGATGCATCAAGCGTGATGTTAATACCGTGCCCACAATGCGGACAGGAGACATGTTTCTCTGTGTATTTATGCATGGCAAATTCTCCTCACTGTAACTGATACCAATCGTATTCGGTTATAAACAGCTGTAATTGGTATTAAACGGCCTGTATCTTCTGAATGCATGCTTCAGTGTGTGCTAAATATTCGCCGCCAAATTGATTGCAGTGGTTAAGAAGATGGTACAAGTTGTAAATGTCTTTCCGATCAGTATAGCCAACGTCGAGTGGATTGACGCTCTGGTAACCTTCATAAAACTCTTTAGGGAAACCTTCAAACAATTCAGTTAACGCCAAATCACACTCATGGTCCCCCCAGTAACAAGCAGGGTCGTAGCAAATTGGGCCAAACGCAGAGTTAGCAACATTGCCATTCCAAAGATCCCCATGAAGCAAAGAAGGGCGGGGGTTGTGGCCAGCAAGACGCATATTCACCACATCAACGATGTCATCGATATCACCAAACTCGATGCCTTTCTCTTTGAGCAGTTGCAGTTGGAAACCAATGCGTTGCTCAGAGAAAAAGCGTCCCCATTTCTTATGCCAAGGGTTGGGTTGAAGTGTGCTGCCGATATAGTTGTCTTGGTCGCAACCAAACTCTTTTTGCTCGCCCCATTGATGAAGCCGCGCAAGCTGAACGCCGAAATCGAAGCTATTGTTGCCCGTCTCGAGCGGTTTGGTCGGCAAGTAATTCAGAATAATGAACGAGCACTCTTTGGTTTTGCCAATAAGCACCAACTCAGGAACGTAAACAGTGGAGGTTTCTCTTAACAAGCGTAAGTTCTCAGCTTCAATTTCAAACTTAGGTAAAAATTCTCGCTGATTCACTTTCACAAAGTAACGCTCATTACCATCGCTGATCATATAGCAATCGTTAATGTCGCCACCAGAAACCTTGGTACGTTCAGTAATCTGAAAGTTAAATAGAAGAGTATCTGAAAGTTGTTGAGAAATGGCCTGCCACATAGGAAATCCTCAAAGACTGAAAGTTAAAAAGATTGAAGGTTAGAAATACTGTTTGTTTAATAGCAATAGTTTAGGATAAATCTGAACAATTTATAGACGCACTCGTCAATGTTCTTAGCTCTTCTTCATCTTACGTAGAATCAATTGGCCGAATTGTGAACTCGAACTGATTCAAGCTCTTTGAAATACAAACATAAATTGAAAACCTGACGTGATGAAATAGTTTGGAACTGGTCTCACAAACGAAACGGTTTTGAACGCCACAAACTGGAAAAGAGGTTTGAGCTTGTTATTGTCTAGCGACTAAATCAAATGAGCTTTTAGAGTAAGTTGAAAGGGCTATTGTTAACTGGCGCAATACTTTGCTTCAAAGTTTGTCTTACACTTCTTTAGCGTGAATTTACTTATGTCGTAAGTAGGCAGGTATACCACATAAAGCTATATCGATTTAATTTTAAGCTGAAATACTAACTAGGATCATTTAAATGTGGTTTTGGGCAATAAAGTGATGACAAATAGCTTCATTTACATAGTATTAGGCAAGTACGTATTAATCTGCTCTAGAGCTTAAAACGGAGAATTATTGTGGTTGTAGAAACCGATGGCTATTTGGCTTTAATCGAGCACCTATCATTCAACCTTGATGTGTTTACCAATAGTAATGGTGATACTGGAAACGAAAGTGTCGAAGACATTGTTACCGACATGATTTCAACAAACATCATGGCTATTTTCGAGCAAAACCCAGAGTTGCATTCGAGCGTTCGTTTTCAACTTTTGAAAGAAGCAGATGCCGTAGTAGCGGATCTTGGTGAAGTATTAGCGGGTGTGTGGGCTAAGAAAGCGACTAACGAACAAATTGTATTCCTCGATGAGTACATCGCGTTAGTGAAGAACCTGTTTGATACTGCTGTTGCTAAATACGATTAACGGTTTGTTTGCTCATTTATCGTCGTAATTAATCAGCATAATAACAACGGGCGTTTAAGTCGTATCTTTCTAGAGTTACCTCGCTCAGCGGTTTATCTTTCGAACCGCTATAAACGCCTAAAGTGCCAAAACTTGGATGCCCAGTAAGGGTTATCTAACCTAGAAATAATGACACCTTTCGATGTCGAGGCATGTAGAAATTGGTTGTTTCCTAAATAAACGCCTACATGTCGCACCGTCATCGAAGTCTTGAAAAACACCAAGTCACCGCTTGTTGCCTGCCCATACGCAATTTCTTTTCCCTTTTTACTCTGGTCTTTTGTGGTTCTTGGTAGAGCTTGTTGAGTCGCATTTTGCACGGCGATTTGAACAAAAGCAGAGCAATCTATACCTCGAAATGAGGTCCCACCGAAATGGTATGGCACGCCTTTCCACTGTTCATACACGCTCATATAAGCGTTTGTAGTCAATTGTTCTGACTTTGATAGGGGTTTCTGTGCGGTTTGACTAAGCTGAGAAGGCGAAGGTGACGAGCTACAAGCAGCCAATGTTGCTAAAGTTATTGTAACTACAGCCATTTTTCTGATTTTCATATGTAACTCTTCTGACAAAAAACTGAAATAAAAACGTCATCAAGGACTTCTAGTATACGACCTAACTTAAGGATATCTCTTTTCGTAGTCAAACTGGATTTCACATGCCCGACACAAATTTATCAATAAAACCCTCACGTTATACATTCTCGCTCATTCAAACCGTCACTGCTGTATTTATTTCCATTCTTTTACTTGTTACTTTTTTATCAATGGTTAGCATTCGGGGCGTTGAACGGGTCGGGGGACATTTTGATGCACTCTCGGAACAAGCATTACCCCTTGCTCTACATAACGCCGAATTAACGCAAAGCGTATTAGAACAAGTAAAACTTCTCACTTACAGCACCCAATCAACCGACTTAGATACACTTAATGCCACAAGGGGCTCAATTGACCAACTCGCGACAGAGAGCAATACCACGCTAGAGGAACTTCTTTTTATTTCCAAATCTTTTCCTGATGCGATCTCTTTAGAGCAACAACAAATCCTTGTCGATGACATGGCGCAACTGCAAGCTATGACCAACACGGTACTGCTGGCGCAGATTGAGATTCAAAGTAAGCAAAATCTGATCGACAGTAAAATGGGCGAGTTCCGTTATGGCGTTGGATCTATCGGACCAGAAATGAATCGAATCAGCTCATTCTTGGTTGAAGACAACCCAGAAGCGAGCGATGCAGCGAACCGATTCACATCCAGTGCGTCTGCTATGGCGAACACCTTCTTGATGCTGATGATGCAATCTGACATTGATAAAGCACAAGACGAATACCGTCAATTGAGAAACCGAATCGCAGGCCTTAACTTGGCTTACAGCGATTTTGCTGATTGGCACCCAGACATCGCTGAGTTCGCGAGCTTAACGGCGCCTTACGAGATGGTCAAAGAAGGCTTTACCGAAGAAGGCGTAATCAAACAAATCCTCTTGAAACTCGAACTGGTTCAGCAGCAAGAGCAGAACTTAACGCAAGTCATTAACTTAGCGAACACCGTCATTAGCACATTGAATCAGCTGTCTTCTACCGCTTCCCACCTGATTGATGAAAGTGAACTGATTGTAAATCAAACCATCACCAATATTGATCGTGTGTTGTTTATCAGCGGGCTGGTTATTGCCGTAATCATTGTGATTTCATGGTTCGTGTTACGCCGTTGGATGAATAAAGGGCTAAAAAACATTACTCAACAGTTGAGTTCACTTGCAGATCATGACTTCTCTAAACAGAGTGAATTGCTTGGGCCGCTAGAGCTTCAAGTTATCACTTCAAAACTCAATACGGTCGTTGATTCCACCGCGGACTCGGTTCGTTTAGTAACGCGTAACTGTGAGACGCTTTATCAAACGGCTGAAGTAAGCCATGACGCTGCAGAGCAAACCAATTCGAGCTTGAACGAACAGAACGAATCACTTCAGAATATGATCACCACCATTACTGAGCTGGAAGCATCGATTGGTGAGATTGCTCGTATTTCTAACGCATCGAACGACGATGCTCAAATAGCAGAAGATGAGTCAGTGAATGGCAGCCAAGTGGTTGGCCTTAACCAACAACGATTACAAGCGCTTGAGCACTCTCTTAGCATGAGTGAAGAGTCGATGGCTGACTTGGATGGTCGAGTGAAACAGATTCGTGAAATGGTCGACATGATCAGTGGTATCGCTGAAAACACCAACTTATTGGCACTGAACGCTGCGATAGAAGCGGCGCGAGCAGGTGAACAAGGTCGAGGTTTTGCGGTAGTTGCAGACGAAGTGCGTAAATTGGCGAGCGGCACATCCCAGCAAACCACCAATATTCGTAGCATGATGAACGAACTAGTAGCGGCAGCAGATCGCTCACGTGCTTCTGTAACGGAATCGAGAAGCGAGATGGCCAATGCACTGCAAACCAGTGGTGATGTAAGACAAGCCTTCGAGAAAATAGAATTTGCAGTAAGCCAAATCAAAGGGCGTGTTGAGCAAATCATGGTGGCAACCGAACAACAAGCACGTGCGACTGTCGATGTAACGCATTCTATCACTCGCGTGTCTGAGCAGGGCGAAAATACTAAGCTGCAACTTGAATCTATGATCGAGAGTTCAGAGCAAGTCGGAGAGATAGCAGGGCACCAACAAGCTATGCTTCATAAGTACGTTTTAAACTAAACGAGCGTGCTGAGTTAAGCCAAACAGCACAAGAGTTGAAGCGCTAACTGCTCTTATAATTCTATCGATACAGAAACGCCCTTAAGTTCTCACAAGAATCTAAGGGCGTTTTGTTTTCGGATTAAGATAACTTTGGTATTAAGCTAAGGTTGGTCTCAATATAAGCTTGAGACTCAACTGAATTCGAACTTAATCTTTCGTTGTCGGGAATCGTGCAAATGGCTGACGTAACATTAAATCTAGCCGTTGCTCTTTACCATCTTGAATCTCGGGAACACCAATATGCACCTTGTCATGACCAAGCTTGGGTTGGGCGCGGTAAGTCTTAAACCAGATGTCCCACACTGATAAAAAGAAGCCAAAGTTTGAGTGCGTTTCCTTAACAATGACCGAGTGATGAACGCGGTGCATGTCTGGTGTCACAATCACTTTTCTCAATCGTTTATCGAACCATAGCGGAAGACGTGCATTGCTATGGTTAAACATCGCGCTCGCATTAAGAACAATTTCAAAGATCACGACAGCAATGACAGGCACACCAAGTGCGATCACCAAACTCACCTTGATGAGCATTGAAAGAATCATCTCAATAGGGTGAAAGCGCGTTCCGGTTGTGACATCGATATCTAGATCCGCATGGTGAACTCGATGTAGCTTCCACAACCAAGGAACACGGTGAAACACCAAGTGCTGTAGGTAAATGGCACAATCCAAGAGCAATACACAGATCAGAATGGTCAATTCTTTCGGAAGTGACAGGGTATTGAACAGACCCCATTGGTTTTCTTGTGCGATAACCGCCGCTTGAAATGCTGCGATAGGAATTATAGTGGCCAATAGAAAGCTGTTCAAAGCGACTAACGCAAAGTTGTTTCCCCAGCGAAACCATTTGCTTTGAGTCAGTGCTTTACGTGGAAAACGGTATTCCCAAAGCGCACACAGTCCGAAAACGACAATAAAACAAACAAGGCGAAGCAGTGATGGGTCTTGCATGGGAATTCCTTCTATCATTCTAGGGACACTGTAAGTACAATCGTGCCACTTTTCTAGATTTATCGTTATTGTCCATGAGAATCCACGCTTTTCACCGTTTATATCAACACCGTTTGTCTCTTTCTACCAAGCCGTTTAACGCGCGCGGGTGTAAAGTGGTTCGATGTCAGTTCTGTAAAATCAAACAAGACAGCTGTATCTGTGAACATCAACCAGACGTAAATACGAACGTCGCGACCATGTTGATCTTATCGGACAACGAAATACTCAAGCCAAGTAATACCGGCCGTTTAATCCTTGATACCGTTAAAGACAGCTATGCCTACCTTTGGCACCGCACTGAACCGAATCAAGAGATGCTTGATGTGCTGAAAGACGATAAATATCAGCCAGTCGTGGTCTTTCCTGAAGATTATACCGATGACAAATCGCGTGTGGTTGCAGATCTTGTTGAAATGCGAGATTCGAACAAGACGTTACTGCTGATCTTTATTGATGGTAGTTGGCGTGAAGCACGACGTATTTTCCGTCGTTCAGAGTATCTGCAAGACTTACCGGTGTTGTCGATCGAACCAGAATCGGTTTCGCAATACATGATGCGTAAGTCAGACAACGAACAACATCTCTCGACTGCAGAAGTAGCGAGCTTGGTTTTGAAACAGGCTGGTGAAGAGCAGGGCGCAAAGACTTTACAGCTGTGGTTTGAGACATTTCGTGAAAGCTACATGCTAAGTAAGACGCGTTATAAGTCCGATCCAACCAAACCAAGCCTGAACGCTTTCATAGAGCACACTAAAAATGAGACGTCACTCTAACCTTTAACCGCTTTGTGCTGACTTGTTGTTCAAACAGATTCGAACACGAGATAAGTTTGTTATCCATCACGGTTTGTAGGGGGAGTGTTATGGATAATGCGTCCTAGATGTTTAATTTGAAAATTTATTTGCCCGAATTTAGGGAAAAATTGGAGAGATTTCATGTATTACGGCTTCGATGTTGGCGGCACAAAAATTGAATTTGGTGCGTTCAATGAAAAACTTGAGCGAGTAGCAACAGAACGCGTACCAACGCCTACTGAAGATTATCAACTGCTACTTGATACGATTGCCGGTTTGGTGAAGAAGTACGACAGTGAATTTTCTTGCGAAGGTAAAATTGGTCTTGGTCTTCCTGGTATGGAAGATGCTGACGACGGCACAATGCTGGTTGTTAACGTGCCAGCTTCAACGGGGAAACCACTACGTAAAGACCTAGAAGCACTTATTGGTCGTAGTGTGAAAATTGAAAATGATGCGAATTGCTTTGCGCTTTCAGAAGCGTGGGATGACGAGCTTAAAGACGAACCATCAGTAGCAGGCCTAATTCTAGGTACTGGTTTTGGTGGCGGGTTAGTTTACGAAGGCAAAGTGTTCTCTGGTCGTAACCACGTTGCTGGTGAACTGGGCCATATGCGTCTTCCTATTGATGCTTGGTTCCACCTTGGCGACAACGCACCGTTACTCGGTTGTGGTTGTGGCAAGAAAGGTTGTCTAGACAGCTACCTATCAGGTCGTGGCTTTGAATTGATTTACGAGCACTACTTCGGCGAGAAGAAGAAAGCAATCGAGATCATTCAAGCGTACAACGAAGGTGAAGCAAAAGCGGCTGAGCACGTTGATCGTTTCATGGAGCTATTGGCTATCTGTTTCGCGAACCTGTTTACCGGTCTTGATCCACACGTAGTTGCATTGGGTGGCGGTCTTTCAAACTTCGAACTTATCTACGAAGAGATGCCAAAGCGTATCCCTAAATACCTACTGTCTGTAGCGAAATGTCCAAAGATCATCAAAGCGAAGCATGGTGATTCAGGCGGCGTTCGTGGTGCTGCATTCCTTAACATTAAGTAATCGTGACTTAAGTTAAGCTAGCTAAGGTTAGATAGTTAAAAAGTACAAATAAAAATGCCGCAATCTCGAAAGAGGTTGCGGCATTTTTTATTGTTCGGTGCTTTCGTTTCTTTAGCTGTTAGCTGTTAACTACAAACGAAAAGCTAGAAACGACATATCAAGAAAAGAGCCAAGAGGGCTTACTTCTTCTTTTTACCAACACCAAGATTGTCTTTTTGCTTCAACGTAAGCTTAGTAAAGCCAAGCTTGCGGAAGTAGTTGTCTTGGTAGTTGCGAACCGCTTTAGTATCAGAAATCAACTCAAGCTGTTGCTCAGTTTTTAGATACTCAGAGATATCGATGCCTTCAGCTGCAGCAACAGCTTCTTGGATCGTGCGGTGTTCTTGTTTTGAAAACAGTAACTCTTTGTCTTCGTCTTTGTAAGTGTACAGAATGGTACGAGCCATGATGCTCTCCAATAGAATTATTACTTTGCGCGCACTCTACATAAAAACAGTACGTGGCTCAAGGTTATGATAAGAAATCTTAAGATTATCGTTCTAACGTTTAGCGTAATTTAAGCTATTTGTCTTTTAGGCAACGAACAGGTTGTCTTTCACGAAACGAAAAGAACAAAAAGCCCCTTAACATCGAAAGCTCGATAGAAGGGGCTTCGTCTATGTCTTAGCAATGAGCTTCTAAGTCAATTAAAAAGCAGCTAAGTCAATTTAGGTGTTTGAGCTTTGAATCAAACACGACCTTGCAGAGGAATGATCGTCACTGTCTCGCCAACTTTCACAGTATCAACTGCTGGAGAGATTTCGATTAAGCAGTTCGCTTCACTCATTGAACGCAGAATACCTGAACCTTGCTTGCCCGTTGTTTTCACTTCAAGCACGCCAGATTCATTCATCGAGAACACACCACGGCTAAATTCAGTACGGCCTTGGCGTGAGCGCAGTTGTTCAGTTGCTACAGCATTTGCTTTTACTGGTGTCCAGTTCGTTTGACCTTGAAGCTTGCGGATCGCAGGCTCAACAAAGTTAATGAACGACACCATCACAGCAACAGGGTTACCCGGTAAACCAAAGAACGGCTTGTTCTCAATCTTACCGTAAGCCAATGGGCGACCTGGACGCATGTTGATACGCCAGAAGTTGATTTCACCCAGTTTATCTAACGCAAGCTTGATGTAATCCGCATCACCAACAGACACACCACCAGAAGTCAAAACCATATCGGTTTCAAGCGACGCAGAATGCAGCACATCCATCATCTTCTGCTCATCATCTTCAATGATGCCGTAATCGACGATGTCACAGCCGAGCTTTTGAAGCATGCCGATAATAGTAAAACGATTTGAGTCATAGATAGAGTTTGGTTTTTGCTCGTGCCCCGGCGCTTGAACTTCATCACCCGTAGAGAACACACCCACTTTCACTTTACGCAGAACAGGGCAGGTACCAAAACCTAACGACGCCATCATGCCCATTTCTGGCGCTTCAATGCGTGTGCCACGTGTAAAGACAGGTTGGCCGATTTCTAAATCTTCACCTGCCATACGGACATTTTGTCCAACCGAGATTTTAGCATCAGGGAAGCTAACTTTATCGCCATCTTGGACGGCTTGTTCACGCATCACGACAACATCAACGCCTTCTGGCATTGGTGCGCCGGTCATGATTTTAACGGCTTCACCTTGTTGCACGATTTGCTCGTAGCTGTGACCCGCCATGACTTCAGCAACGATGTTGTAACTGTCCAATTCTAGATCTTCACTACGAATTGCATAACCGTCCATTGCAGAGTTGGTATTCTGAGGAACGTTGATTGGCGAAATCACATCTTCAGCCAGCACGCGGCCGTAGCCTTGCAGTAATTCAACACTCTCTGTGAGATCGAGTGCGTCAATGCTATCAACAATCTTTTGTTGGCCTTGAGTAACGGTTAAACCTGCAGGAGAGAACGAATCACAACAAACAGCTGGCGCTGCGTCTTTTGAAGGTGAGCATGACACGGCTCTGCCTGTTGTAGAGACAAGGTCAAAGGACTGCGCGTAATCGATGATGAAATCACGAATCGCTTCTAAGTCGCTGATCGCCATTTGTGGCAGCTCTGATTCAACTTGGCTGTCTGCCGCGATAGCAATAATGTTGTTATCGTTTGGATATAACCAAGGTTTGCCCACTTCATCTCGGTGCAGTTCAATTTTAGGGAAGGCGATGTTCTTACAGCCTTCAACCAAAATCAGATCAAGCGTGTTGGTATCAAATCGAGTCAGCAGGTAATAAAAATCTGCTTCGGCTTCTGGTGTTTCTGTCATCATCACGTGACGATTACGAGAAGCAATCAACATTTGGTTCGCGCCCGCTTTACGTAAGCGGTAACTGTCTTTACCCGGCTTATCGACATCAAAATCGTGGTGAGCATGTTTTAACACGCCAACTTTTAAACCCGCATCAGTCAACAGAGGAAGCAGGGCTTCAAGTACGGTCGTTTTGCCTGTACCGCTATAAGCAGCAAAGCCCAATAAAGGAAGGTTAGGGCGTTGTTTAGAATCTTTCATTATTGAAGCGTTCCGAATTGGGTGAGTTCTTCTGGCGTGTTCAGATTAACAAAGCAGTTAGGAGAATCGCTGAAATCAACGTATTCGGTAACACATTCTTTGTATAGCAAGATGATTTTACGATCACCACGTTCCAAAAACGCTTCTAGCTTTGGCAGAACACGTTTGTGGAATAGGGTGAATACCGGTTGCTTAAATTCGCCATCATGCGCGACAAGAATGTCACTGTCTTCTTTAACTGCAGAACAAAAACGCTCAACAAGGTCGTCACTGATTTGTGGGCTGTCGCAAGGGACAAAGCCGACCCAGTCTGTGCTCGCGTTTTTAAGGCCAGCATGAATACCGCCCAATGGACCTGGATAGTCAGGGAAAGAATCGGAGACAACCGGAGCAAATGCTTGGTAACTGTCTAAGTTACGGTTGGCATTGATGGTGATGCTGACATCTTGTTGTGACAGCTTGTTTATAACGTATTGAATAAGCGGAGAACCGTTGAGCTCAACAAGTCCTTTATCTTTTCCGCCCATGCGGCTGGCCTGTCCGCCAGCCAAAATAACCCAACTAGTTTGCGTTGGAAGCAGCATAAATATTCTCTTGTGCTTTATCTTTCTGAATAACTTGCAGAAGCGGCGATTCGGTCAAAGTATTGTCTTTGATCCACCATTGCTTCTTACATAAGTCGGTTAACGCGTTAGTTTGGTGACTAGTGATGACTAAACTCGCGCCTCTTTGAAGAAGATCTTCGGCCATTATCACCAATCTTTCAATAGATTCTTTGTCTAAAGAAGCACTTGGTTCATCCATAAGCAAGATTGACGGCTTAAGAATCCAAGCTCGTGCCATTGCAACGCGTTGACGCTCACCACCAGACAACACAGAAATGTGTTCATCTGCCAAGGTTTCTAAACCTACCATTCTCAATGCATTAATTATTTGAGCTCGCTTATCTTTTTGGCTCTCTTTGTTAAAGCGAATGCCATAAGCGACATTTTGGTACACCGAACCATCAAAAAGATAGGGGGTTTGATGCAGGTAGATAATGTCTTTGAACTTGAGCCTAGGGAATAAGATCTGCTGCCAGCTTCGTGTCGGAGACTGAATGCGGCCAGAGCTGGGCTGAATCAATCCAGACAATATTTTAAGTAGGGTCGTTTTACCCACACCATTATCTCCTTTGAGATAAATGGCATCGTTGGGGCCGATCGACAATTCGGGAATATGGAACAAAACACGCTCTTTGTAGCGCATTGAAATTTGCTGCGTTGTTATTTTTATACTCATGACAGCGTTCCTAAGTTCTTAAATAGCCTTTTCCTCTCACACTGGAAAGGAAAAAGTTAAGGGCTAATGCCAATGCTAATAACACCATACCGAGGGCGACGCCTTGAGCGAATGCGCCTTTGTGGCTTTCCATAGCGATAGCTGTTGGGATGTTTCTTGTCATCCCCATAATGTTGCCACCGACCATCATTGAACAACCAACCTCAGTGACGATACGAGAGAAGGCAGCGATAGTTGCAGCTAAAAGAGGGAAGCGCGTTTCCCAAATTAACGTACACGCCACACGAGTCGTTGATACGCCAAGCGTGCGCGCGGTTTCTACCGCTCGGCGGTCACTGGCCTGCAGAGCGCCATGCATCATCGCAACTAGGATTGGGAAACAGATCAGCATCTGACCTAGAATCATCGCCTTTTGGGTGAACAGTAATTCCCAATCACCTAACGGGCCAGAGCGAGAGAGCATCATGTACATCAACAAACCGATAACCACGGTTGGGATAGCTTGCAGGGTGTTGATCACCGATAACAATGCCCACTTCCCGGGGAACTCGGTATAAGCCAATAAGAAAGCCATAAGGATTGCAGGAAAAATCACTAATGAGATGGCGGACAAAGACACGCTGAAGGATACCGCAACGATTTGCCACAATTCGTGGTCAAAACTCACTAGTAGATTCATTGCATCAATCGTTGTTTGCCATAGGGTCATGAAGTATCTCGTGTGAATCGATAATAGGTTTTTATCGGTAATGACTGATGTTAATCATAGCTGACACAATATATTTGAGCCTGTATTGGTCAGCTATTGTTTTTAAGCGTGATCATAACTGATTCGTTAAGTGTAGTGTTTGTTGGTTTGGACCACCTCTTCAACACTGCTCTTTACTTACAGCCAACGACTCACGACTTGGAACAAACTATTCTGCACTTGCAACGAACAGTTGTTTGCCATGCAGTTTAAAGTCGTTAATCAGTTTCTGGCCTTTAGGGTTAACTAGCCAATCACTGAATACTTTCGCAGCTTGGTAATTGATGCTTGGGTAGCGTTCAGGGTTAACAAGAATCACTTGGTAAGGGTTAAATAGGTTCTTATCACCTTGGAAAAGGATTTTTAGGTCCAGTTTATTTTGGTAAGCCAACCAAGTACCACGGTCTGTCATGGTGTAGCCTTGCATTTCAGACGCCATGTTCAGAGTAGGGCCCATACCTTGACCAACACTGCGGTAGCCACCGAAGTTTGGTTCCATTTTAGTTTGCGACCAAATACCCATCTCTTTCTTATGAGTACCTGAATCGTCGCCGCGAGATACAAACGTCACGTTATTAGTCGCGATCGCTTTAAACACATCTGCCACTGCTTTTTGAGATTCAATTTTCGCAGGGTCGCTTTGTGGACCAACGATGACAAAGTCGTTATACATCAGCTTACGAGGTAAAACGCCGTAGCCTTTTTCTACGAAATTCGCTTCAGCTTTTGGTGCGTGAGTCATTACCAAATCAACATCACCATTTTCGCCCATGCGAAGTGATTTACCGGTACCCGCAGCTAGAACATCAACCTTGATACCAGAATCTTTTTCGAACTGAGGCAATAAGTAGTCCAGTAGACCAGAGTGATAAGTACTTGTGGTTGTCGCCAACTTAATATGAGTGGTGTCTTCCGCGCTGCTAGCCGTGTAACTGACGATAGATAGAGCTGCAATAGTTAGGGGAATTGCTTTCATTATTATTATGTCCATTCTGTTATAAATGAATGACATGCCTTCAATTTTAAAGGGCTCAAAGAGGGCATGTGCATAAGACGCTAATTGTTGTAATTAGAAATCTACACCTTATAAGCAATCTTAATGCCAACAAATAATGCATCAGATTTCATTAAATTGCTGTTATTTCGGACAAAACTGAGTCTTTTACCCCGTTAAAATGAATCAAAACATGAGCTAGGACAAAATGTCGCACATTGTCCCTGTTGGAGAAAAGGTTAATTGGTACACTCTGTCCCAACTTTTCTCACCGGCTAATCATTATGTCTTTACCTAGTTCATCTGCATCCAATCTCAACCCGAACACATTGACTCAGTATCAGGCCTTTTCCGTTTTGGTCGTCGATGATGAATTGGGTATGCAGGCTATCTTAAAGAAAGCACTAGGTAAGTTCTTTGGCAAGGTGTCGAGCGCAGGATCGGTTGAAGAGGCTGAAACGCTGCGTTCGAGCGAACATTTTGATCTGATTGTCCTTGATATCAACCTACCAGGCCGATCTGGCATTGAGTGGGAAGAGGCGTTTAACGACAACGACAAACGCGCCGATGTGATTTTCATGACGGGTTATGCCGATCTAGAGATGACCATATCCGCGCTTAAGCTTGGTGCTTCAGATTTTATTCTTAAGCCGTTCAACCTCGAACAGATGATACAAGCGGTTCTGCGTTGTATGGATAAGCGACTCGACCAAAGAATGCAGTACGCGTTGAAGCGTGATGTGAGTCGTCATATCAAGACTGAACTGATTGGCAATTCAGACAAGACCAAACAACTTAAATTGCTGATCAGTCAATTTGCACCGTCTCGAGCGTCCGTCTTGATAGAAGGTGAGTCGGGTACCGGCAAAGAGCTGGTTGCTCGTGGTGTACATGAAGCCAGTAAACGCACAGGTCCATTTGTGCCAATCAACTGTGGTGCGATTGCTCCAGAGCTTCTAGAAAGTGAACTGTTTGGACATACATCAGGCGCATTTACTGGTGCGAAGAAAAACCGTGAAGGTCTTTTCCGAGTCGCAAGTGGTGGCACCTTGTTCCTTGATGAAATTGGTGAAATGCCACTGCCAATGCAAGCTGCATTGCTACGCGTGTTAGAGCAAAGAACCATTCGTCCAGTCGGTAACGAAAAGGAAATTTCCGTTGACGTACGAGTGGTGGCGGCGACCAACCGAAATCTTCAAGAAGAGGTCGATAAAGGGCACTTCCGCCGCGATCTGTTCTACCGACTCAATGTACTTAAGATTGATGTGGTGCCATTGAGAGAACGCCCGTCAGACCTGATTGAACTTGTTCCATACTTTACTCGTCTTTTATCGAGCGAGCTTGGCATGCCAGTTCCAAATTGGGCACATGAAGATATCTTGGCGTTGAACGAATACGAATGGCCGGGAAATATTCGTGAACTTAAAAACTTAGTCGAACGATGCATTCTTTTAGACAAGCCACCAGCACACTATTGGCGCGAGATTAATGGTGATCCTGTTCCCGCTAGCATTTCAGTGACGGTGTCACATGGTGCGGAAATGCCAAACTTGAATAATGCAGACGCTGCCGAGGGTTATCCAAACACTTGGACACTCAAAGAAGTAGAAAAATCTCATATAGAACAGCTGGTTAGTTTTCATGATGGCAATAAATCGGCAGCTGCAAGAGATCTTGGCGTCGCACGTAAAACGCTAGAGCGTAAGTACAAAGATTGGAACACAGAAGGCTCTGAATATGCCGATTAGACGTCGTTGGTGGTCAAAGTGGGCGTTCCGATTCAAAACCATGGTTCGCTACCGATTATTATTCCTAACATCAGCTCCGATCATTCTGACCTTGTGCGCGCTTGTGGCTATCACACTGTATTGGTCAATACGTTACACGTGGCAGGGCGCTCTGATTGATGTTGATGAACGCTTGGATGTTGCCGATAACAGTATTCACCTGATCCAAAATCAGCAAGCATACAACGTTCGTGCGTTCGCCGAGTCTTATAACTTTCGAACCAAACTTGCGAGTGATCTTTCACACGAAGAGCTAACGCGCTGGGTGTCTGAGAACAAATCTCGCTATGAGCTCGATTTTCTGCGCTGGCGCAGTGTCGAGAGCATGGAAAAGAAACTCGAATATCTAAACTTAACTCACAAGCCTTCATTTTTCAGTGTCTTAAGCCGTAATGAACTCAATTATCTCGATCGTGACCTCGCTAAAAAAGCGGAAGTTCCGATGCTCAACGGGCAAGAGGTCGAGACTCGCGGATTGGTAAGCCGAACCGTTGTATCCATCAAAGATGAACATGATCATGTGATTGGTTTTCTGGATGGTGGGATCTTACTGAATAACAGTACTCAACTTGTTGACCAAATCAGTAACCTTATCTATCCACAACGAGAAGGTTTTAATCGTCATATAGGAACGGTCACGGTTTTCCTTGATGATCTTCGTGTTAGCACCAACGTGCCTTTGAGCAGTGAAGACAGTGTAGGGCGCGCCATTGGTACACGTGTTTCTCACGAGGTTCACTCGAAAGTCTTGAATGAAGGTAAAGAGTGGCTAGATCGAGCGTATGTTTACGATGCTTGGTACATCACAGCTTACCAACCAATCCATGACCAGTTTAATAATGTGATTGGTATGCTTTACACCGGTTATTTGATTTGGCCGCTGATAGAAACGTACTTAACCAACCTTGGCGAAATTAGCATTACCATTGTGTTGCTTCTGTTGGCATCCGGTTTGATCGTTCACCGTGGCGCACGTGATCTTTTCAACCCAATCGAACGCATTCATAAGGTCGTCAAGCTAGTCCAGATGGGGCAAGACAAGCGAATTGGTACGCTAGGTTTGGATGATCAACACGAACTGACACTGCTCGCTAAACAATTCGACAAGATGTTGGATCTACTGCACGAGCGCAATCAAGAGATTCAACAAGCGGCGTCTGAACTAGAGTGCAAAGTGCATTCTCGTACCGCGAGTTTGAAAGAGAAAACTGAAGAACTCGAACTGCACATCAAGCTTCTCAATCAAGCCAGAGATAAGCTGGTGGTCAATGAAAAACTGGCCGCGTTAGGTGAATTAACGGCAGGTATTGCTCATGAGATCAATAACCCAACCGCCGTGATTCTTGGCAACGTTGAACTGATGAAGTTTGAACTGGGCGATGAAGTGAGCCGTGTAGATGAGGAAGTCCACGCGATCATGGAGCAGATTGACCGAATTCGAAATATCACACGAAGCCTGCTTCAATACAGCCGTCACGGCGGCGTACAAGACGAAATTACGTGGCAACATATCAACCCAATAGTGGATGAAAGTATTACGCTCGTAAAAACAGGTGCGAAGAAGAAAGGCATTGTGTACGTATCGCAGCTGAACGCTAAAACCTCAGTCGAGGTCAATCGAAACCAATTGCTACAGATTCTGGTTAACCTACAAATGAACGCGATTCATGCAATGGACGGTCAGGGCACGTTAACCATTTCGAGTGAAGACTGGGTTGAAAATGGTGTGTCTCATGGCGCTATCGTTCATGTTCAAGATGAAGGCTGCGGTATTAAGGAAGAACAACTGAAACGCATCTTCTCGCCTTTCTATACCACCAAACGAGATGGCACGGGCTTAGGGTTGTCAGTATCTCAGAGTATCTTGAGCCAAACTGGCGGCGAGATCCGAGTTGAATCTGAGGTAGGTAAGGGAAGTTGCTTTAGTATCTATCTTCAACAGAAAGCGACACCTCAATTGCTTGTATCAAACCTATAAGTTCTAAGAACTCATTCACTGATATTATCATCTGATAATATTTCTAACGCGCTTGTGCTATTACACGAACGTTTTAGCCCAAGCACGAAAATTCCGCACTACTAATCTATCGCAAACCAAATCTCAACTCGCTGCAAATGAGGTACTCCAAGCCTCACAATCGCTCGCAGAAGACAGTCAGAAAATGGCGAACACTACAGAACACCTTACTGAGCAATTGAAATACTTTAAGGTTTAGCATCAATAGGACTATTAGCTTAAAGATAAAAAGCTCATAAAAAACACCTCCGCACTTGCGATAAGTTCGGAGGTGTTTTTATTTATGGCTAGTCATTTGCTATAAGCAACAAACGTCTAAAGCATCAAGCCTAATGCGCCGCTACTGAAATTTTCGGTGGGTTGATGTTGTGCTTCTTAAACTCTTTCATCACACGCAAAGTAATGTCGGTTTCAAACAGCTTCTCATACGCAGTATCCACAACGTAAGCCTTACAAGTTAGCTGTATTGCTAGGTAGTTATCGGTAATCGTCTGTTTAACCAAAACCGTTACAGGTTTCGGCAAGTGGATATAACGACTTGAAGACGCCGCTTCTTGAATCAGATCGCGGGCTAGGGTGATGTCTTCATCCATACCAACGTAAAACGGAATCACCACCTGCATGTCCAACGCACCGTAGTTACCACTGGTGGTCACTTCATTTAAGAACTTGTTGTTCGGAATGGTAATGATGTCATCGTTCAGGGTTCTCATTCGCACTGAACGCAAACCAATGGTAATGATATCACCGTAGTTGCCTTCGAACGTGACGCGGTCACCAACTTGAAAGGGCCTATCAATCATTACCGTGATGCCCGCGATGAATGAAGCTGCCAAATCTTTAAGCGCAAAGCCGACTGACACGGCGAGGGTACCACCAATCAAAGCCAGTATTTGGTCGTTGATTCTAAAGCTCATCATGAACACGATAAGACCTGTGCTCACATAGATAAAGAACTGAGTAAACGACTGCAGTTTCTGTAGCAGCATTCGGTATTGCACGAATTGGCTACCAAAACTGGTCACCATCGAGTTGATAAACTTAAGAAGTAACCACATCGCAGCAATAACGATCATGGAGAAGAACACGCCGCTCCATCGCACTAGACTCGCTATCTTTGAGATGTTTTCTACGTTAGCTAACTCTTCCGTTGCAAAAGTCGGGAAACTGACAACACTTGCCAAGCCAACAAATAGTAGGATAAATAACTTCTTCATTTTACTTCACCAGTAGATGTTGACGGTCGAGAACGTTAGTAATGTGGCGGAACCAGTGCTCGGAAATTCGAGCCTTTTCTTCATGCCAACCAATATAACCACGGCTTTCAAAGTAACGCAGAATGCCGGTTATCTCAGCCGTGCTTAGCTGCGTACAATCAGACAAGACTTCCGGAGACGCGATTTCCAACTGCACGATAGAACGAAGCACAGCCAGCATAGGTTTTGGCATGTTTTCTAGTTCTTGTGCTTCTGGTACATGGAACAAGCGCACCACGGCTTGATCGGTATCTTTGTTTCGATTCAATGAGAGTCGGAAGAAGCGCAACGCAACGGTAGGGTTACCATCAGAGTAATGCCACAAGATTCGGTAGAAGCCTTGGCGTGCGCGATCTTCCTCGCTCATGTCATCTTGGTCCCACTGTTTAGGCACCACCAAACCATCAAACGATAACGGCTTCTCAAGCTCCGTATTAATACGGCTATTTAGAAGCTCACCGACTTGTTTCTCTGTCCAACGCGGAAGGAAACACACCAAGTCAAACAGCAAACGTTCGCCACGCGCTCGATCGACAAACCGCCAGCTTGATTTGGCGATCGATATCACGACACGGTGGTTCTTTTTAGAACGACGCAGTAGATTGGTTAAACGTATCAGATCAGACAATCCGCCAACCATTGGCTTAACTAGACGTTGTGCATTATCGATCGCAATCAAGTACGTGGTCTTGCTTTTACGAAGGTGAGCCAAGATCTGAATCTCAGTCGCTTTTTCTTCCAAGCCGATGCTCACCGCTAGATGCGCTAACAGCTCTTGATAACCAGCGTAAGGGCAACTTACGTAGACAGGTTCAGCGTTAGAGACTTTGTGCAGCAGTGTATAAAGCAGCGTTGTTGCGCCCACACCACGTTCACCTGAAACAATACAGATAGCAGGGCTGTCTGACATCAAGTAGCGAGACAGTTGCTTAACCTCATCACCGGCGTAATCAATCAGCGTGCTGTCGATATTACCCGGAAGAATGTATTCATAGGTTTGATCGCCTTTGATTCGAACCAAGTTTTGCTGATTCTTGTCAAGGTCAGACTGCTTAGCCACTTCAATTCTAAACAGGTACGCCAAAGCTTGGCTAAACAGTGTGTAATTAGACAGTAAGGCCATGATGCGGTGTTGGAAGTTGTAAACACTCAACCATACGATGCCAATGGCCGTCGCCAATATATTAAGTAAGAAGGTATCCTTGCGGTTTACTGCCCAGTTCACCCATACCGGACGATCAGAGATGTGTTGCAGCGTATCGAAGACTTTCGCACGCCATAATCTAAGCACTGAAATGGTAACCAGTACAAACCAGAAAAATAGGGCGCTGTAGATCCAGCTATAGATAGTGCCTTTGCCTAGCGTGATACTCGATATTTGCAAAGTCACACCCGCAACAATGAAGCTCCAAACATAACGGCGAATGGTCGATAGGCGCAGCGCAATCACTTCTTGATTGGATGTGCGGCCCAAACGATACGCAAATTCCAAAATAAAGCTGATAGCAATCGAACCACCAAGAATCCACCAAGTGAAGATCTCAAGGAAAATCAGGTGTTGCAGGCTAGGGATGCTGGAGAGCACTCTTAAAGAAAGCGTAATCGCAATTAACCAAGCAATCGCACGATCAGCACGGCTGATGTACCAGATCACACGTACTAAAAATGGAGGGTTCGTTTTCGCTTCAAGAAAATTAATTCTGAACAACTCAATCAAACGAGTGCTATTGGCAAGCCACCACGCTAAACCAAAATAGATAAACAACACTTTTAACGATGCACCAATCACAGGCACTGGCGAAATAAAGATGTCTTTAACGAGCGCTTTAAAGCTACGAATTTGGAAGTAAACAAGATACTCAATGTTGAGCTTGGTTAATTCCCACTCTTGCTTAAATTGAGTTACGCCGTAGGGGCCAAAACCCGTTAGGCGCTCTTTATTAGCGGAATTCGTCTGCTCTAACAGGTGTTGCTTGCTCACATTCAAGCTATTCAAAGTGACGTAACTGGTTTGAACGGCAAACCATTGATCGGCGTCGTTGTTCGCTCTGTAGGCTTTTATCTGTTGCTCGAAGGTTTTGATTTCCTGCTTTTGAACTTGTAGCACTTCAGCGAGCAATATATTGACTTGGCGTCTGTCCGACGGTTCCATAAAGAGGGGGTCGGGTAACGAATCAATTCGATCATCGAGATCAACAGCAGAATCGGATACCTGCGGCTGAGATTGTAAGTCATATTCCAAGTTGGCATGACTAGGCCAAGAGAGAATGGCCAAAGTGAGGATTAAGAAGCGCGATAGTGAACGCATAAAAGTCTCTTAGAATTATGAGGTTAGGATTACTATAGTTAGATAATCTGACTTTGTGAAATCCAACCCCGTGTCGGGGGCGAGTACTTTATTCCTGTTTCGAGCGATTTTGTCATGAAATTGTCAGGGATTAGGCTAGTATTTGAGCATCTTTATTATGTCTTCTGTTGCGTTGATCGGGTTGGCTTTTACTGTGACCAATCAGCATACGATATATTCAATGGTTGGCATGATTTGGGACGTTATATACCGCCCATTATGGTGCGCTGTTCGATATTTTGTTTTTCCTTAAAATCGACGGTTTTACGGCGATAAATAGAAAACCAAAAATGTGAGTCAGTTCAAACTATGATTTGGCTAGGTTATCACTCACTTAATGGCCAGTAATTGCAATCAATACTTGCAGTTAAAGCCCTGAACAAGTAACGTTGCGGCGTTTTTCACATTAAAAAGGTAATGGCATTGATCTCCACAGCAAATATCACCCAACAATTCGGCGCTAAGCCACTTTTCGAAAATATTTCAGTTAAGTTCGGCGAAGGCAACCGCTACGGTTTAATCGGCGCGAATGGCTGTGGTAAATCGACGTTCATGAAGATCCTATCTGGTGAACTTGAGCCAAGTGCTGGTAACGTAAGCTACGATCCAAACGAGCGCGTTGCTAAGCTAAACCAAGACCAGTTTGCTTACGAAGAATTCACGGTAATCGACACGGTTATCATGGGTCACAAAGAGCTTTGGGCTATTAAGCAAGAGCGTGACCGCATTTACTCTTTGCCAGAAATGAGCGAAGAAGACGGCATGAAAGTGGCTGACCTTGAAGTTCAGTTCGCTGAAATGGACGGTTACATGGCAGAAGCTAAAGCTGGTGAGCTTCTTCTAGCGGTAGGTATTGAAGAATCAATGCACTTCGGTCTGATGAGCGAAGTAGCACCGGGTTGGAAACTTCGTGTTCTATTGTCTCAAGTACTGTTTGCAGACCCGCATATCATGCTTCTTGACGAACCAACGAACAACCTGGACATGGACACCATCAATTGGTTGGAAGATACGCTAAACCAACGTAACTGCACAATGATCATCATTTCGCACGACCGTCACTTCCTAAACTCTGTTTGTACACACATGGCTGACCTTGATTACGGCGAACTTCGTCTATTCCCAGGTAACTACGATGAGTACATGACGGCTGCGACTCAAGCTCGTGAGCGTCTACTGTCTGACAACGCTAAGAAGAAAGCACAAATTGCTGAACTTCAAACGTTCGTATCTCGTTTCTCTGCTAACGCATCTAAAGCGAAGCAAGCAACGTCACGTGCTAAGCAGATCGATAAGATCCAACTAGACGAAGTTAAAGCGTCTAGCCGTCAAAACCCATTCATCCGTTTCGAACAGTCTAAAGAGCTATTCCGTAACGCACTTGTGGTTGAAAACCTATCTCAAGGTTTTGAAGAAGACCTATACAACAAGTTCGACGGTATTTTCGAAGTAGGTGAGCGTGTTGCTATCATCGGTGAGAACGGTGTGGGTAAAACAACACTACTTAACACACTAGCTGGCGCTCTTGAGCCTCGCACAGGTGAGTACAAGTGGTCTGAAAACTCAAACATCGGTTACTACGCTCAAGATCACGCACACGATTTCGAGACAGACATGAACTTGTTTGATTGGATGAGCCAATGGCGCCAAGAAGGCGAAGACGAGCAAGTTGTTCGTGGCTTCCTAGGTCGTATGCTATTTGGTCAAGACGACATTAAGAAATCTGTAAAGGTTATCTCTGGTGGTGAGCAAGGTCGTATGCTTCTTGGTAAGATCATGATGCATAAACCAAACATCCTGCTAATGGATGAGCCAACAAACCACATGGATATGGAATCTATCGAAGCGCTTAACTTGGCTCTTGAGAACTACAAAGGCACATTGTTCTTCGTATCTCACGACCGTGTATTCGTAGACTCGCTTGCAACTCGTATCCTTGAAATCAAAGATGGCAAGATCAACGATTTCCGCGGTACTTACGCTGAGTTCTTGAAAGCACGCGGCTAAGCTTTAAGTTAGCCTTAGTTTTCAACTCTATGCGTTGGAAATTAAGCTATAAATTGAAAATTAAAAACGCCGTCATACTAAAAAGCATGACGGCGTTTTTGTATCTAGTTAAGTTTCTATGTATTTATCCTTGATGGGTCACTAACTATTTACATCAGAACTTTACAATTAGAAGCGGTTAGTGAATCACCAATCAAACCTACGCTTTTTTCCGACTGCTGATTATTCACCTTTCACATCAAAGTCAATCTTGTCTGCACCCGTGAACACTTGGAAGCGTAAACCTTTAGCGCGAGCAATCGTAGTGATGCCGAACTTCTGCGCTAAATCTAAGCCCATTTGTGTAACGCCAGAGCGTGACAGTAGAACAGGGATTCCCATCTGCGCAACCTTAATCACCATCTCAGACGTTAAACGGCCTGTGGTGTAGAAGATCTTATCTTCACCTGTCTCTTTGTTAAGCCACATCTCACCAGCCAATGTATCAACGGCATTGTGTCGGCCAACATCTTCAACAAACGATAGAACCTTGTCGTCTTTGCAAACAGCACAGCCATGAACCGCACCCGCTTTCTTGTAGGTGTCGTTATAATGAGTCAGCGCTTCTAGAGCCGTATAGATTTCAGATTGCTTAATCTTGGTTTGAGGCACTTGGTAATCTTCCAATTGCTTCATCACGTTGCCATACATGGTACCTTGGCCACAGCCAGAGGTAACTGTCTTCTTCTTAAGCGCTTGCTCAAGTTGGCTCGTATCTTCTTTGGTGATAACCGCTGCTGAGCTGGTTTCCCAGTCGATGATGATTGATTCAACGGCTTCTGGATTAGAAAGGAAGCTTTGGTTTTTCAAATAACCCAAGACTAATGCTTCCGGGCGTGAACCCAATGTCATTAGAGTTACGATCTCTTTCCAGTTCAACATAACGGTAAGAGGGCGCTCGCACGCAATTTGTTTCGTTAGCTTTTCGCCATATTCATCAAACACTTCAACTTCGATGGTCTGAAGTGGGTTTTCACTGGTTTTTATTATGTTTGGTTTTACCACAGTCACGTCCTACTTAATGAGATAGCGATTATAAGGGATAAGAAGTTAGGCAAGAGTCATCATACGACTCTTTAGAATACATGCGTTCTCTGTCACTTAGTCAGTCTTAGCTTTAACTCAAGCATTTAGCAATTCTCATTCCAAAATAGCGGCTATTCGAGAAAACATGAAGCATTCGATTAAAATAGCGCAAAATATGAGAGTTCACCGAGACTAACTATCTCAAACCAGCGCGATCGACTAACGTTATAGGGGTAACTTTACGACAAACGCACTAAAGACGGAGCAGGACTTAAAATGTATTGGCGTGTTTATTGCTTTGTAGAGGGTATATGATTATGCGAAGTACAAAATGTCCTACGTACGATCAGAATAAAGAAAATCAATTGGGTGCAGTATGTCTGAGATAAAAGAATTCCAAGAACACTACGAAAAAACAGAATCAGCTTGGCCAATCGGTGTCCAAAGAATAGAGAAAGAGATCAAAACTGGCATTTGGGTAACAACTCAATGGGAACTCATCGGTTTTGAATTATCACCTGAACATGAAACCCCAGACGTATGTTCGCTTCAGTTGCACAAAGACGAGCGTACAGACTATCGTTTCAACCTAAGCTCTCAGCAACCTAAGCTTTTCTTAGTGATGGATAATGTCGATTCAGGCGTTAAGCCCGTCATTCAGTTACTTACAGCATCACAAACAGTCGCAGGCCAATACATGGACGGAGATAACCAAGTATTGTCTTACGACATGCCATTGCCTGTACAAGCTTGGATGGAAGCATTCATCGGTCGTCATGGCGAGTTATTAGAAGCAAGACGTAAGAAACGTAAAGGCGCGGGTCGATCAAATGGCAACTAACTTTTTTAGCCGTTGGTCTCAACGAAAGCTTGATGAATCAACCGACCAACCTTTAGAATCGCAACAAACGCTTGAGGAAACTGAGCTTACTTCCACTGAGGCTTCGTCTGCTGCTTCATCTATAGACGCAGAAACATCGGAGTCACTAGAACGTGGAACTTTGGAAAAAGAGTCTCCAGAACACGCTGTCGATTCTCAAACTATTGACTCTCAGGAGATAGCATCAGAAACGACTGAAGACTTGTCTGTTGCTCAATTATTGGTGTCAGAAGCTTCAGAAAGCGTAAAAAAAGCGGCATTGCGTAAATTATTCCTCTCAGAAGAATTCAACGTTCGTGATGGTTTAGATGATTACGACGACGATTACAGTAATTTGAAGTCTCTTTCTGAAGGGGTTGCGGAAACCTTGCGTGATTGGGTTAAAGACAAAACGGAAGAAGAAACTGCGCCAGAAGAAGAGCAAATCATTGATAATAAAGACGAATGTGAAGTTTTAGAAAATTCTGAAAGCGATCTTGAGGTATCTGATAATAAACTTGAAACGTCAGAAAGTGCCGAAATAACCGAACAAGAAAAAGAACTGTATAAAAACACAGTATCGGATAATAACGCTACAATGTCAGACGAAGCAGACCTGAAAGAGGTGGGACAAAATATA
This sequence comes from Vibrio sp. 10N.261.55.C5, assembly GCF_041470505.1. Taxonomy (NCBI): domain Bacteria; kingdom Pseudomonadati; phylum Pseudomonadota; class Gammaproteobacteria; order Vibrionales; family Vibrionaceae; genus Vibrio; species Vibrio sp. 10N.261.55.C5. Next base: position 103,813 of record NZ_JBFRMS010000051.1, read on the forward strand.
CCACACAAAGAATAGGTACATTTTGACTAAACACTCAATGAACCGCTTGCGACAAAATGTCCCAAGCGGTTTTTTTATACGCACAATAAACGTTATATAGGATTAAATCACTGAAATATAAGGCATATTAAATTGGCATGGCATTTGCAAAATAACGTTCATTATCAACTTTTTTGTAGATAGACGAGTTCACGGTCTGACGAACGACACACTGGCTAAAGGGTTAGTTGTTAACGGATTACTCAGCAAGTTCTCTCTCGCTTACTACAATGAAGGTTGAACAGATTATCCATGTCCAAAGATGGAACTGAGCAATGCTTAAACAATTATTAGAACAAGCAAATTCAAATAACGCTAAAGCAAGACTGTATGCATTTGAAAATACAGTTGAGTTAACAAATCTGATTCCACCTACTGTTAGCTACGAAAGCGGCGGTAATACACTTGTTATTGGTCCAACTGCGATCATTGAAAGTGCTGCGGCTCAATTACCTCAATTGACGAGCCTAACCTTATTGTCAACAGATGGCGAAAAGGGCACAAACCCAGAACTGTACTTCGCGAATTCGGTTCAAGTATCCGGTTTCCTTGGCACGTTTGAAGTTGTGATCGAAAACAAAGGCACATCAAGCAATCTAGCGAAAGTCGCGATTAATCACGATTGTTTCGATGTTGTTTTAGACCTATGTCTGAATAGCTGCATGACAGAAGAAGTACCTGTACCGGGTTATTACCCAGTAGGTCGTGGCTATCCAAAACTTGCTGAAGCACTGGAAGAGATTCCAACGCTTATGGGCACATTTGATAAGCCTAAGTTCTTCCGTCTCGACACTGGCCTTTGCGCGCACAGTTCTCGTGGCGTAAAAGGCTGTGAGCGTTGTGTTGATGCTTGTCCTGCTGGTGCACTTTCAAGTGAAGGCTCAGATAAGACGGGTCATAAGATCGAGATTAACCCTTACCTATGTCAAGGCGTGGGTACGTGTGCAACGAGCTGTCCGACAGAAGCTATCTCTTACGCATTACCTAACCCTGACGATACTCAAAAATTCATTGAACGTACGCTAGCTAACTACGAGCAAGCGGGTGGTCTGGATCCAATCGTACTTATCTGTAGCTCACGTCATGAGACTTACAACGTGATGGCTCTTAAAGCGCTACCAGATAACGTGATTCCAATTGTCGTAGAAGAACTGCCATCTATTGGTATCGATACTTGGTTTGCAGCTTTAGTTAATGGCGCAACTCAGGTTCTGTTTGCCGCATCTCGCTTTATGCCAGAAACGATCATTCGTGTTCTGAATAACGAAGTAGGGATTGCTCAAGAACTACTAGATCAAATCGGTATTCCAAAAGAAACCATCGATATTCTGTACTTAGAATCTCTACGTGAATGTCCTCCAACACTTTGTGTGGATTCATTCGACCTTGCACTTGGCGATCTTCAAGGCAACAAGCGCCAACGTCTATTTACAGCACTTGATGCGATGTCTTCAGCTCGTATTCCTGTTGAAAATATTGTTGAGCTTCCGTCAAACGCACCTTACGGCAACGTTTCGTGTGATAGCAAAGATTGTACGTTATGTATGAGCTGTGTGGCTGTGTGTCCGACACGTGCACTTCATACCGACGGGGCTTCTCCATCACTTAAATTTGTAGAACAAGACTGTATTCAATGTGGCTTGTGTGAAAAGGCATGTCCTGAAAATGTTCTGACTCTTACGCCTCGTATGAATTGGGTAAAAGAAGAACGTCAAAAAGCAGTTGTGATTCATGAAGAGAAAGCTGCGGAATGTGTACGTTGCCATAAACCATTCGCACCTCAGTCTATGATTGACATGTTACAGAACAAGTTACGCGGTCACTCTCACTTTTCAGATGAAGCAGCGATTAATCGTATTGCTATGTGTGAAGACTGCCGTGTGGTGGATATGTTCGATTCAATGGCTCAAGACCCATTGAAACAATTGAAATACTAGGAGTTAGCCTTGGAAACGAATTTGGATCAGGCACAAGAACAGACACTAAGAACTGAGATCTATTTGGTTCTATCCGCACTGTTTCGCAGCGCACCTTCTGAAGAGGTGATCGACTTTCTAAAAACGCTAGACATTGAAGCGTCTGAAAGCGCAATGCAAAAGGCTTGGATTGCCATTCAACAAGCGGCAACAGAATCAAACCGTGAAGCTCTTGAAGACGAATATCAAGATTTGTTCATCGGTATTGGGCGTGGAGAAGTCGTTCCATTTGGTTCGTGGCATCGCACTGGCGCCATGATGGAAAAACCATTGGCAGAGATTCGTCATGACTTAGAGCTTTTAGGCATTGAGCGTGATGATCAAGTGAAAGAGCCAGAAGATCACATCGCCGCACTGTGTGAAGTGATGGCTATGCTAACGGCTGAAGAAGAAGCACTGCAACAGGCGGTATTCAATAAGCACCTTGGCCCTTGGTTTAACTCTTTCACGCGTCAGCTTGAAGGGGCAGAAAGCACGAACTTCTACAAATCGGCCGCTCAACTGTGTGAAGCATTCTTAACGTTAGAACAAGTGCGTTTTAGCGTGAATACAAAAAGCAGTAAGCACAAATTAAAGATTGATGTGAAAAACGTCACTGATTACGAGTAATCGAGCAGTACGCGATTATATCGATAGAGGGGCATTAAGCCTCCAAAAAAAGATCTACCGTAAGGTAAGGAAGCAATGATGAAAGATAATAAAGATATAAATACGAGCCGTAGGGATCTACTCAAAGGCTTGACGACTGCAGCCGTTGCTGGTGCCGTTGTCGCTGGTACAACTAAAGTGGCAACCGCTTCAGAAACTGTTGAAATTTCGAAAGAAGACGTGAAGAAGACAGGGTATCGTGAGACGCAACACATTCGCGATTACTACGACACACTTTAGGAGATAACGGATGAAACTTGTCAAACGCTCCGATAGTGTGAGCAAAGAAACCAATCAGCTAGGTGTGTCTCGACGTGCCTTCATGAAAAACACTTCATTAGCTGCTGGTGGCGCAGTGGTAGGCGCAAGTCTATTTGCACCAGGTATGATGAAGAAAGCACAGGCTAAATCAGTCAATCCAGAAGCGAAAACAGAAGTGAAACGTACTATCTGTTCTCACTGTTCTGTGGGTTGTGGTATCTACGCTGAAGTTCAAAATGGCGTATGGACAGGTCAAGAGCCTGCATTCGATCACCCATTCAACGCTGGTGGACACTGTGCGAAAGGTGCAGCACTTCGTGAGCACGGCCATGGTGAACGTCGTCTTAAGTACCCAATGAAATTGGAAGGCGGTAAGTGGAAGAAGCTTTCTTGGGAACAAGCGATTGAAGAGATCGGTAACAAAGCGCTAGAACTTCGTAAAGAGTCTGGCCCTGATTCAGTTTACTTCCTAGGTAGTGCGAAACACAGTAACGAGCAAGCTTATGCATTCCGTAAGATGGCGTCGCTTTGGGGCACCAACAACGTTGACCACCAAGCGCGTATTTGTCACTCAACCACAGTAGCCGGTGTTGCGAACACTTGGGGTTACGGTGCAATGACAAACTCGTTCAATGACATGCACAACTGTAAATCGATGCTGTTCATTGGTTCAAACCCAGCAGAAGCTCACCCAGTAGCGATGCAACACATCTTGATCGCGAAAGAGAAGAACAACTGTAAGATCGTTGTTGCGGATCCTCGTCGTACGCGTACTGCTGCGAAATCAGATCACTACGTTTCTCTTCGTCCAGGTTCTGACGTTGCGTTTATCTGGGGTGTGTTATGGCACGTCTTTGCAAACCAATGGGAAGACAAAGAATTCATTAAACAACGTGTATTCGGCATGGACGAGATCCGTGAAGAAGTCGCGAAGTGGAACCCAGCAGAAGTTGAACGCGTAACTGGTGTTAGTGAAAAAGACGTATACCACACCGCGAAACTACTTTCTGAAAACCGTCCGGGTTGTATCGTTTGGTGTATGGGTGGTACTCAACACACGACTGGTAACAACAACACACGTGCTTACTGTGTACTTGAGCTTGCGCTAGGTAACATCGGTAAATCAGGTGGCGGTGCAAACATCTTCCGTGGTCACGATAACGTACAAGGCGCAACTGACCTTGGCGTACTGTCAGACACACTTCCTGGCTACTACGGCTTGTCTGAAGGTTCTTGGCGTCACTGGTCGAAAGTTTGGGATATCGACTTTGATTGGATCAAAGGCCGTTTCGACGACAACGCATACGGTGGTCAAAAACCAATGAACAGTGCAGGTATTCCTGTATCTCGTTGGGTTGATGGCGTACTTGAAGACAAAGACAAGATTCGTCAGCGCGAAAACATCCGTGCCATGTTCTACTGGGGTCACGCGGTCAACTCTCAGACTCGTGGTCCAGAGATGAAGAAGGCGATGCAGAAGCTGGATATGATGGTTATTGTTGACCCATACCCAACGGTTGCAGCGGTAATGAACGATCGTACCGACGGAGTTTACCTGCTACCAGCAACGACTCAGTTTGAAACCTACGGCAGTGTAACGGCGTCAAACCGTTCTCTACAGTGGCGTGACAAGGTTGTTGATCCTCTATTCGAATCTAAACCTGACCACGAAATCATGTACCTGCTTTCTAAGAAGCTTGGTTTCTCTGATCAGCTGTTCAAAAACATCCGTGTTGAGAACAACCAACCACTGATTGAAGATATTACACGTGAATTCAACAAAGGTATGTGGACGATCGGCTACACAGGTCAAAGCCCTGAGCGTTTGAAAGAACACCAACAGAATTGGCACACATTCCACAAAACGTCTCTAGAAGCAGAAGGCGGTCCAGCAAATGGCGAGACTTACGGTCTACCTTGGCCATGTTGGGGCACACCAGAGATGAAACATCCGGGTACACACATCCTTTACGATACGTCTAAGACGGTTGCTGAAGGTGGTGGTAACTTCCGTACTCGTTTTGGTGTTGAGTTTGAAGGTCAAAGCCTACTGGCAGAAGACAGCTACTCGAAAGGCTGTGAGATCAAAGACGGCTACCCAGAGTTCAGTGACAAACTACTGAAACAACTGGGTTGGTGGGATGATCTAACTGCAGAAGAGAAAGCGGCTGCTGAAGGCAAAAACTGGAAGACTGACGTTTCAGGTGGTATCCAACGTGTGGCAATTAAACACGGCTGTATCCCATTTGGTAATGCGAAAGCACGTGCGATTGTTTGGACATTCCCAGACCGTGTACCACTGCACCGTGAGCCACTTTACACGCCACGTCGCGACCTAGTTGCTGATTACCCAACGTGGGACGACAAAGAAGCTATCTTCCGTGTTCCTACGCTTTACAAGTCGATTCAAGAGCAAGACAAATCTGGCGAATACCCGATTATCCTGACCTCTGGTCGTTTGGTTGAGTACGAAGGTGGTGGTGAAGAAACCCGTTCTAACCCTTGGCTAGCAGAACTACAGCAAGAGATGTTTGTTGAAGTGAACCCGAAAGATGCAAACGACATCGGCTTTAAAGACGGTGACGATGTTTGGGTTGAGGGTGCAGAGAAGGGCCGTATTAAGGTGAAAGCGATGGTTACACGTCGTGTGAAACCGGGTCTGGCATTCATCCCATTCCACTTCGGTGGTAAGTTCCAAGGCGAAGATTTGCGTTCTAAATACCCAGAAGGCACTGATCCTTACGTTATTGGTGAAGCTGCTAACACAGCAACCACATACGGTTACGACCCTGTCACGTTGATGCAGGAAACGAAAGTAACCCTTTGTAATATTCGTAAAGCGTAAGGAGTCTTAAAATGGCTAGAATGAAATTTCTTTGTGACACCAAGCGTTGTATCGAATGTAACGGTTGTGTCACTGCATGTAAGAATGAAAATGATGATGCTCTGGAATGGGGTATTCAACGTCGTCGCGTTGTGACACTGAACGATGGCGAACCAGGTGAAAACTCTATCTCAGTAGCGTGTATGCACTGTACTGATGCCCCTTGTATGGCAGTTTGCCCGGCAGACTGTTTTGAACATACGGAAGACGGCATCGTACTTCACAATAAAGATCTGTGTATCGGTTGTGGTTACTGCTTGTTTGCTTGTCCGTTTGGCGCACCTCAATTTCCTAAACAGGAAGCCTTTGGTGAGCGCGGTAAAATGGACAAATGTACCTTCTGTGCTGGCGGCCCAGAAACAGAGCCAGGTTCTGTGGAAGAACGTCAGAAGTACGGTGCGAACCGTATTGCTGAAGGCAAGCTACCAATGTGTGCTTCTTTATGTTCGACCAAAGCACTGCTAGCGGGTGATGCAGAGAAAGTCTCTGATGTATTCCGCCAGCGTGTTGTTGAACGTGGTGCGAAGGGTGCAGGCTGGACAGACGGCAATGACCTTTCTTACGATGCGACTAAGAGCTAAGTAGGAGAGACATATGCTTACAATGTTTAAGCGTCTCTTCCTTGTTGTGCTGCCGATGTTGGCAGCACTAACAATGCTTTCTCCTTTGAGTCATGCATCTGAGACGAACTCATCACAAACTCAATCGAGCTCTGCTGAAAGAGAAATCACACAACTTGCTGGCGCTGATTTTTGGCGACAAGTAAGAAACGGTGAAGAAGGTTACACCACATCTCAATCGGCTGAGCACGGTGTGTTGATCAGTACCCCAGGTCAAACGTGGTACATATTGAAAGAGAAGTGGATGTCACCAGCCGGTGCTGTCGCTATCTTTGGCAGTATTGCATTCGTTACTCTAATGTACGTTGTGATTGGCCCATTAATGCTGAGTGCGCCAAGAACAGGCCGTAAGATCAAACGTTGGTCTCGACTAGACCGTGCCTTGCACTGGAGTATGGCGTTTACCTTCTTAACACTGGCGTTCAGTGGTTTGATGTTGGTTTACGGTAAGCACTTCTTGAAGCCGTACATTCCAACAGACCTTTGGGGCTTCATCGTTCTATTGGCGAAGCAATACCACAACTACATCGGCCCGATTTTCTATGTGCTGTTGATGGCTGTTCTCATCAAGTGGTGGCGCAAGTCTATTTTCAAGATGGTCGATGTACAGTGGTTCATGAAACTGGGTGGTATGGTCGGGAAACATAAAGGTTCTCATCCATCTGCAGAGTTTTCGAACGCGGGTGAAAAAGCACTGTTCTGGCTATTGATTGTTATGGGTAGTGTGGCTGCGATCAGTGGCTTGGTTTTAGACTTCCCAATCTTCGGTCAAACCCGTCGAGATATGGAGCTCTCAAACCTAGTCCACATGTTGGCTGCTTTGATCCTTATCTGTGGTTTCGTGTTCCACATCTACATCGGCTTGTTCGGTATGGAAGGGGCACTAGAAGGCATGGTAACAGGCGAAGTTGATGAGACTTGGGCTAAAGAGCACCATGATCTTTGGTACAAAGAAGTGATGGAACAAGAGAAAAACGGCGTTGAACAAAGCGCTAACGCAGCAACAAAGAAAACGGAAGGGGTGAATAAGAATGAACAAACCTCATAAAGGTATTTGGGTCGCTTACATACTAAGCTGCTTTACGCCATTTACTTGTCTTCTCTCTGGTGTGGTTGCCATCATCTACGCGGGCTATCGTTTAGATAAAGGTGAAGACGGCGAAGTAGTGGATACCCATTACTACGGCTTGATTCGCTCGTTCTTCTTGAACTTGACGTTCTTTGTTGTACTTATCGTGACAGTAGCGACCTCTAATGGCGTGTTGATCGGTGTGAACGATTACTGGTATCAAAATCATATTATCGATGACATCGCTTACTACATTCCGTATGTAGGCATGCTGTTTGGTGGTGTTGCGATTGTGGTTTGGTTTATTCGTATGTATCAAGGTATGCAGCGTTTAAGTCAAAACCTACCGCAAAACCCGACAACAGGTCCAAACTTGTAGTCGAGTATCGGCTCACTAGATAGCGAATTATCTAGCACAATAGTCCTTTTGAAAGCCCAATGATTTCGGTCATTGGGCTTTTTGTTTCTAATCAGCAACGAAACTTAATGAAGCATAGTATTGACCGCTTCAATATGGTGCAACTCCCTTAATTGGTGCAATTCTTGTTTCCATTTTCACGCTCATTAAGAACCAAGAAAGTGCACCGATAAATTTATTATCAATTAATCAGTAAGTTAAAAGCAAAAACTGTTGCACGAAAATTACACCACACACTTGGAACGCATCTTGCGTTCACTGTTGAGTCTTTAATTAATTACAACATTGAATCGCACGATATCAGTGCAAATCAGATAAAGCGAAGGAGAATGCTTTAATGAGTGAAACGGTGACTCAAGTTCATAGTGCAGTACAAACCCTTACCCAAAGTTCAGATACTTTATTCCTATTACTCGGCGCCATCATGGTTTTCTTGATGCACGCTGGCTTTGCATTTCTAGAAGTCGGTACCGTTCGAAAGAAGAACCAAGTCAACGCGCTGGTTAAGATCCTTTCCGACTTTGGTGTCTCCGCCATTGCTTACTTCTTTATCGGTTACTGGGTTGCTTACGGTGCACACTTTTTTGCAGACGCAGAAACACTTTCGCAAGGCAACGGATATGAACTGGTTAAGTTCTTCTTCCTAATGACATTCGCAGCGGCAATTCCTGCGATTGTTTCTGGTGGTATCGCAGAGCGTGCTCGTTTCTATCCAATTTTGATTGCGACACTGTTTACGGTTGGTTTCATCTATCCATTTTTTGAAGGCATCATTTGGAACGGCAACTTTGGATTCCAAGATTGGCTAGAAGGTCAGTTTGGTTACGTGTTCCATGACTTCGCAGGCTCGGTAGTGGTTCACGGCGTAGGTGGTTGGATTGCTTTGGTCGCAGTTTACTTCTTAGGGATGCGTAAAGGTCGAATCCGTGCAGGCAAACACACCAACTTCGCACCATCGAATATCCCATTCTTAGCACTAGGCTCTTGGATCTTATGTGTGGGTTGGTTTGGCTTTAACGTGATGTCAGCTCAAGCGATCAATGGCATCAGCGGTCTCGTGGCAATGAACTCTCTCATGGCCATGGTTGGCGGTATTCTTGCGGCTCTAATTGCAGGTAAAAATGACCCGGGCTTCATCCACAATGGTCCTTTGGCTGGTCTCGTCGCTATCTGTGCGGGCTCAGATTTGATGCACCCACTTGGCGCTTTGGTGACGGGCGGTGTGGCAGGTGCGCTGTTTGTTTACCTATTTACTTATATGCAAAACAAAACACAGATCGATGATGTACTGGGTGTATGGCCTCTACACGGCGTATGTGGTGCCTGGGGTGGCGTTGCTGCTGGTATCTTCGGCCAACAAGCTTTCTGGGGTCTAGGCGGCGTGAGCTTTGCTTCTCAGTTGATTGGTACAGTCGCAGGTGTTGCTGTTGCTTTCGTCGGCGCGTTAATCGTATACGGTGTGTTGAGCAAACTAACAGGCCTACGCTTAAGTGAAGAAGATGAATTCAACGGTGCGGATCTTTCTATCCATAAGATCTCTTCTATCAACGAAGACTAACGTTGTTCACTTGGTGGGGTAAAGCACATCAAGTAGACAACTGTTGAACAGAACTAAGCGGCTTCGGTCGCTTTTTTGTTTCTATGGATAGCAAAACAGAGAATTTGAGTAACAACAACCACAACTATCAAGCGAGTTATGTCACAAATAGCCAATGAATTCAGTTGCCTAAGACTATGGTCTAATCCCCAAAACTATTGTTGGAATTTGAACAGTGCTAAGCTGTTACAAAGTGACATATCTAAAAGGACGTTATATGCATTTCCCATATCGAAATATCGTAATTCTTACTGGCGCTGGCATCTCTGCAGAGTCGGGGATACAAACATTCCGAGCACAAGACGGGCTATGGGAAAACCACAAAATCGAAGATGTAGCGACGCCTGAAGGGTTCGCAAAAGATCCTGACTTGGTACAAGCCTTCTATAACAAGCGTCGTCACGGCCTGCAAAGTGAGAGCATTCAGCCCAATTCAGCCCACAAGGCGCTAGGAGAGCTCGAAGACAAGCTTGATGGCAAAGTTACCATCATTACTCAAAACATCGACAATTTGCACGAGAGAGGCGGTAGCAACAACATTATTCACATGCATGGTGAACTTTTAAAAGCGCGTTGCAGTGAATCCAATCAAGTTGTAGAGCACAAAGGCGATATTGAAACGGGTGAACTTTGTCATTGCTGCCAAATCCCTGCACAAATGCGTCCACATATTGTTTGGTTTGGCGAAATGCCACTAAGAATGGGCGACATTTATTCCGCACTGGAAGAAGCGGATCTGTTTATCTCTATCGGAACTTCAGGTGTTGTTTATCCAGCGGCAGGCTTTGTTCACGATGCGAAAATGCATGGTGCACATACTATCGAGATAAACCTCGAACCAAGTGCGGTTGAAAGTGAATTTGAAGAGAAGCGCTACGGCAAGGCGAGTATCGAGGTGCCTAAACTGGTTGGCGAGTTATTATGTACAGAGAAAGGTTCTTTAACGGCCTAAGCCTTGTCTTTAATAACACACATCAGTTTCTGAATCTGAAAAAATAAAGCGGCTTACGCCGCTTTATTTACTTAACTTCTTAACTAACAATAACTTAGTTGTTTACTTTAAGTTTTTGGAAGTACTCGTCATAAATAACGCTCGCTTCACCAACTTCATCTTGCCACACACCGTTATCCATCACTGATTGTGGTGGGAAAACGTTCTTGTCTTCAGCAAATTCTTTAGGAAGAAGAGGGTAAGCGGTTTTAACTGGTGTCGGGTAACCGATCTCTAGAGCAATTTTCGCAGCGTTCTCTGGGCGAAGAAGGAAGTCGATCATCTTATGAGCCGCTTCAGTGTTCTTAGCGCCTGCTGGAATTGCTAGGCTGTCCATCCAGAAGATAGCGCCTTTTTCTGGCCAGATAATGTCAATCGTTGCGCCTTCTTGGCGTGCCATGTAAGCAGAACCATTCCAAAGCATACCAAGAGACACTTCACCTGCTAGGTAAGGGTTCGCTGGGAAATCTGAGTTAAATACCAATACGTTTGGCATTAGCTTACGAAGTTCTTCGTAGGCTTCTTTGATTTCTTCAGGGTTAGTCGTGTTTGGAGAGTAGCCCAGTTTAGATAGAGCGATATGGAAAACCTCACGAGAGTCATCCATCATCATCAGTTGACCTTCCCACTGCGTATCCCACAGATCGCCCCAGTTTTTAACTGAAGACTTGTCTAGCATGTCTGAGTTGATACCAATACCCGTCGCACCCCAGATGTATGGGATTGAGTAGTTGTTATTTGGGTCAAATGGCTTATCTAAGTAATTTGGATCCAAATCTGCAAAGTGGCTTAGCTTGGTTTTATCAAGCTCTTGAAGCATGCCTTCTTTACGCATCTTAGAAACGAAGTAAGTAGAAGGAACCACTAAGTCGTAACCCGTACCTTGAGTTTTTAACTTAGCGTACATGCTTTCGTTAGACTCATAAGTTGAGTAGTAGACTTTAATGCCCGTCTCTTCTGTGAAGTCTTCTAGTACTTCATTTGGAATATATTCAGACCAGTTGTAAAAATACAGTTCTTGGTCAGCTGCGAAAGAGGGTGTAGAAAGTAAAGTAGCAGCACACAATGCGCCGGTATACAGTGTTTTTTTCATTACTGTTCCGTTCATTTGTTTGATTTGGAGCTGGGTAGTGAACCCAAGGTAAAGGATTTCGAAAAATCGCGCTATATTATAGCAGCGATATAATAAAATAGGCAGCCTAAGCTGCCTATTCATTGATATTCTTATTTTTAACTTATTGATTATCTACGTTGACCTGTTAAGTAAACTGGTTACTTAGCCACAGTTAGATAATAAGCTAAATTACTGACCTGCTTTAAGTTTCATGAAGTAATCTTCGTACTTCACTGTCTTATCGCCAACCGCAGCTTGCCATTCAACACGATCAAGGTCTTCTTGCGATGGGAATAGCGCAGGGCTATCTTTGAACTTCTCGTTAGACGCTTTAACGGCCGTTAGGTAGCCTGTGTCACGAGAAATTTGCTCAGCAATTTCAGGGCGAAGTAGGAAATCAATCATCTTATGAGCTGCTTCTACGTTTACCGCACCAGAGCTAATCGCAAAGTTATCAACCCAACCGATACCGCCTTCTTTAGGGAAAACCAGTTTGATTGGTAGACCTTCGTTTTGCGCTGCAGCAGCAGAACCGTTCCACAGCATACCAAGACCCACTTCACCAGACATGTAAGGCGCGCCTGGGTTGTCTGAGTTAAATACTAGAACGTTTGGCATAAGCTTTTGTAGCTCAGCGTACGCTTCGTCGATCTCTTTTTCGTTGGTTGTGTTACCAGAGTAACCTAACTTACGCAGTGCGATGTGGAACACTTCACGAGTGTCGTCCATCATCATCAGTTGACCTTCAAGCTCTGGCTTCCATAGATCAGCCCAGCTTTGGAAATCTTCTGGATCGTACATGTCAGTGTTAACAGCAAGACCTGTGATCGCAACTACGTGTGGAATAGAGTAGTCGTTGCTTGGGTCGTACGGCTTATCTAGATAGTTAGTATCTAGATTCTTGAAGTTGTTCAGCTTAGTTTTGTCGATCTTTTGTAGCATACCTTCGTCACGCATCTTAGATACGAAGTAAGTCGACGGCACAACTAGGTCATAGCCTTTGTTGTGTGTTTTTAGCTTTGCGTACAGGGTTTCGTTCGACTCGTAAGTCGAGTAGATCACCTTGATACCAGTTTCATCAGTGAACTGTTCTAGAATCTCACTGTTGATGTAAGGTCCCCAATTCATGAATACCAATTCTTTGTTATCTTTTGCAAATGATGGTGCAGATAACATTGAAAGCGCACATGCACTACCAGCTAATAGAGTAGCCCATTTTTTCATTGACGTTAGCTCCAAACTAAACGTTGCCCGAAGGCAGTAGATAGAAAAACAGAATGGCAATTTACCATTCTGTTTATGATTAACACTTTTTTTGAACTTGAAGTCTCTTAACTTCTTAATCAAGCCAGTCTCTATATAGAGTAGGAGACTTACTTGATTTTTTCTCTCGCTAATGACTGAGAAATGATCACCAGTATTAACGACACCACTAACATCACTGTTGCTAGGGCGTTTACCTCAGGAGAGATACCCACTTTAACCATTGAGTAAATCTTCAGTGGTAAGATTTCATACGTTGGGCCGGTTACGAAAGAGCTAATGATTACATCGTCCAAAGACAGAGTGAAGCTCAATAACCAACCCGCAGCAACCGCTGGCTTAGCAAGAGGCAGAATGATCTGTTTTAGAATCGTCCATTCACTTGCACCTAAGTCTTTTGCTGCTTCTAGCATCTTCACATCAAAGCCATTCAAGCGACTGTATACCGTTACTACAACAAACGGTAGACAGAAGGTAATGTGAGCAGCAAGTAGGGTAAAGAACCCAAGTTGAACACCCATTACCAAGAATAGCGCAAGAAGCGAAATCGCCATTACGATATCTGGAGACATCATTACGATAAACAGCATGCCATTTACGATGCCTTTACCTTTAAATTGGTAACGGAATAGGGCTACTGCTGTAAGGCTCCCGACAATCGTTGCGGCTGTTGCTGAGAACACCGCTACGTTGATCGAGTGCCACGCAGCCTGCATTAGGCTGTCGTTGTTAATAAGCGCGTCATACCATTTAGTGGTGAAGCCACCCCATTTCATACCAAACTTATTGGCATTAAACGAGTTAGCGATCAATACGATAATAGGTAGGTATAGAAAGGCGTATACCAGCGCCATAAAGCTGAACTTAACTGTGCGCCCCATTAGTCTAGCTCCACTTTCTTGTTCAATAGCTTACCTGCTCGGTAGTAGGCATACAGCATCACAGCCATTGCCATGGTCAGTGCGATACTCGTCGCTGCGCCAAACGGCCAGTCTCGAGCGTTGAGCACTTGGCTCTTAATCACGTTACCAATCAATAGGTTCTTAGCTCCGCCTAATAGGTCAGAGATGTAGAACATACCTAACGCTGGCAGTAGCACTAACAAACAGCCGCCAATAATGCCCGGCATTGTTAGTGGTAGTACCACTTTCAATAGCGTTTGCAGTTTGTTCGCACCTAAATCTTTAGCCGCTTCTAAATACGTATCGTCCAGTTTTTCAATCGCTGAATACAGCGGCAGAATCATAAACGGAAGTAGGATGTACACTAAACCGATCATTACTGCGGTTTCTGAGTACATGATACGTAGCGGTTTATCAATGATATCTAACGCTAACAAGCTTTTGTTCAAGACACCTTGCGTACCCAGTACAATTTTTAATCCGTATGTACGAATCAAAGAGTTCGTCCAGAATGGTACTATCACTAGGAACAACATGATTGGACGCCACTTCGCCGGCATTTTTGCCACGATGTAAGCGAATGGGTAACCAATAATCAAACAAAGTAGGGTTGCGACAATTGCCATATAGAAAGAGTGCATCAACACTTTAAAATACAGCGGGTCAGCCAAACGCACGTAGTTATCGAGAGTGAAGGTCATCTCGATCAAGTTCGCTTCATCACGAGTTAAGAAGCTAGTACCAATGATCATGATGTTTGGAATCATCACGAACAACACTAACCAACCTGTGATTAAAGCAACAATTGCGTTTTGTAAATTAAACTTCTTGCTCATCTTCTAATACCACTTCCCAGCTCTCAACCCAAGTTACTGCAACTTTTTGGCCCAGTGAGTGATCAACATCAGGGTCATCTTCGTTGAAGAATTCGCTAACCATGACACGCATACCAGATTCAAGTTCTACGACTGAATCTAATGTCATGCCTTTATAGGTTCGCTCGACAATGTGGCCAACAATACCGCGTTGCTCTGACTCTTTAATTTCTTCGATTCGAAGATCTTCAGGTCGAAGCAATACTTGCAGTTTTTGACCCGGTGTTACGTCTTTATCGTGATAGATAATGGACTCTTCACCTTCGATTGTCGCAACAATGCGTTTTTCATCTTGACGAGATTTCGCTGTCGCTTCGAATACGTTAATTTCACCAATGAAACGCGCTACAAATAGGTTCTTAGGCTCTTCGTAGATCTCTCTTGGTGTTCCGTCTTGTTCAATCACGCCATCACGCATAACAATAATACGGTCAGACATAGACAGCGCCTCTTCTTGGTCATGCGTTACAAAAATGAACGTGATACCAAGTTGGCGTTGTAATTGTTTCAGCTCGATTTGCATCTGTTTACGTAGTTTGTAATCCAGAGCAGATAGAGATTCATCCAACAAAAGAACTTTAGGCTTATTAACGACAGCACGAGCGATTGCGATACGTTGCTGTTGACCACCAGATAGCTGGTGTGGCTTTCGTTGTGCCATTTGTTCTAGGCGCACCATTTTCAAAGCATCCATTACACGAGGTTCAATCTCGCTGTTTGGAACTTTCTGCATGCGTAAGCCAAATGCCACATTGTCGAAAACGGTCATATGCGGGAATAGGGCATAGCTTTGGAATACAGTGTTTACATGCCTTTGTTCAGCAGGAACTTGGGTTACGTTTTGTTCAGCTAATAGTATTTGACCACTATCTGCCGTTTCAAAACCCGCAATCATTCTTAGCACGGTTGTTTTACCACAACCTGATGGGCCTAAAATCGTGAGAAACTCACCATGATTTACGTTTAAATCCAGATTGCCGATGACTTCCTTACCATCGAAACTTTTACTGATGCCAGTTAGCTGTACTACTGGCTTTCCTACTGATTTTTTAGCGTTCAACGTCTGTTTTTCTCCACCTTGGTTCTATTTGAGACCTGTTGCTATACACCTTTAAGGCGCGCATCATAATCACCAAAAACGTGAATTCAAAGCATTTTTTACCTTTCGAAGATAAAAATTTCGCAGGTAAAAGTAAACATCCTTTACCATACTGTTATTTACTGGGTTTACACCCTAACAAGTGTCTAATTATTAACCATCAAGACGCAAAAGCAAGCCTTGTTACAGATTCATATTTTAGTTTGTATCCGACATATGAGTATAATGAAGGTAATTTTTTATCAATAAGTTAGGTGGCTTCGCTTAATCGGCACACCTAGGTATCAATATGAACAACGACATCGAAAAAGATTTTAATTTGGGCGGTAGTATCAACCGTGCACTTTCTGGCGATTATGAGCTCAAAGCAACGGCTGTATTCCAAGAAGCTTGGAAACATACGATAAGTCACTTTCTTTCGTTTTCCCCAGCGATTATTGCTTTGATGTTTGTGCAGCTCGCTATCTTTTATATCGCACTAAAACTACAGCTTGGTGATCCCGCGGTTATCTTAGATGCAGTTATCGACCCAGAGTCGTTTACGCCACAAATCGTTGAATCGATTTTTATCGCGAACTTTAGCTATGAAGTGATCAGTGCGCCTATCTATGCGGGTATCTGTTTAATGGCAATGAGTCACGCCGCTGGCCTACAAACCAAAGTACGCCACATCGGTAAAGGTTTGCAGTTTACGGTTCCGGTTATTCTAGTGACTTTGTTTAGCCTAATGCTTCAAGGCATCGCAGGTATGATTCTGCCGTTCTTGTCTATCTACTTCTCACTGGCGTTCAGCCATTCGATTCTGCTGATTTGTGATAAGAAAGTGCCGCCAATGCAATCGCTGCTGCTTTCTCTGCGTGCTGTCAACAAAAAAATCTTCACCGTTGCTTCTATCTACCTATTAGTAATGCTGATGTTCATCGTCGCGGCGATGATGTACGGCATTGGCCTTATCTTCGTTTTACCTTTCTTCTTCCACGTGAAAGGGATTCTTTACCGTGAAATGTTTGGCATCAAGTTGAAACTGATTGCTTCAGATCGTCCAAAGAGCGATGACGATAACAACGATAGCAATAACGACGACAATAACAAAAACCCACAGGTGTTCGATGCATAAAGACACACAGGCAAGCACAAGCAAATCACTTGCGCTTAAAGTGACGGCACTGGCTCTTGTTGGCTCTATTTCAATGATTGGTCCTTATATTTACCAAGAAGAAGAACGTCGACGAACGACAGAGCAGAGCTCCAACTCAACTGACCAGTTTGGTGACTTGACGGTTTCTTCGAGCACACCGAACTTTGCGGCCATCGAAGATGTGAATGAGAAAAAGGACACGTTCTTTTCGTTCCTACGTCCAAGTATCAATATCGAAAACAAACGTATCACCAAAGAACGCGCGTTTTTAACTAAGCTCTCTGAGTCCGGTTTAAGCAGTATTGATTCTGAAGACGCGTCTTATGCGAAAAGGTTAGGGAAGTTATACAGCTTGCCTGTACCTAGTGAAGGTTTAGATCAAGTATGGCTGACAGAGATGCTTAACCGCGTGAATGTGCTGCCAGAGGCACTTGTACTGACACAAGCTGCGAATGAGTCGGCTTGGGGAACATCGCGTTTCGCCACCAAAGCGAACAACTATTTTGGACATTGGTGTTATACCAAAGGTTGTGGCCTTGTTCCGCTACAACGTAACGAAGGTAGCTCGCATGAAGTCGCCACATTCTCTTCAAGCCAAGAATCCGTACATCGTTACTTCATGAACCTTAATCGTAATCGTGCTTACGCCGATCTAAGAGCGATTCGTGCAAAACTTGCTGCCCAAGGTGATGATCTTTTAACAACCGCAACGGCGACAGAGCTCACCAATGGCTTGTTAAAATATTCTGAGCGAGGTTCCGACTATGTGACTGATTTACAAGCTATGATCCGTCACAACGAGGTATACTGGAAAAAGTAACTCATTTTGATACCAACTTGGTTGCCTTCGATAGTCGGCTTATACCAGTAATATCACAAAAAGAGCAGCTCATTGGCTGCTCTTTCTATTTATAAACGCTCAACTTCGACAAGATTATAATAATGAAAAAGACAGCACTCGCTTTATTAGCCTCATTAAGCCTTGGGGTTTCTCTTCCTGCTACAGCGCAAGAATACATGTTCACGTATTCTAAGCTTTATACTCAGCTGAAAAACAACACCAAAGAAGGGCATGATGATGTCAAAGTTGCGGTCTTCTTTGTTGATCAACAAGCTCAGCAAACCTGTCACATCAGCAAAGCTTGGATGGAAAAAGAAGAGCACTACGAAGAGCTAAAAGTCTCTCCAGCCAATGAACTGCTTCTACCGGTAGATCAAAACCTACGCTCAGCAAACCCTCTTATCTTTGTACAAACTCAAGAACAGGAATGTGCGTATTCTTTTGTGGTGATGACTCAAGAGCCTTTAGCTGGCACAGTAGAAGTTGCACAGATAGAAAACCTATTGCCACAGATGCAGGCGATGCTTGAAGACGTCAGCGGTATGTTCTCTGGTTGGTTCACGCCAGATATCCAAGGGTTAACGCTAGAGTTCGCTAATAAGCTGGAAGGCAACATCGAGCTTTCAAATAGCAAGCAACTACCAATCAAAGAAGGACGTGCGAAATTCACCTTAGAAGAACTGAATGGAAGTGACAGCATCACGTTGCCAGAACCAACAGTTCGCGTATTGCCGTACATTCCCGCGCAATAATTTTTAACAGAATCATTGTTAGTGAAGTAAAAGCTTAGCGAAATCATCCCCCTAAGTTTTTGCGACATATCTTAAAGCAGCCTCATCGAATAAGATCAGGCTGCTTTTCTTTATCTATGATACCAACCGAGAGCTTGTGAAGCCGCGTTTCTCTGCCGTTTAGGCGCTTATCGAACAATAAAAGCAGAATCTTTCTATTACTCAGCTTGTTTATCCGGCCGTTACTATTTCAACATCAAATAAAAATCCGTATAATCCACGCCCTAAAACAGTCCCACTAGCAATCTACAGTCGGTAATACGACGGTGTGAGAGTCGCAATGAACCAAAACGATAATAGAAAAGAAACACTTGAATTCAACAAACTTCAGAAACGTCTGAGAAGAAATGTTGGAAATGCCATCATCGACTACAACATGATCGAAGAGAATGACGTAGTAATGGCATGTATTAGTGGCGGTAAAGATTCATTTGCGATGTTAGATATTTTGCTACGTTTACGTGAAGCAGCACCGATCAAATTTGATGTTGTGGCAGTAAACCTAGATCAAAAACAACCTGGGTTCCCTGAACACATTCTTCCTGAGTACTTTGAAACACTGAACATTCCTTACTACATCGTAGATAAAGACACGTATTCAGTGGTTAAAGAGAAAGTGCCAGAAGGTAAAACAACGTGTGGCCTATGTTCTCGTCTTCGTCGTGGTACTTTGTACTCATTCGCAGAGAAGATTGGTGCAACTAAGATCGCTCTGGGTCACCACCTAGACGACATCGTTGAGACCATGTTCCTAAACATGTTCCACGGTGCGCGCTTAAAGGCTATGCCACCAAAGCTTCGTTCAGATGATGGTCGTAACGTTGTTATTCGTCCACTGACTTACTGTCGTGAAACGGACCTAATCAAATACGCAGAACATAAAGAGTTCCCAATCATTCCTTGTAACCTATGTGGCTCTCAAGAGAATCTACAGCGTCAGAACATTAAAGCGATGCTAATTGATTGGGATAAGAAAACGCCAGGTCGTGTTGAGAAGATCTTCAAGTCAATCCAGAACGTAAGTCCAAGCCAACTGGCTGACCGCGAGCTGTTTGACTTCGTGAACCTTCCACTAGACCGTAGTGAAGACCGCAAAGCGTACGAATTCGAAGAAGCTGAAATTTCATCTTCTAACATCGATGAGTCAATGTTCATCGACGTAACGAACGTATAATAAGAATAATCGTTGTAGAGCAATAGATGCGCCTACAACAGACAAACAAAAACGCCTCAAGCAATGCTTGAGGCGTTTTTTTATAAGTTAAACTATCCCTGACCTAACCTTTCGAAAGGTTAGGATCTAGTGGGCTGACGTAACCAGACGGTTTAAGAGCCAACACATCACAGTTAATCTTATCGATAACATGTTCCGCGGTATTACCAATAAACACGGCAGACAAGCCAGTACGACCCGTTGTACCCAGAATCACCATAGCAGCGTTATTTTCAGAAGCGACGCGAGGAATAACATCTTCTGGCAAGCCTTGTTCAACCACAGTTTGTTCTTCACACATACCGTGCTTCTGGCGCAATGCTTTCATTGCCGTTAAGTGATGGCCACGAACCGCATCGGTATAAGACGTTGGATCAAACTCTGGCAGTTCAATGGTAATATTCGCAGGTGTCACAGGGTAGGCATTCACCAAGAACGGTTCCGCATCCAAACGACCGGTGATCTCTAGCAATCTGTCGACCATCGTATCGTTAAGCTCTAAATGAGCTTCTGTTTCAGAACCTACATGAACTGAAGCAAAAATCTTCGCGTGATCTGGCCAGAAATCGTTTTTAACCAATAGCACTGGGCTAGGGCACTTTCTCAACAGATGCCAATCGGTTGGAGTGAAGATGACAGATTCCAAAGTATCGTGTTTACGCGTACCTTTGATTAAGATGTCGTGCTCACCACTGTAAACCTCGGCAATGATCGCTTCGTATGGGCGGTTATGCCAAACCACTTGTACATTAAATTCAATAGAATCATCTAGGTAAGGTTCTGCGACTTTATTCATCCAAATTTCGCGTTGGTGAATTACGCCTTTGCGCATTGCGTCTCTTTCATCGATAGAGAGCATAGATGTCATTTCATACGAGAAGTCGTATATCGACAAAAAGAAAGTGATGTGGCTTGTTGAGGTGCTTTTCTTAGCAAGTTGGATAGCACGAACTAGAGCAGGTTGCTCATCGTGATTAATGTCTGCGACAACTAAAATTTTGTTATAGATACTCATAACTAAGCCTACTTTTCAGACCGAACATATAAATAATGTAGCGTAGTTATGGAGAGATTAAGAGAAATATAAGAGGTTTTAAGAGAGAAACATGATGTAGCTCATTATTGAACTACATCATTGATATCTAGACTATTCTTTTGAAACGCCAGCAAGTTCCATCAACGCATCGTGATCTTCGATAGTGATATATTTGCCTTTAACGCTCAAGATGTCTGCTTTTTGGAAGCGACCTAGAAGACGGCTGATTGTTTCAACAGTCAAACCAAGGTAGTTACCAATATCGCCACGAGTCATCGTTAGACGGAACTCACGCGGGCTGAAGCCACGTTGAGAGAAGCGAGTCGAAAGGTTGTAAAGGAATGCAGCAAGACGCTCTTCCGCGTTCTTCTTAGAAAGAAGCAGAATCATTTCTTGGTCACCTTTAATCTCGTTACTCATCAGGCGCATAATTTGCTGACGCAATTTAGGCATTTTTCCTGATAGGTCATCAAGAATCTCATATGGGATTTCACATACCATAGAAGTTTCTAGCGCTTGTGCAAAACTAGGGTGTTGGTCACCAGTAATCGCATCGAAGCCAACAAGATCGCCCGCTAGGTGGAATGCAGTAATCTGCTCATCACCTTGCTCGGTAATCGTGTAGCTCTTGATCGTTCCAGAGCGAATAGCATATAGAGATTTAAGCTCGTCACCGGCTTTAAATAACTCTTGGCCTTTTTGAATGGGCTTTTTTCTCTCAATGATCTGATCAAGTTGATCGAGTTCAGATTCATTCAAAGTAAACGGAATACAGAGCTGGCTAATACTACAATCCTGGCAATGGATCGCACAGCCACCAGACTGAACACGTTTCGTCACAGGCTTTTCAGAAATCATAACAATCTTTCACTATTTGATATACGTCAATATTTTAGCATTCCTTTATCCAGTTGGGTAGTAAAAAAACCGGATTTAAAGATTACCTATACGGTATAAATAATGAGCTGCAATGCCATATATCCGGTATAGAAACCGTAAAGGAGGATTAAAATTGCGCCTAATTGGCGAAATAAGTCAGCTTGTTGCAGTTTTTTGAGGAAATTAGCGCCCATGCCTACTGTGAGCATTGCTGGAAGCGTACCTAAACCGAAAGCAAGCATGATACCGGCACCGTTGTACCAACTTCCTGATACGGCCGCCCACGTAAGCATTGAGTAAACTAAGCCACATGGTAGCCAACCCCAAATAAAGCCAAACGGCAAAGCATGGCTAGGGTGCTTCAAGGGTAGAAATGATTTACCTAAAGGAGAGATATAGCGCCATAGTTTCTGCCCGACTTTTTCAAAGAACAACAAGCCGAACCACCATTTACCGATATACAAACCTAAGACGATCATAAAGCCAGCTGCAAATAATCGCAGCCAACCTAGCAGAGCGTTAAAATCGCTTAGCTGACCTATCGAAGAGATTGCACCGCCAATCACACCACCAATCACGGCATAACTTAGCAAGCGCCCTAGGTTATAAAGTAGGGGAATAACAGGGGAAGGTTTACTGTTGCCAATCGAAAGAAGCGACGCAATACCACCACACATTCCCATGCAGTGACCTGCGCCGATCAATCCAACAACAAAGGCTCCGATCCAATCAGGCGTCATCGTTCTTTTTGTCTACGTTAGTTTGGCTCTCGCCGTTAGCTTTCTCATTCTTGACAGGTTTGCTATCAGAATGGTTGTGAGCCTTTTCGTCTTCATCAAACAGAATGTTGTGACCTTGACGTTCTAGGTCTTCAAACTGTTCGCTCTTCACCGCCCATAGAAAAATACCAACAGCGATGCACACCAGTACAATCGCAATGGGGATCAGGATGTATAAACTTTCCATTATTTACCTTGCTCTTTTAAAAGCCTTAACGAGTTAGACACAACAATAATAGAGCTGGCAGACATGCCCACAACGGCAATGTATGGAGCAACCAAACCCGCGACAGCCAATGGAAGGATAAGTAAGTTATATCCTAATGACCAAGCTAGGTTTTCACGAATTATCTTACGTGTTTTTAACGCCAAAGTACGCGACTTAAGTAATCTATCGAGCTTATCACCCAGTAACACCATATCCGCAGAAGCTTTCGCCACGTCTGTACCGCCGCCCATAGCGACAGAAAGGTGGGCACCTGCAAGAATAGGGGCATCGTTAATGCCATCGCCAACCATCATGGTAATGTCACTTGCATCTCGAGAGTTCAGGTAAGCAAGTTTATCTTCAGGTTTCGCGTTAGCAACAATATCAGTAATACCAATCTCTTCAGCAACAGGCTTCGCGTTAATCAAAGAATCGCCAGTAAGCAGAGTTGTTTTGATGCCCGCTTCTTTAAATTGCTTAATAAACTCGATGCTTTCTTTACGGATTGGATCTTCATAAGTAAATGTAGCGATATGACGACCCGCCATCGACAAGTAAATGCCGTTGCTTTCCGATGGTTGAGCTTCACCTAGAATGAATTCACTACTACCAATCGCAACTTCTTGGCCATTCCACTCACCAGTGATACCTGAACCAATCACGTTATTAACTGACTCTACTTCGATATCATCTGAAATATGAGTCTTAAACGCTTTAGCGATAGGGTGGTTAGCGTGTTGTTCCAGGCTCGCCGCTACTTTGAGACAAGTGTCTTTATCAAGTTCAGCGAAGGTTTCAACTTGGCTGATACGAATATCACCCTCAGTCAATGTACCTGTTTTATCGATGATCAAGTGATTCACTTTGCACAAGGTTTCGAATACGTGGCCTTTGCGCAGCAAAATACCGAAGTTACCCATGCGAGACGTTGAACAAGTAATCGCCGTCGGTGTTGCCAGTGACAGAGCACAAGGACACGTTGCTACCAATACCGAAAGCATGATCCAGAAAGCGTCTTCTGGTCGTGTTTGGTGCCAGTAAAACCAAGTACCGAATGAGATGATTAAGATCACCGCAACAAAGTATCGAGCCACAACATCAGCAATTTCTGCAATGCGGGGTTTAGACAATTGCGCTTCGTCTTGCAGGCGAACGATATTGGAAATAACCGAATCCGCTTTTGACGTCATTACTTCCAATTCAAATGATTCATCACCATTCAATGTACCAGCAAAGACGGTATCGCCTTCGTTTTTGACCACATGGATAGATTCGCCAGTCAGCATCGATTCATCGATATGAACTCTGCCAGACAATACTTTGCCATCGGCAGGAATGTGCTCACCCGGTAGAACGCGAATTTGGTCGCCAACTTTTAAGGTTTTGACTGGAACTTGTTCGCCATCTAACGTTGTTGCCATAGCAGGAACGAGCTTAAGCAGGTTACCACTAGCAGCGGCGGCTTTACGACGAGCGCGCATTTCAAGGAAACGACCAAGCAGTAGGAAGAAGGTAAACATCGAGATAGATTCGAAGAATACTTCACCTTTCTCTGTCACCGTTGCGACCAAACTTGCAACGTAGGCAAACAAAAGAGCGATCGACACAGGTACATCCATACCCAATGTTCGACCTTTGAGGCTACGCCACGCGTTGATATAGAAAGGCAATGCAGAGTAGAGCAGAACCGGTGTTGCAAAGATTAAGCTCACCCAACGGAAGTAGCTTTTGAATTCGGGCTCAAGGTTACCGAAGACTTCAAGATACAGCGCCACAGCCAGCATCATGACCTGCATGGTTGCTAAACCAGCAATACCAAGACGATAGAGATAATTCTTCATCGATCGATGATAGGCGGCTTCTTGTTGATCAGCCTCAAAAGGTGCGGCTTTGTAGCCTAAGGTATGGATTGCAGACAACAGCTCGCTCAGTTTCGTCTGAGTGTTGTCCCAACTGAGCAGGGCGCGGTTAGTCGTGGTATTAACACGAATACTAACAACCCCTAACTTTGAAGAGACTTGCTTTTCAATAAGCCAAGCACAAGCAGCACAAGAGACACCTTCTAGTGACAATGTCACTTCAGAGGTGTTTTCAGAGTTACGGACGAACTCCAATTGAACATCTTCGTTGTCGTAATGACTGAGTGCCAGAAGTTGCTCTGGCACGAGATCCGCTTTTTCAGCTGGAGCGGTACGATATTGGTAGTAAGAGACCAGACCGCTATCAACGATTGTCTGGGCTACGGTTTCGCAACCCGGACAACACATAGGTCGCACCGATCCTAAGATTTCTACTTTAAAATCCGTTTCCGCTGGTACATCTTCACCGCAGTGATAACAGGATTCACACATAAGATTTAGTTCGTTAGTTGAGTAGGAGTATCAATAGGGAAGTTCATGCGACCTTGCACTAACCATTCAGAATCATGCGGAGAAAGCTCGATAAACCATGGACCTTGCATTTCATGATCCAGAGTCAACGTGTAGTTGCCTCTCGCATCAGCGGTCAGTAGCTGAGTAAAATCACGGTCAGGCAGCGTTCGGTGCACGAACATTGCGCTAATAGCAGGGAAGTGGTCTAGTTTGCCTTTGTCGAGAGTAATGATAACTGAGTTACCTTTCTCGCTAACTGAAGCTGATAAGCCAAGCTCTTTAGCAACATTTACTTTCGAAATGTCGACATTAATACCTTTACCTTTTTTATAGTAATCTTCAGTGACAACGTTAACTGAATGGTTGGTAAGTATCGCGACTCGAACCAATGTTAGCATAGAAACGCCAACGGTTAGGAAGATCAAAAACCACGGCCAAAACTGCTTATACCAAGGTTGTTCCATATTATTATTCTCAATATATACAATGAAATAAAACTAATTTTTACAAACACTTAAGGTTATAACTGTAAAAGAAAGACAGCCCCTTAAGAAGGGGCTGTTATTATTATGTTACTCTTTATCTGAGTTGCTGAGGCTCCAGACGTAGGCAGAGACGAGCTGAACCTTATCCTCACCGAGGATGTCCTTCCAAGCCGGCATTACACCAGAACGTCCGTACATGACTGTTTCCGTCACATCAGCGCGAGAATCGCCAAATAGCCAGTCGCGGTCAGTCAAGTCAGGTGCGCCAACAGCAGGGTTACCCTTACCATCAGTACCGTGACAGGCTGCACACACTACAAAGCGCGCTTTACCAGCCTCTGCTTCACGTGCGTTTACGCTACGACCAGAAAGGCTAAGCGTGTAGCTAACTACTTCTTTTACGCCTTCTTCGCCAAGAGCGTCTTTCCAACCTGGCATTTGACCGACACGACCATGCATGATGGTAGTAACGATAGCTTGTGGTTCACCACCATATAACCATGCGTCATCAGTTAGGTTCGGGAAACCTTTCTGACCACGTGCATCAGAGCCGTGACACTGAGAACAGTTTTGTAGGAACAAACGTTGGCCCACTTTAATTGCATCAGCATCTGATGCAATGTCAGGGACGGAACGTAGACCATTTTCGTCGTGAGCTAGCTTTCTGAATGCTTCACCAAAGTAGGTGTCTGCATCATCAAGCTCTTTCGCGTATGCGTCTAACTGTTTGTTTGCTTGCGCAGCAGCGATTGCAGAGCGAGACTCTTCTACGCTACGAACTGTTTGGTTTGAACTCGTCCAACCTAGTAGACCTTTAAAGTTGCCAAGGCCTGGGTATAGAGCTAGATAAACAGCTGCAAACACAATTGTGCTAACGAAAAGGTATGTCCACCATTTAGGTAGCGGGTTATTAAGCTCACGAATACCATCGTATTCATGGCCCATATCCTGACCTTCTTCTACACCTGTTTTATCGTTGGAACACCAACGAAGTAAGGCTGCACAGCCAATCAATGTACCGATTGTGATTACTGTTACCCAAATACTCCAGAATGTACTCATTACTTCGTCACTCCTTGATTTTTATCTTTCGCAGGTGCTTCATCAGCGAACACTAGGTTTGCATCTTCGTCGAAGCGCGACTTACGATTTTTACCGAAAGCCCACCAAACGATGCCGATGAAACAAGCAAAAACAGTAACAGTCCAAACACTTTGAAATGTAATAATGTCCATAATTATTCCTTATTTCATTGCGTGGCCAAGCGATTGAAGGTAAGCGATGATTGCATCCATCTCTGTTTTTCCTTCAACATCTTGTTTAGCGTTAGCAATTTGTTCGTCTGTGTAAGGAACACCAAATTGATTACGGAAGATTTCAAGCTTCTGTTTAGTCAATTTGCCATCAAGTACATTCTCAGCAAGCCATGGGAAACCAGGCATGTTTGATTCAGGAACAAGTTCGCGAGGGTCGATAAGGTGAACGCGGTGCCACTCATCAGAGTAACGATCACCAACACGCGCTAAATCAGGACCAGTACGCTTAGAACCCCATAGGAATGGGTGTTCCCAAACGCTTTCGCCAGCTACAGAGTAGTGACCGTAACGTTCAGTTTCAGAGCGGAAAGGACGAATCATTTGGCTGTGACATACGTTACAACCTTCGCGAATGTAGATATCACGACCTTCCATTTCCAGAGCAGAGTAAACACGTAGATTTTCTACAGGTTCAGTAGTCTGCTTTTGGAAAATAAGTGGGGTAATTTCTACTAAAGCACCAAAACTGATAGCAATAACGATAAGAATCGCTAGTAGGCCAACATTCTTCTCTACCAACTCATGGCGATTATTTGAATTTGAGCTCATTCTAAATCTCCTTAAGCCGGTTGAGGGATAGCTTTAAGGCTATCTTTAGGTGCAGAAACAGTTTTGTACGTGTTGTATGCCATTAAGAACATACCAGATAGGAAGATGAAACCACCTAAGAAACGTACAAAGTAGAACGGGTAAGACGCTTCTACAGATTCAACGAAGCTGTAAGTTAATGTACCGTCAGAGTTAACTGCACGCCACATCAGACCTTGCATCACGCCAGAGATCCACATTGCTACAATGTAGAAAACCGTACCAATCGTTGCTAACCAGAAGTGAACATTGATTAGGGATACAGAGTACATACGCTCTTGACCAAATAGTTTAGGAACTAAGTGGTAAACCGAACCAATAGAAACCATTGCAACCCAACCTAACGCACCAGAGTGAACGTGACCGATAGTCCAGTCCGTGTAGTGAGATAGTGCGTTAACCGTTTTGATTGCCATCATTGGGCCTTCGAAAGTCGACATGCCGTAGAATGATAGAGAAACGATTAGGAAACGTAGGATTGGGTCGTAGCGAAGCTTATGCCACGCACCAGATAGAGTCATAATACCGTTGATCATGCCACCCCAAGATGGAGCAAACAGAACCAAAGACATAACCATACCTAGAGATTGAGTCCAGTCAGGAAGTGCAGTGTAGTGTAGGTGGTGAGGACCAGCCCAGATATACAGAGACACGAGAGCCCAGAAGTGAACAATCGACAAACGGTAAGAGTAAACGGGGCGACCAGCTTGTTTAGGAACGAAGTAGTACATCATACCTAGGAAACCTGCTGTCAATAGGAAGCCTACCGCATTGTGTCCGTACCACCATTGCACCATTGCATCGATCGCTCCGGAATAAATCGAGTACGATTTAAACGCAGAGACAGGAACAGCTAGGCTGTTAACGATGTGCAACACGGCAACCGTGATAATGAAGGCTCCGAAGAACCAGTTTGCTACGTAAATGTGCGATGTCTTACGTTTAATCATGGTTCCGAAGAACACGACCGCATAAGCTACCCACACAAGAGTAATAGCAATATCGATTGGCCATTCAAGTTCTGCGTATTCTTTACCAGAGGTTAAACCTAACGGTAAAGTAATTGCAGCGGACAGGATAATCGCTTGCCAACCCCAAAAGGTAAAGGCTACGAGAGGGCCACCAAAGAGACGCGTCTGACAGGTACGTTGTACAACATAATATGATGTTGCAAACAGCGCACTTGTACCGAACGCAAAAATAACCGCATTAGTATGCAGGGGACGTAAACGACTGTACGTCAACCACGGCGTATCAAAGTTTAGCTGTGGCCAAACTAATTGAGCGGCAATCAAAACACCAACGCCCATACCGACAATACCCCACAAAATTGTAACTAGGGTAAATTGACGGACGACCGTATAGTTGTAGTTTTGTTCAAGCTGCTTTTCTTGGCTCATTTGCATGCTTCCAATTTCTTATTTACTACACTTTACTTCCAACACGACTCACGTCGTAATGCCACCCAAATTAGAAAAGGAAATTCAGCCTATTCAGGGCTTTATTTCCACTTGCTGATTTTAAAAAAAAGTGGCATTTTCAACGCGACACTATACTTGAATTAACAAATCAATGACAGAGTAGTAACCTTACGCTTGGTCTGGAATTGGATTTTTATTTAAAAACTTTGAACTTTGTAACAAGGAGTAAAGATTATAATGGCGGCACAAAAGCTAACAAAAGGCAGGCTTGTTCAAATTATCGTCATGTTGGTTGTTTTAATAGCTGCATTTACTTGGAGAACAGTTACATACGATAATAACGAAACAGTAAACTGTATAGTTTCAAAACCTTGTAAATTTGGTATTGATAATCATAATGTTTCAGTTTCAAGCAATAACCTAGGGTATTCGATCGAAACATCTAAAACTGGCAAATTTATCATTAGCTATAATGAAAGCGGAATTCTGGAAGAAAAAGGACCATCAAATTGGCTGTTACAAACTAGTGATAAGACCTCCTCAATAACGGTTACATTTCCACAACAGGTGAGCACGTTTTCTGTAAACCTTTCTAAGGAGTAACAGAGAGAAACTGGGGCACACCTCGGTTCTTTTGATAGAAACATGTACCAAATCAGTG
This sequence comes from Vibrio sp. 10N.261.55.C5, assembly GCF_041470505.1. Lineage (NCBI taxonomy): Bacteria > Pseudomonadati > Pseudomonadota > Gammaproteobacteria > Vibrionales > Vibrionaceae > Vibrio > Vibrio sp. 10N.261.55.C5. The sequence continues at coordinate 133,297 of NZ_JBFRMS010000051.1, forward strand.
AAACACAATGCATTAAAGTGTTATAAAGAGAGCATTAATAAAGTTACCCAGAATCTATGAAATTTCTATCAAAAGTCTCTTACTCCCTAGACGATAAAATCGCAGTAGATGAGTTGCTCAGCGGGGTGGAAAACCCTGACGATATTGCTTGTCTTATTTGCTACTGCACAGAAGAGTATTCGACACTCGCTGTGCAGAGATATTTCGTAGATGCTCTCCCGAACACTCCCATACATGGCTGTACTACTTGTCACGGCATTATGACCGAAACTGGTTTTCATTCTGGTCCAGTCATTGGCGTCCTCATTATTTATGACTCGGGGATCAACGCCTATGGTACGGGAATCGAACATTTCAGCGACTCCATAGACCGCAGTACCTTCAGCGCGATAGACAAAGCACTCAAGAACGCCAACCGAGAAGGTGAAATTCCTGATCTTATCTTGCTGCATTCCACACCGGGTAACGAAGAAAAGGTGATGGCGGCTATCGATAAGAAATTTGGTACTGAAGTGCCAATTATTGGTGGCAGTGCTGCAGACAACCAGGTTTCCGGAAATTGGAGTATCTTCACCGAAGAGTCGCTGTCTATAAATGGTGTGTCTTTAACGGTAGTGTTTGCGTCTCAGTCCATCTATTCCTCTTTCAGCGCGGGTCATACGCCTACGCGGTATTCAGGCACCGTGACCAAAGTAAGAAACCGAATTTTGTTGGAGATAGACCACAGGCCAGCCGTCACCGTTTACAACGAATGGACTAATTTCCACTTAGATGGCAGTGATGATGGCTACATATTCGAAAAGTCGTCAGTCTACCCATTAGGCAGGAAAGTCGGCTCTTCTTACGATTACCCATATTTCAAATTGTCTCATTCGATCAGAGAGACGGAGTGTAATGGGATTGAGCTGTTCACAGACATCAGTGAAGGCGACACCATCTACCTGATGCAAGGGTCTAAGCAGCAGTTGATTAGCCGCGCCGCGAATATCATTCACTCCTCATACTACAACGACATGGATCTTGAAGAGAAACTAGGGGCGATCAATATCTTTTGTGCAGGCTCAATGTTGAACCTTAAACAAGATATGGATGAGGTTTGTGACCAAATAAATCAAGCACTTAATGGGCTCCCATACATATGTCCATTTACGTTTGGTGAACAAGGCAGGCTCTCTGGTGGCGAGAATGCACACGGGAATTTAATGGTATCGTCTGCAACGTTTTATAGGTTGAAAAAGTAATGGGTTCTGAAGGTCAAGAAGCGCTGCAAGAAGCACGTATTGAACTGCAAAAACTAAAAGCCCGTGAGCGAAAGCTGGCTGAAGAGAACAGGGTGATCTTATCAACCATCTCTGCGATCAGTAAGGCAAGTAACATATCTGAGATATTCTCCAGTCTCGAGTTCGTGCTCAAAAAATACATTAAGTTTGATGACTTTATCGTGGTATCAAGGGTAGGGAACGAAGGCAGTTTCAAAACCCTGCTAAGCAATAACAAAGTCTTCGAACAGATGAATTGGAGTGATTGTGGCAAGTTATCTCGAGTGATCAATGGAGAATGCGCCATCCTTTTTGAACCCAAGTCTCTGGGTGAATTCAATTCCTTACATCCCATTATCCTCGATCAAATCAACTCTGTTCTAATTACTGGTATCGATAGCGGACTAACACAATCCGTCATCATCTTTATCCACTCGAATACCAAGCACTTTAGTATTGAAACTAAGGCCACACTAAACCGTTTTCGACCGTTGATAGAGCGTGCTGTTTTCGATATTGAGAACAAAGAAAAGCTTGAAGCAACCGTTCGAGAACGTACCGCAGAGCTTGTCACAGCAAGAAAAGACGCAGAAAGAGCCAACAAGGCCAAGTCTGAATTCCTCGCGATGATGAGTCATGAATTAAGAACACCGCTAAATGCCATAATTGGCCTAATAGACGCCCTAAAATCCACATCATTGAACGAAGAACAACAGTCTATACTGCTTAATATGAGCACATCATCTGAGCTATTGCTGGCAATTATCAGTGACGTATTGGATTTTTCTAAGATTGAATCTGGGTGTTTCTCGTTGGCTCCTCGATGGAGCAACGTAAGAGACACTGTAACTTTTGTATTATCTGAACAAAAGAAGACAGCAGACGATAAAGGTTTGCCGCTAACAGTAACTAGCGATACCCCTGAAGGTGAACTTCATTACATCGACCCAAGTCGCTTGGCACAGATCCTATTTAATTTGATCGGTAACGCGATTAAGTTCACTGAGCGTGGGCATGTCCATGTTTCTATAAAGTACCAGCAGAGCTCTTTCTATATAACGGTGGAAGACACAGGGATTGGCATTAGCTCGCAACAACTTTCGTCGCTGTTCAGTCCATTTGTGCAAGCTGATAGCACAATCACACGTAGATTTGGTGGCACAGGTTTAGGCTTGGCCATCACTAAAAGACTGGTTGAACTGATGCGCGGGCGCATATCGGTAAAGAGTGAGCCTGGAAAAGGCTCCAAATTCGAAGTACAGTTGCCAGTGCTTACTAGAGTTACGAATAATCTAGCTAACAAAGAAGACGAATCTTCACGAGAGTTAAGAAGCCGTTATTCAGTGTTAGTTGTCGAAGACAATCCAACGAATCAAATGGTGATAAAGTTAATCCTTACAAGACAAGGCCACGAGGTTTTCATCGCAAGTAATGGTGAAGAAGCGATTGGCTTTATTGAAAGAGGCAACGAATCAATAGACATTATCTTAATGGATGTGTCGATGCCGGTCATGGATGGATTAACCACAACCAAATACATGAGAGACGCAAACATCAAAACACCAATCGTTGCGCTAACAGCACACACATCAGTAGAAGACAAATGTTCGTGCTTAGATGTCGGCATGAATGATTTCGTGACCAAGCCAGTAAGAACTAAAGAGATCACAGAAGCAATTGATCGATTAATGCTTGAAGTCTAATAAACGTATTCTTAATCGAAGATTAGGAAATATGTTTATTAGGTATTTTATGGTAAATAGCCTTACTGTTAAATAGAACATCGATTTGGTAGATAAACAAGAGGCAGGGCATCGCACAAAGATACCTGCCTTATAAATACCAAACACCATTTAACATAATATACATAATACGCACCAAAAAGGAGATTGAAATCTGAGAGGTTTCAGGGCCTGTTACTCGCGTAATTTTACGTACAGCGCCGCATGAATCTATCTATTTAATTACTGGCTGGCTTTGACTCCGCGTTAATTGGATTAAATCGTGATGGCTTTATCACATGTCTGCTCAAACTTAATTAAGACTTCTAATTACGGATGCCTCTCCAAAGTTAGTCCAGAGTCTCTGCTGGTTGAGTGTTAAAAGCTATTACCCTGATTTTGCTTACCAAAAGAACCTAGATGATTAACGCTTCCACTAACTCTCGGTCTATTGTCCGTACTACCAATAAACTGAAAAGACTTGGTTACTCTTGTTCGCTAGATTTAACGGTGCCAAAAGACCAAGCGAACTCCCGAATCATCTAGTCTTGTTTACCTATGTTGGCTTGTTCTTCACCAAATTGAATCAACTATCAACGTCATCAGTAACATCCGTACTCGTTTTTCAAACCACTAACTTTGAATTTTCTGATGCCCAACGGTCATTGTTACCAAACTGCGTTGCCATCCAAAACGAACTTCTATAAACGACTTGGCTAATCGTAAGTTACAGTGCAACATAAATTCTATTAACCTCTGTCTGGACTATATTAACTTGTCTCATAACTGCGATAATGACACTTCTATTACCAACAAGTCTTTAAAATCAGATCTTTAGGCTAGTTCTCAATTAGTTAGAGTATCTTTTATTTGTTAACATATTCTGGAACAGAATAACTTATTATCTTAGAAGGCTTTACATGAAAATCAGTACAATCGCCCTATCGCTATTCACCGCTTTTTTTGGCATCAGCTCGCAGGCGCTTGCTAGTGAAAACGAAAACTCACCTAGAGAGCATGGTCATTTTTATGCTGGTGTTGATATCGGCTTTTATAATGAAACTGAATTAGAATATCGTGGCAGCGCCATTGAAGATTCATCTGATCTATCAGACTTTAGCTATAACTTGGTTGGAGGCTACGAATTCAATACACATGATGTCGTCAAACTGGGGCTAGAAGCCGAGTACCGAAAAATCGGAAAAGTTAGCTATAACGACTTAATGGATATTGAAGGCCATGCTTTCTTCGTAAACATTAAACCAAAGTTTATTGTTGAAGGTGACGTATTAGATCTGTATGTATCTTTATTAGCCGGTGTTGGCTCTATGGATATGGAAGCGAAAGCTTTTGGAGTATCAGACTCTAAGTCTGAAGCAGCCTACCAAGTTGGTGCTGAGCTTGGTGCGATGGTAACAGACAACATCGATATCCATATTGGTTACCGCTATGCAAACGTTGAAATTGAATCCATCGATGTGTCACCTCAAACCGCTTACCTAGGTGCAAGGTACCACTTCTAAACTTGATTCACTCGTAGGCTCAATACTACTAAAGCCGTCCTTTTAAAGCTCGGCTTTAATTTTGATCACCTATTTCCCTACTCGACCTCTACTTTGACAAGACAATTCAACCATAAATAAAGTTACGTTGTATCTTCTGTAAAAAGTTACAACTTGAAAGCTTTGCCCTAACGCAAAATAAACCACTTTAACAGGCTACTATTTCGTGTTTAAATTTTTATCTATCAAACAGTTATACGAATAAATTTGGTGATTAAGCAATCAAATGCTATGCATTCAATCCTTAAAAGTAAATTAAAGTGTTAGCATCAGGCAATTTTGTAAACTAGGTGTTTGATATGTTGCCTAAACTTTATAAGTTCAGATCGCTCCACGACAGAAACATACAATCTATTTCCGAGTGTTCGTTGTGGTTTGATTACGCTAAAACTTTTAATAACCCTTTTGAATCTAACCACGCATTCAACAAAGAGCTTCAACAAAACTTTAAGATCATGTGTTTCTCTCAGTCGAACGACCACCCAATACTATGGTCGCAGTATGGTGACAACTTTAAAGGCATGTGTATCGAGTATGATCTCAACTGCTATAACGGCGAGGCCAATCTCAACTGTTTTGAAGTCCAGTATGAAGACGAACCGAATATGTTCCGCCCGGCATCGCTAAGAGGTTTACAAACATCAAGACTGGGAGCTGAGATATTCAAAATTAAGCATTCTAATTGGCGTTATGAAAAGGAATACCGCTGGGTATTACCTGATGACGAGATGATCGGAAATAAACTCTACCTTAATAGAGAGTGCCTAAGCTCGGTGATTCTGTCAGAGCACGCTCCTGCCGACAGGAAATTGAAAGTTCTGATGACTTGCCAGCGCCTTGGTATCCCTGTTAAACACGCAATAGCAAAGCAAGAGTCGTTTACCTTCGAAGTGGTCAGTTAAGTAGAGTGTAATCCTACTGTTTAGCGCCAAAACAAGACATTCACATAAAGTTACAGCGCAACAAAAAAGAGAGCGACATTAATGAGACTCTCTCTTTTTATTACATGTTCACCGTAAGCTTTCCCAATCCTTTATCTTGCATCTGCTCAATCGTCGCGATAGACATTTGAACAGTTGAAAACCAATAAGGTCGGTGCTTAACGTTAAATAGTTCACTATTATCTAACGCCTCGAAAACAGAATATTTTCTACCTTGAGCCAAAGCTGCACCATGAACCGTTCGCTCAAGTACTGGAATGTCATTCACTTCCTCTAGAAGTGCCCTCTTGATGAACTGATTTCCAGGGCTCCAATCTATAAATTCAACGAGGTTTTTTAGTAGCTTAAGCTCTAGCTGCTCGACCATTGATTCAAGAAACTGTGTGTTTGGCATCACCTCAGTACAAGCATAATATTCGTCATGCTTGTCACTTGCTTCACGATAACCAAGCATCGTTTTTACCAATGCGTCTTCAAACGTTGAAGAAAAGTGGTTACAAATTAAAAACAAAGGCAGAACTCTCAACACACCAAGTAAAATGCCTACGTTAGGATCTTTAACCGACGTTTCTTGAAGTCGAATTCGAGTCGCATTTGACGTCACGACCAAGTGTTGCCAAACCTTAGGTGTGATGTGTTTAATGTTGCCATCATTCCACTTAATCAGCTGTTGACTCATTAACAATGGGAACAATAAACGACAATTTTCTATTCCTATTTGTCGTGCTGCAACTTTTGGATCGAGAATTACCTTAGATTTCTTTCCATATTTATCTGCAAACTCTTGATTGGAAACAAACTCGATTAAACTTGAGCTCAATGGCCTACTTTTCGCGGATATTTCATGGAGTTTGGAAAAGTTTAAAGATGGCGAATACGCAACACTAGCGAACTGATTGTAATCGGGTAAGTCTGAAAACAACGAACTTATTAAGGTACCTTGAAGCTTCTCAAGCATTAGCGCAGAAGCGGCATTGCTGACATCATCGATAACGTATCGTAAGGTTTGTTGCTTCGCGTCGACTTTTTCACGATAAGCATTGACTCTATCCTGCTCGCAGCGCAATAAAATACGTTGATTGTGAGATATGCGGTCAGATTCATCAAATATGACACTATCACAATACCTATTTTCCAAACTTAGTAACGTGTCTACTGTAGATTGTGCGAGCTTATATTCAGGTGAGATTAACCATCGATTAAAGCGAGCTTCAACATTGATTGAGACCTTCCTTGAGATCTCAACTACTTCAGGGGTATAACTTTTATTTGCTAACAACAACCGTGACTTTCCTTTGCCGTAAATGCTCTTGTATCGGCATATCCTGCCTTTATAACAAAACTAATATTAATAGAAATTAGAGATTGGTTCACGAAATTGTTTCAATAAAATTAAGGATATTTAGTTATAGTGCGTTGAGAGTGACTAGTGTGTGATATGTAGCCGGATATACTTTTCTGGAAAGCTGTATTTGAACCTTTTCTTCGTCGGTAGGTGTTTTTTCGCCTGCTTGCAAACTTTACTATCTCCAGACGTTCTCACCTTTTTGATTCTTGCATAACCTTTAGAGTGCTTCATCTCAATCATCAGATCGCAATAACCCTCGAAATCAACATTACTCTTGTTGAGCCCTTTCATGACGGTGACTTTTATCTTTTTAGCTACAGGATTAACCAATGCATCGTCGGGAAAAGCGACTGGGGATAAAAAACATAATAGTAATACTAGATATCTCATACTGCTCTCTCTTTGTTGAGGGTGAGAACAGTATGCGGAGATTTAAGAGAAGTGAAGGATTAACTTAGTATGAGGATTGACCAGCTAACGCGTAACTCTCAACGATTACGCTTTCTTTGAGCCTTTAGACTTAAAACCATTATGCGGGAACACGTTACGAATACGTTGCTGTACGTTTTTAGGAACATCTTTAGTGAACTTGAGATTGTAACCAGAACGTTTTGCATACACTTTTAGCTCGCCTTTAAAGGTATTGTTATGACCAATCTCTTGAAGGTTGTGCTTAAAGCTCGGTGGAAGATGCCCTTTAACTTGTTCGATCGCCCCGTCGCTAAATTTAATTTTCAATACCGGTCGATCGACTGCTACTAACCAAAAAACTAATACCGCACCGATTAAGATTACGTACATCATAATGTCACCACTACTGTTGATGGTTATTTATCGTCAGAAAGGAGCTTGCTTAAGTCTTCTTTGAGGCTAGTCACCGTCTTGCTGGCCTGCTCACTACGAGACGCTTCGCTAACCAAATACTCGATGGCATCTGAGAGCGTACAACCTAGCTCGTTCGCACGTTGAGATAGCTTTTCCCATACACGGTAATCAAGGTCGATTGATTTCTTCTTTGTATGAACTTGTTCAGCATTGAAGTGGCGTTTTCGCTTAGCTCTGATCGCTTGTTTAAGCTTGTTATCGAGCTCAGGAGACATGTTGTTAGATATCCACTCAAGGACACCTGTAGGTTGGTGTTCAAGCTTCAATAAGGCTTTAACAGCAACGTCAGATTCACTTGAATCTATGTGGCAGGTGATCGACTCGCCTTCTTTCCATTTTTTGACCAGATAGTTCCATTTCCAACCACATTCCAAGTTTTCAAGTTGCTGATATTTCATGTCTAATCTCGAAAGTTAATCCTAGTGACAGCGTAACCCAAAATAGGCTATTTAACAATTATTGTCTTGAAAGAATAGACCAAGATCATACTTATATTAGCTTAGTGATTAGTAACTACAACATAGAGCTACAAGCGAGATCGGTTTTTCTATATACTCCCTACCTCATTATCATAATCAGAAACTTAAATGACTCAAGTAGATTGGCGACATGTTACGCCTCAGTACGACGAATATAGCGCTCAATTAGAGCAATTCCCTGACATCTCGCCTTTCCCGTTTTCAGATATTCAACATAGATTCAAAGATGCGTTAACCCGCTTTGTCCGTTTGTCTAACCTTTCGCGTGTTTTACTTGTAAACGCTCCAGACAATTCGATCTATCGTCAAATGATTGTTGAATCTCTAGTCACTGCTTTAGATGATCACACTCTACCGGTTATAAAAACTGAGTCTTTAAATGCTGTCTCTCTGTTTGACCAAGTTCAGTCAAAAGACGGTAAGGTTGTAGCGACAAAGCCCGGCCTACTGGCTAGAGCAAACAACGGCTATCTGATCGTTTCAGCAAACTTGATCTTGGCCAACCCAGGAAGCTGGTTACTGCTTAAATCAGCACTGCTTGGTGAAGCCGTAGAACCAATCAGCAGTAATCCAGAGCACTTGAACCAATCCCCGACTTTGCCTTTGACTTACAACATTAAGTTGATTGTGGTTGGAGACAGAGCTCAACTAGGTGACCTTGATTACCTAGACAGCGATATTCAAACCGGTTTTTGCCTATTCAGCGAAATTGAACAGGACATTAAGCTCTCAGAAGACACTCTGACTCAATATCTTGGTTACCTTAAGTGGCTTCAACAACGCTATGAATTACCAAACATCACGCAACAAGCGTTGACTGGCATTCTTACTGCCGGAGCAAGAGAAACCGAAGATCAAAGCTATATCCCACTGTGCCCTATTTGGCACAACGCGTTATTGAACGAAGCTTTGATTGAAGCCGACAATGGTGAGATTGATATTCACCATATCCAGCAAGCTCAACAGCACAAATACAACCGTGAATCTTATCTACCAGAACGCGCCCTTGATGATATTCGTGATGGCCAAGTCATTATCGAAACTGAAGGTGAACAAGTTGGTCAAGTTAATGGATTGACGGTCATCGATGTACCGGGACACCCAATATCGTATGGTGAACCTGCACGAATTTCCTGCGTTATTCACTTTGGTGATGGGGATATTGCCGACGTTGAGCGCAAAGCCGAGTTGGGTGGTAATCTTCATGCTAAAGGTATGATGATCATGCAAGCATTTGTGAGCAGCGCACTAAACCTTGAAGATCCGTTGCCATACGCAGCTTCCGTAGTATTTGAGCAGTCTTACTGCGAAGTAGATGGCGATAGTGCTTCTCTTGCGGAGTTGTGTTCTCTGGTTAGTGCTTTGTCTGAATACCCTATCAATCAACAAATTGCGGTTACTGGTGCAGTGGACCAATTTGGTCGTGTACAAGCGGTTGGTGGGCTAAACGAAAAAATCGAAGGCTTCTACCATGTGTGTAAGCACAACGGCTTAACAGGCGAACAAGGTGTGATCCTTCCAAGATCGAACTTAAGGCATCTTGCACTAAAGCCTGACCTTATTGAAAGCATTAAGAATGAAGAATTCCATATTTGGTCTGTGTCTAATGTAGACGAAGCAATTCCTCTCATTATGAACAAACCATTTAGAGACGATGAACAAGAAAGCGTTCTGAGTAAAATCGCGGAACGTATTGAAAACTTTGAAAGACATGAGCACCCTATTGGAATCGTTGGACGCATTAAAAACTGGTTTGTCTAGTACTGATCGGACTTGTTTAGCGTACACCTGTTCACTAATATGCACCTATCAAAAATCGGAGTAATTGATAATGCAAAACAAACGTGATTCTTACACTCGCGAAGAGCTTCTAGCATCAAGCCAAGGCGAACTATGGCCACAAGGCCCTCAACTACCAGCACCGAACATGCTAATGATGGATCGCATCACTAAGATGTCTGAAACTGAAGGTGATTACGGTAAAGGTTTAGTTCTTGCTGAGCTGGATATTACTCCTGACCTATGGTTCTTCGATTGTCACTTCCCGGGTGACCCAGTAATGCCTGGTTGTCTAGGCCTTGACGCAATGTGGCAGCTGGTTGGTTTCTACCTTGGTTGGGTTGGCGGCGAAGGTAAAGGCCGTGCTCTAGGTGTTGGCGAAGTGAAATTCACTGGTCAAATTCTACCTACTGCGAAAAAAGTAACTTACGAGATCCACATGAAGCGTGTTGTTAACCGTCGTCTAGTTATGGGCCTTGCGGATGGTCGCGTACTTGTTGATGGTAAAGAGATCTACGTTGCTAAAGATTTGAAAGTTGGCCTTTTCCAAGATACGTCAGCATTCTAATCTAATAGTTAGATTTTTAGTAAAGCAGCCCATGGCTGCTTTATTTTCGTTCCAATAAATTTAGTTATAGTGCATTAAAGTATCCCGTATTAAGCTTGAAACAGGATAAATCCACCAGCGATACGCTTATGATAGCGAAACTAGAATGCTACATAGCTCTGGGAGTCTTTGTGTTGTTCTGAAACTAACAAGGCTCCGGCCGTTGTAATCAACAGACAATGGAGCCCTGACCTTGAATTCTTTACGCCCTATCTACTTATAGAGACCTGATTGCTTGTCATCTTTGGCGTCACGCCATCCACCTAACCAATAAGACCGAGAATCCATTTGGCTGTATGGGCAAGCTTCTTGCGACCGTCCATTTAAACCAGCCTTGTAGCCTTGAGATTGTGCTCGTTCTAGTCGATCACGCTTTTGTCTCTTCATAGTGCAGTCCTCATACGGGTGTTCCATTTACTAACATACAATGATTACAACTTTACGGAGTTTTTGTGACTCCAACTTTAAGAATCGGTCAAATTTTCACTTTTCTCAAGGCGAAAAAAAGCCCGAGTTCAGAATTGTGAACTCGGGCCCAAGAGATAAATTATTTAAATTTTCTGCGGAACCCTAACAGACCAAGCACAGTCAAAGTTAACCAACCTAGGCTACCACCTTGACGATCAACTTTCTCTGAGTCGGCACTACGAGTTTGGATATCAGCTTTAGTTGCACCGGCAATTGGTACAAGCTTAACTGCAACAACCTCTTCTACCGCGTTAGATGACGCGCCACCACAGTATGAGTTGTGAGACGTTGTGTCATACGGTTGAGTCGTTCCTCCAACTGTACATTTGATAGCAGTAGCAGAGATCACACCAGCATCGTTAATGTCAGTAGCATCAATAATTCGGAACTTGTTGTTCTCTCCGGAAACATTACCATCATTTGTTAGATCATCTAACCACCAAGCCTGACCGTTAAAGATGTCTACACGACGAGCTTCAGTTGATGAAGACACGTTATAAGGATATATAAAGCCTCTGTGTCTTCTTTCACTACCATCAACCTCACGAGTGGTTTCTGCATCTATTTGACCAACAAACTCATTAAAGTTGTTAACTGCTTTAGCTTCACCGCTCGAACCACCAAAGAAGATACCACCAGACAAGTACGTTGCTGTTGGGTTTTTGGCATCGGTTACAACGAAAGGCTTATTACCTGCACTACCACTCTCTGGTACATAACCATTACGCTTAGAATAACCAACAGCGAACAAATTATCGTTGATGTCAGTCGCTACAGAGTTACTGTATCTAGCATCGTCATTCGATGAACCAGATTTTACCTCTGCGCCGCTGATAATTTTAGTTTCCCAAGTAGCACCGGTAATGTCTAATGAGTCACTTACAAAGACACTTGCATTCATGTCTTGTAGATCACCATTACCATTCACTGTATCGAAACCTACGCCGTATAACTTTCCTGAGTTTTCCGCAAGGCCACGCATGCTTCCCTGAGCAAAGTAGTCTCCAGTTTGGGGGATATCACCTTGCTTCCAAATAAATTGATGAACTTCTCCGTCTTTCCAGATAGCAGCTTTAGAACTGAATGTCGTATCAGAAGTATCCGTTTTAGGTCCCTGTACCGAAATGCTACCAAAATTGTAAACGATGTCTGTAGTACCATCATTAACGGTTAGAGCGCCCCAAGCACGTGATTCAGATGAGGCTGTAAGAGGCACTGTTGTAACCGCATTATAACGAATATCGTTACCGTTTGACTTAATACCAAGTGGTGCACCTGATTCATCCAGAGCAGTAATTGCTACATTATAAGGACTTATAGAGCTACCGTTATCAATAAAAGCTTTCGCGTTTACATAACTAAGGTCGCTTTCTTTACTCCAAGTAGCCCAACGATTGTCGGCCCAACTTTCACAAGTAGAATATCTAAGCTCGCGGTAGCAGTAGTTTTCAAAGTCATCACGTTCTTGAATGTATTGGAACGGTGCATCCATAGCAAACGGAACTTCTTCGCGATAACCGATTCCATCAACTGCATTGCGAGTTTCACCAGCCAATTTAAAGCTATCACATGCAACTCCGCCAACGGTACCAGTCGTAAAACAACTTTCAGTGTCTGTAACTGTTGCTGGCTGAATCGCTACACCATAGATTTCAGAGGCACCTGTAATTGAAGGAGTGACTTCAACGACCTTGTAAAGCGCAGCATTGGCATTAGTTGCAGCTAAAACTAATGCTGCAACTGTAGTTAATTTAAATTTAGTACAAGTCATTATTACTTCTTAACTTTCCTGTTGTAGTGCCTCGAGCTCTTCCCAGCGCTCAAAAGCAACTTCAAGCTCCTGCTCTGCTGCAGATAGCTTATCTAAAACTGGTTGTGTCTGCTCTACAGATTTTGAAAAGAAGCTGGGATCGTTGACTTCTTCCTGAAGAGTTTCAATTTGAGTTTCCAATTCTTCTAAACGCATTGGTAGCGCTTCTAGTTCTCGTTGTAGCTTATACGATAACTTCTTAGGTTTAGCCTTAACTGGCGCAGTTTTGGGAGTTTCCTCAACTACTTTCTCAGGCTTTGATGGCTTTTCAACCTGTCGGTACTCTAATGCTTGCTTTCTTTGCTGCTGAGCATCGTGGTAACCACCAACAAATTCTTCAATAACGCCATTACCCTCAAAGATCCAACTTGTCATCACTGTGTTATCAACAAACTGACGATCGTGACTCACTAAAAGCAGCGTACCCTGATAGTTGGCAAGCAAATCTTCTAAAAGTTCCAAAGTTTCGATATCTAGATCGTTGGTTGGCTCATCGAGAATCAACAAGTTGTTCGACTTAAGGAAAATACGCGCCAATAACAGACGGTTTTTCTCACCACCAGATAGTGCTTTAACAGGAGTGCGAGCACGTTTTGGAGAGAATAAGAAATCTTGTAAGTAGCTTAGAGCATGACGCTCACGGCCACCTACGGTCACTTCTTGCTTACCATCCGCGAGGTTATCAATTACAGACTTCTCAGGGTCTAAAATTTCGCGGTATTGGTCAAAGTAAGCGACTTCAAGCTTAGTACCACAATGCAAACGACCTGAATCAGGCTTAAGCTGGTCAAGAAGCAGCTTAAGTACCGTACTCTTACCACAACCGTTAGGACCAATCAGAGCGATACGATCGCCACGCATGATGTTGAAGCTGAAGTCCTTAACAATTTCTTTGCCTTCAAAGCCAAAGTTAAGATTCTCAGCTTCAAATACAATCTTGCCTGAACGCTGGCCATCGTCGATTTGGATAATCGCTTTGCCCTGCACTTCACGACGGTTCAAACGTTCTTCACGTAGCTTCTTAAGCGCACGTACACGGCCTTCGTTACGAGTACGACGAGCTTTAATACCCTGACGAATCCAAACTTCCTCTTGAGCAAGCTTCTTATCGAATTCAGCGTTTTGCATTTCTTCAACACGAAGCGCCTCTTCTTTCTCAACAAGGTAATTTTCGTAATCGCCCGGGAAAGAGCTCAATTTACCGCGATCAAGATCGACAATACGTGTTGCCATCGATTTAATGAACGCACGGTCATGCGAGATAAAGATGATTGAACCGCGGAAGTCTTTCAGGAAGCCCTCTAACCATTCAATGGTTGCAACATCCAAGTGGTTAGTCGGTTCGTCGAGTAGAAGCACGTCAGGGTCACATACAAGCGCACGAGCAAGTGCCGCTTTACGTTGCCAACCACCAGACAAATCTGTCAGTTTGGTTTCAGCAGTCAGCTTAAGTGCTGCCAATACGTTACTTACACGATCTTCAAAACGCCATGCATTAGCATGATCCAGTTGTTCTTGAACGCGAGTAAGGCGGTTTAGATTCTTTTCACTTGGGTCTGTCGCGATGAGATCCAGAAGATCATGATAGATCTTCAGCTGTTCGCCGATTTCAGCAAGGCCACCAGCAACATAGTCATAAACTGTACCTTGTTCATTACGCGGTGGATCTTGTTCTAGACGAGACACAACCACATCTTGCGTGATTTGCATCTTACCGTCGTCCATGATGATGTTTCCAGATAGGATTTTCATCAATGTCGACTTACCAGCGCCATTGCGCCCTACTAAACATACACGTTCGTTTTCTTGCAGCACGAAGTCCGCACGATCTAATAATGGGTGATCACCAAACGCTAATTGCCCATTATGAATTGTAAGTAATGCCATTCTTCTTTAACCAATCATTAAGTTCTAACAAGCCAAATGGCCAGTTAAGCTCTGAGCTTTGAGAAAGGTCAGAGCTTTCAAATTTGAGCACCGGAATAGTGACCCCGTAACGGGAAAAGAGCTCATCATCAAATGCAATGTCAACAACGTTGACGTGATGGCTAATGTTTAACTGTTCCGTGAGTTGGAATGCCATCTCACATAGATGGCACCCTTCTGTACTGTAGAGAGTCAGCACTATATATCCTTATACGATCTCTTAACTACTTATGTGTAATCAACCAGCAGTTATGAATGTGCTTATTGCGAGAGAAGTCCAATGGAAGTGTCTTCGCTGAGATATTCTGAGCCTTAAGACCTAACTCATCTAGAGCTTCCAAGTCCATTTTGAAGTGACGCTTGTTGTTAGAGAACACAATCGTGCCTTCTTCACGAAGAAGACGTTTAAGGTTTTCCATCAGCTGAATGTGATCACGTTGAACATCGAAAGATTGATCCATACGCTTTGAGTTAGAGAACGTAGGTGGATCGATAAAGATCAGATCATAAGAACCCTGCTCTTTAGCTAGCCATTGTAGACAGTCAGCTTGAACAAACTGATGTTGACGACCAACACGACCGTTAAGGTCCATGTTCTCTTTCGCCCACTCTAGGTAGGTATTAGACATATCAACAGTAGTTGTAGAACGAGCACCACCCACAGCAGCATGAACAGATGCACTTCCTGTATAAGCAAACAAGTTTAGGAAATCCTTACCTGCGGCCATCTCACCGATACGACGACGAGTGATCTTATGATCTAGGAACAACCCGGTATCTAGGTAATCATGAAGATTAACAATCAGCTTAACACCATACTCGTTCACTTCTAAGTTCGATGAGTCTTGAGCCAATTTCTGGTATTGAGAACGGCCTTTCTGTTTCTGACGAACTTTAAGCACAACGTTGTTTGCTTCTACGCCTGTTACTTGAATAGAAGCACGGATGATATCGGTTAAGCGACGTTTTGCCTTCTCTTCCGGTACATCTTTAGGCGCTGCGTATTCTTGAATCACAAGGTGACCTGGGTATACATCAATCGCTACATTGTATTCTGGTAGGTCAGCGTCGTAGATACGGTAGCAATCTAATTGCTCTTTCTTAGCCCACTTGCCAATTTTACCGATGTTCTTTTTAAGACGGTTCGCGAAATCAGGTGCAATCAATTGTTCTTGCTCGCCTGATGGACGCTCTGACATCGGACGATCTGAAATTGAGTAGTTCTTTTGGTGACACGGTAACGCACCGTTGTTCAACTTGAACTGTTTATCTGCACGCATGCGTAAGCAGCTTAGTAGCTCGTCTGAGCTAGAGAAGATAGATGCGTTACAGCCACCAAATTCAGCTTTGAGCTGTGCACCGAATGCTGTGTAAAGTGCAATAAGACCCGGCTCGGTACCAAGACGTTCACCGTAAGGCGGGTTAGAAACAATCACACCATCAGTAAACTCTGTAGGACGCTTAAGCTTTGCAGCATCGCCTACTTCGAATTCAATCAACTCTTCAACACCGGCACGACGAGCATTGTCACGCGCAGTTTTGATCATACGTTCATCATTGTCGTAGCCATAGAACTTACATTCCACTTTCTTAACACCACGACGACCTTGAACGTTCGCTTCAGCTTTCACTTCAGCCCATAGCTCTGGTTCGAAATCTTCTAGTGATTCAAAACACCACTTCTGACGTTTAACACCTGGAGCCATGTTTGCAGCCATCATTGCCGCTTCAATCACTAACGTACCTGAACCACACATAGGGTCTAGGAAAGGCTTAGTCGCATCCCAACCACTACGAAGAAGAATCGCTGCAGCAAGTGTTTCACGCAGAGGTGCACGACCTGATTCTGGACGGTAACCACGTTGGTGAAGACCGCTGCCAACCATATCAACACCAAGAATCGCTTTATCACGGTGTAGACGAACGTGAATGCGAATGTCTGGATTCTCTTTGCTGATAGAAGGACGAGGCAGAGATTTCTTCTCAAAGCAATCAACAACGGCATCTTTTACTTTCATTGCACCGTATTGGCTATTACGGATTTCGTTGTTCGTACCATTGAAGTCAACAACAAAACGCTTAGAGCTATGGAATTGATTTACCCAGTTAACCGCAGTGGTTGATAGGTACAAATCCATGTCGTCCATACAAGTGAATTCAGAAAGGACACGTACAAATCGAGAAGCCAAACGGCTCCACAAACAACAACGATAAATTTGCTCATTGGTGGCTTTGAATTTAACACCTGCCTGAACAGGTTTTGCGTTTGTAATCCCTAGTTGGGTTAGTTCTTCAACTAATAAATTCTCAAGGCCATTTGAGGTAACCGCTAGATATTGATTCATAGTGTTCTTTTATTGATAAAAATGAGCTCGATTATACCTGAATTTGTTACTAGAGCATCACACTAAACTCGTCTTTTCATTGAATCTTTCTTCTAACTGGCTAGCAAACGCACAGTGTTGAAGCGATCGCTTACCCACATTCCCTTAGAACATAAGACCTATCAAACCAACACGATTCAGGACCAAATACCGACCAAAGCGACAATGTGAATTTATATTCACCCTACAATTGGTATATACCAAGAGTGAATTTAGTGTGGAAGTTAGCTACAAAAGGACATAAACAGGGAATAAAGATGGGTAAATTACACTTCTGGAGATAAAAACAGGCAGAAATTAAGGCGAAAAAATAGTCGTAAGTTCACTATTTAAATGGTTAAGCAGTGATGTATTTATCAGGATGAGGTTTTTTAGGCACAAAAAAAATCGGCTAATGAGCCGATTTTGGGGAAGATTTGACAGGTTGATGCGTTGCGATGTGTTTGAGAAATGATGGACTAGATTGAAGGCTAACCGACCATCGCAATGTGCGTTTGATGAAGAATAGCGTTCGCGTCTATCATTCTATCGTGCATGACCTTAATCGAGTCGCCAAAGCGTAACCCTTTTGAAGGTGTAAGCAGAAACTCTTCTAGATCGACAAATGCACATAGGCTCGCACACTCTCCCACTTCTAATACAATGAAATACCCTAAGCTATGCTCGTTATTCATTTGTACGATATCCCCTTCTTGAGGGTATTCGTGGCCAACGCCCTGTGAGTCGAAGAACCAACTCTTAGGCTGTACAGGCTTGTGGAAGCGCTTTGCTGCCACGCAATAAAGCGCGAGTTCAGCTTGGCGAGGCTCAGACAGTTCTAAGCCAGAAATTTGTTCTTTGAAGGTTTGGTATGAAGATGCGTCATCAACGGTGAATTCATTATCTCTAAACGCGCAGTCCACCAGCTTATTTCGGACCAGATTCGTTTTGAAAATCATATCCTCTCCGAGGTTTAGCATTAATGAACATTGCTGCTCATCGTAATACCAACTCCATGTATCGCTAGGTTTAAGCATCATTTCGTCTCACACTGTTGAACCATTCCATTAGGTAAAACGCAAAATTACCTTCAATTACAGTAATTTTACTGAGCAATAGGCAAAAAAAAAGAGGAAATGAATTCCTCTTTCTTATCGCTTTTCTCTACAACTCAGTGAGTTACAGTGTCTCTTTTAGTAAGACGATGCCAGATTGTCGCTTTTCAAAAATAAAAGCAATTTTCAGCTTATAGATTTTTAACGATGTCGCCAACTAGGCCTGGGCCTTTGTAGATGAAACCAGAGTAAACCTGTACAAGCTTCGCGCCCGCCATCATTTTCTCTTTTGCAGCAACATACGAGTCAACACCACCTACTCCAATGATCGGCAGTTTGTCACCCAGCTCTTCGTGAAGTTTACGAACTACTTCAGTACTACGAGATTGAACAGGACGTCCACTTAGGCCACCCGCTTCATCACAATGTTTCATACCTTCAACGATTGAACGATCCAATGTTGTGTTTGTTGCGATCACACCATCGATCTTATTTTTGATCAATGATTCACAAATTTGGCGAATTTCGTCGTCGCTTAGATCCGGAGCAATCTTAAGAGCAAGAGGAACATATTTACCATGCTTCTCTTCCAGTTCAGATTGTTTCGTTTTAAGTTCAGACAATAGATCGTCTAGAGCTTCGCCGTATTGTAGAGAACGAAGTCCTGGAGTGTTTGGTGAAGAGATGTTCACAGCAATGTAACCAGCGTATTGATATACCTTCTCCATACAGATCAAGTAATCTTCAGCGCCCTTTTCAATTGGTGTGTCTTTATTCTTACCAATGTTAATGCCTAAGATGCCATCGTAGTTCGACTTCTTAACATTCTCAACAAGGTTGTCGACGCCTAGGTTGTTAAAACCCATGCGGTTGATGATACCTTCAGCTTCAACAAGACGGAATAAACGAGGTTTGTCGTTACCCGCTTGCGGACGCGGAGTCACTGTTCCTACTTCTACGAAACCAAAACCCATTGCGCCAAATGCATCAATACATTCGCCGTTTTTATCTAGGCCAGCAGCAAGGCCAACTGGGTTTTTAAAAGTAAGACCCATGCACTCTACAGGTCGGTGAGGTAATTGTTGGCGATACAAAAGATCAATAGGTGTGCCTGTGAAGCGCTTGAAATTTTGAATTGCAAGATCATGTGCCTTTTCGGCATCAAGTTGGAAAAAGCCAGTTCTGGCTAGACGGTAAAGCATTGTGCCTCCGATAGAAAAAAGCCCCGTGTAAACGGGGCGCTATTATTTACTTATTTACCCAACTATTCAATCTATTACTGTCTGTAAGGGTAAGATAATCAAGTTTGCTAACGAATGAGGTTCATTATTAAGCAAACGTTATCGTTTCTTCAAGTTATTAAGCCATTTCTAATCTCAACCTTAGTACAGCCATCAGGTCACTTAACAACAAACAACGTTTGCGTCGAAGTTTGTTCTTCAAAAGTCGTTAGGCCTATTGTTTCCACTTTACCGAAACGAAAAAGGCAGACCTTTTGGCCTGCCCTTATACTTTTTCGTCTTATCTAGTAACTAGTCTTTTGACATGCAGTTTAGATTCAACAGCATCAATTCACGCAGTGCTACTGAGAACTTAGCAAACTCATGAACAGAACCTACTTTGAATTCGTTTAGGATGCTTTCCCAACGATGTAGAGAAACAGAGTTACTTTCCATCCAGTCATCAAGCGCTTTAATCACATCGATATCTGAAGCACAACCACAGTTAAGTACTTGACCAGTTAACTGGCGTTGCTGCCAATCCAGATCTTCTCTGAATGCTGCACGCGCCAGTGCTTGCCAGTTGTTGTCTATAGCTTGGCCATTGATTTGCTTCAAGAACCAGTGCAGTGACAAACGGTCGCCTAGGTTGAAGTAAAGCTTAGACGCTTGCTGTACTGTTTTACCTGTTTCACGAGCCACTGTAGATATATCCAGTGCTGAGTACAGGCTAGACAAACGAGCCACTGAATTAGCCAGCTCAGCGTTTACACCTTGGTCAATCCATACTTGAGCCATTGCTTGATGCTCTTCTACTTCTGAAGCCACTAGGTTTTCATCCAGCTTCTCAGTAATTGCGACGACATCACCTTGGTAAAGCTCAATCAATGCATTCACTGACTGTTTACCGGTACGGTTTCTTAGCAACCAGCGTGCTAGACGACGAAGCGTACGACGTACATGGTAAAGCAATTCGTATTGAGCTTCAGAACTTGAGATGTTGTCCAGTTCACGGATGCTCTTCAATACCTTACCCAGGCCGTAGATTTCACGTGATGCCGCGTAAGCATTCGCAATATCAACAATGTTCGCGCCCGTCTCTTCTTGCA
Organism: Vibrio sp. 10N.261.55.C5; assembly: GCF_041470505.1. NCBI lineage: Bacteria > Pseudomonadati > Pseudomonadota > Gammaproteobacteria > Vibrionales > Vibrionaceae > Vibrio > Vibrio sp. 10N.261.55.C5. The sequence goes on from NZ_JBFRMS010000051.1 coordinate 153,829, forward strand.
AGCGAGTCACGAAGTTACAGCCCATCTCGTTAACCATTTGGTTAGCAAGCGCAGTCGCAATGATCTCTGCACGAAGTGGATGGTTATCCATGTGCTGAGAGTAGTTACGGCGTAACTCTGTTGGGAAGTATTGCATCAGTTGTTGAGCATGGAACTCATCATTCGCAATGTCATCACTCACAAGATCTTCTTTTAGAACCATTTTACCGTAAGCGATCAATACTGATAGCTCTGGTCTTGTTAGTGCTTGGCCCTGCTTCTCACGTTCTAGCAGCGTTTCGTCATCTGGGATGTATTCCAAACCACGGTCTAAGTACCCGGCTTTTTCCATTGTGTGGATAAAGCGGATTTGCTCTTTCACTAAGCCTACACCTTGATGCTCAGTAACAGAGATAGACTCAGCTTGGCAGTAAGCGTCGTCTAGTACGATTTCACCTACTTCATCTTCCATAGATTCAAGAACTTGGTTACGTTGCTTAACGGTAAGATCACCATTAGACACCAAGCCATTCAAGAAGATCTTAATGTTAACTTCGTTATCCGAGCAATCTACACCACCAACGTTATCGACAAAGTCAGTATTAACTCGACCGCCCGTTAGAGCGTATTCAATACGACCCAATTGAGTCATACCCAAGTTACCGCCTTCACCAACAACCTTAGCTTTCAGGTCACGGCCATCGATACGTAGCACGTCATTTGCACGGTCACCCACATCGGTATGAGTCTCACTAGAAGACTTAACGTAAGTACCAATACCGCCGTTCCAAAGTAGATCAACTTTCATAGACAAGATCGCTTTGATCAAGTCGTTTGGTGCCATTGATGCTTTCTTGGTACCCAGCATTTTCTGAATTTCAGGTGTCAAAGAGATAGACTTCGCTCGGCGAGAGAAGATGCCACCACCTTGAGAAATCAGGTCTTTATTGTAATCTTCCCAACTTGAACGAGGCAGATTAAACAGACGGTCACGCTCTACCCAGCTTGATGCTGATTCTGGATTCGGGTCAATGAAGATGTGCATGTGGTTAAACGCAGCTTGCAAGCGAATGTGCTTAGATAGCAGCATACCGTTACCAAATACGTCACCCGCCATATCACCCACACCAATGGCAGTGAAGTCTGTGCTTTGACAGTTAATACCCATTTCGCGGAAGTGACGTTTAACCGATTCCCAGCCACCTTTCGCCGTGATACCCATGGCTTTGTGGTCGTAACCGTTAGAGCCACCCGATGCAAACGCATCACCTAGCCAGAAGTTGTACTCTTCAGCTACTGAGTTCGCTAGATCTGAGAATGTCGCGGTGCCTTTATCGGCTGCAACAACCAAGTATGGGTCATCTTCATCGTGACGAACAACGCTCTTAGGTGGGATAACCTCACCTTCAATGATGTTGTCTGAAACGTCTAGCAATGCACGGATGAAGCGCTTGTAACAACGTTGACCTTCAGCAAAGATCTCGTCTCGGCCAGACACCATGTGTTGACGCTTACAAACGAAACCACCTTTAGCACCAACCGGTACGATAACCGTGTTCTTAACTTGTTGCGCTTTAACTAGGCCTAGAATCTCAGTACGGAAGTCCTCTTGACGGTCTGACCAACGTAAACCACCGCGTGCTACTTTACCGCCACGTAAATGCACACCTTCAATGTCTGGTGCGTAAACGAAGATCTCAAACGCAGGAACCGGCGCAGGGATATCTGGAATCTCGCTTGGTCTCATTTTCAGAGCCAACCAAGGTTTAGACTGCTTATTCTCGTCTACTTGGTAGTAGTTAGTACGAAGCGTTGCAGTGATCATTTCCATGTAGCGACGAATGATACGATCATCATCCAAGCTTTCTACATGATCCAACTGTTCAGTGATCTTCTTAATAAGATCTTGTTGGCCTTTTACGCTGCCCTTCAGTTTCGGGTCAAAACGCTTGCCGAATAGGCTCACTAGCCCTTTCGCTAATTCTGGGTAATGAGACAATGTGTCTTCAATGTATTGTTGGCTGAATGGGAAACCAACTTGACGCATGTAACGAGCATAAGCACGTAAGATTGAGATTTCACGGCCAGAAAGACCAGCGCCAAGTACTAAGCGGTTGAAACCATCGCTGTCTAACTCACCCGCCCAGATTGCCGCAAAGGCTTGTTGGAAAAGATCGCGAGCTTCACGAAGATCAATGGTCTTATCGCTCTTGTGCAGCATAGAGAAATCAAGGATCCAATAGGTCACACCGTTGGTTTTACGCACTTCATATGGAGATTCACCGATAACGCGTAGGCCAAAGTTTTCAAGCATTGGCATAACATCAGAAAGGTGAATTGGCTCATCGCTGTGATAGAACAACTTCAAACGAACGGCTTTTGAATCTGCCGCTTCTTCTTGAGGACGGTAGAAAAGCATACCCAGTTTGTTGTCTTCACTTAGCGCTTCTAAACGTTCAATGTCGGCAACAGCAGAACCTGGCATCATGTCTTCTTTGTACGAACGTGGGAATGCACGCATGTACTCTTTCGACAATGGAAGACCTTTGCTTTCACCGAAGTTTGCAATGATAGATTCAGACAGACGGTCATCCCACGTAGACGATACTTCCATTAAATTTTGCTCAATTGTTTTCACGTCCACATCCATGTTGTTGTTATCAACACGAACAATATAGTGCGTTCTTGCTAGCGGGCTTTCAGAGAAGTACGTTGTAAATTCAACCTCTTCTTCACAACCAAAGTACTGTTTCAAGATGCGCTGTGTTTGGCGACGAAGCTCAGTGTTGTAACGATCTTTTGTTACGTAAACCATGCAGCTAAAGAAACGACCAAACGGGTCTTTGCGAACAAACAAACGCAGGAGATCGCGATCTTGCATTTGTACTACGCCCGTACCGACTTCTAGTAGCTCTTCTTCTCGAGCTTGCAGCAGTTCATCACGTGGGTAGTTTTCAAGAATGTTGTGCAGCGCTTTGTAAGAGTATGAACCTTCACGGTAACCACTCGCATCCAAAATACGTTCTACTTTCTCGCGAACAAGAGGAATCGTTTCAACGGTTTGGTTATAAACGGCAGATGTGTAAAGACCAGTAAAGCGGTGCTCACCAATGACCTTACCGTTCTTATCGAACTTCTTAATACCAATGTAATCGTTGTAAGCTGGGCGGTGAATGCGTGAAGCCGTGTTGCCCTTGGTTACGATAAGCACATAAGGCTTTTTCGCTTCAAGACGTGCCGAATCAGAAAACTCAGATAGCTTAACGTTACGTACACGATCTGAGTTCGCAAACAAACCAAGACCTTGCTCCTTGGTCGGTTGCAGTTCAGTGTCGCCGTTAACTGAAACTAGGTCATATTCCTTATAACCCATGAATGTAAAGTTGTGTTCACCTAACCAACGAAGAAACGCCAACGTTTCATCAAAACGTTGGCCATCTACAGGAATGCTCTCTTTCTGCTTTTCTACTTGATTGGTTACTTCTTCAAGTCGTTCTACCATCTTCAACCAATCGTTCACAACTAAGCTAGTATCGGTAAAGATATCCAGTAGCTCCGTTTTAAGAGCTGTCATTTCAGCTTTACTGCTAAGACGGTCAACCTCAATATGGAAAAGCGATTGGAATGCACCTTCGTTATTGCTTACACCGACAACACTGCCCTTATGTGAGCGAGAGATTTGTGTTGGGTTATGAAGCATAAGGTGAGAAGAAAGGTCTAGGCGAGTCAATGCCATTTTTACGGAATCAACAAGGAATGGACTGTCTGGAACGACTATCTCAACGATAGTATGAGTAGACTGCCAACCTTGACGACTTACCGTCGGGTTGAATACGCGTACAGAGATTTCGTCGGCTTTCTTTTCATTGATGTGATGCCATAAGCTAACTACAGCACCATATAAATCGGATTCGTTTCTCTGAGTTAGATCGTCGTGAGAAACGTTACTAAACAAGTGTTGAGCAAGTTGAGTTACGAGAGGTCGATGAGCAAGGTCAAGTTTGTCTTGAATCAGCTTGTAAACTTTTTCAAGTAAAACTGGAACCACAGTTTCACGTGCGGTCATAGTCACACTCCACAATTAGAATTATATTTTATTATTAGGGGGATCACTTAATCTGGTGTTTGAAACGTGCCGTTGAGCTCTTTTCTACTAACGAGTTAAGCAAAGGTAATGCATTCATTTATTGTAAAAGCATTATTGAAAAATAGTTAATTGTTTTGGAGGTGGTAAGAGGTGAAATGTTTGATTATGTGATTAAGATTCCTTTTAACTCACTAGGCATGCCAAGGTTTACAGAGCTTCTAACTTAATAAACTTATTTTTTTGGTCAGTTGTCAGCCTAAACTGCCCTCTAACCCCTATTTGTGTAAGAAATGGTCTGAACCGAGTTGCAGGTAACTGTAAGCGTAAACCTGTTGTTGTTATCACTTGAACTTTACTTGCCGTACCAGAATAGCTGGCCAAAAACTGCTGATATGAGATGTTAAGTTGGAAAATATAGCGATTCATACGATACCTGTATAAATATACAGTGCCAGTGTTTTTTGGCACTTTTAGATGTCTGACGGTGAAACTGAACTTGAAGCTGCTCTAGCTTATCGAAAATTCGATGAACCAGAAACAAAAAATCAGTGGCAGATATTCTCTACCACTGATGACCTTTCGTTGTAGCAAACAGTTTATTAGTAAACCGCTTATTAGCAAACAGTTACCTGAATGCGCGCTGACTTAAGCCTCTAGTGCTTTCGTCACTTTCTCAAACAAGTCTTTTGCTAGGTTGTCCATGTTCTTTAACGTCTCTAGTTCTTTTTTGATCAGAGCTTGGCGTTCATCATCGTACTTACGGAACTTAAGTAGCGGGTCAATCAGACGTGAAGCCACTTGCGGGTTGCTGCTGTTCAGTTCACGTAAGATCTCGCCTGCAAATGCATAGCCTTGACCAGACTTGTCGTGGAATTGAACCGGGTTCATGTTTAAGAATGAACCGACCAAGTTACGGGTACGGTTCGGGTTCTTCAAACTGAACGCCTGGTGCGACATCGACGCTTTGATCACTTCAAGTGCGTTTGAACTTGGGTTTGTACCTTGCAATGCAAACCACTTATCCATAACAAGACCATCGTGTTTCCACTTGTCACTGTAATCCACCATCAAGGTTTCACGACATGGTAGTTGTGCACTGTTTGCCGCGCCCATTGCTGCCATCGTATCTGTCATGTTATTCGCTTGTTGATACATCGCAACAACCAAGTCATTACCCTGCCCAGTATGAGCTAAGTAACTTAAGCAAACTTTACGTAGAGTACGCTTACCAATCGAATCGTGATCGATCGTGTATTCTGTTAGTGCGTGGCTGTGATAAACCGCCGCTAACTCGTCTTCAAGTTCTGCAGCTAATGTAACTTTCATCGAGTTAAGAACCGATGCGACCGCATCAATATCAACGCGCTCGTACCAACCCGATACTTCATTGTGGCTTGGTAGAGAAAGCATTTCTGCAATAAACGCAGGCTCTAGTGAATCACTCAGCAGTACGCCACGGAATGCATCAACAACAGAATCAGAAAGCTCAAACGCTTGACCCTGTTGAACCTTCTCAACGTTACTGCGGATGTACTTCGCTAATAGCATTTGACCCGCATCCCAACGAGAGAACTCATTGCGTGCATTTACCATTAGGAAGATCAGTTCTTCATCTGAGTAGTCATATTCCAATTTCACTGGCGCAGAAAATTCACGAAGTAATGATGGGATCGGTTGCTCAGAAACGTTTTCAAACACGAACGTTTGCTCTGCTTCTTTCACATCTAATACATTATGAACTGGCTTACCGTTACATTGTAACTCAACAACTTCACCCGCAGCTGTGTACAGCTCGATATCAAGAGGAATATGCAGAGCCTGCTTTTCCGTTTGCTCATGAGTTGGCGCTGTTACTTGGCGAGTTGTTAACGTGTACAGTTTCTTCTCTGCGTCGTACTTACTTTCAACAGACAGCGTCGGCGTACCAGACTGGCTGTACCATAAGCGGAACTGAGATAAGTCAACGCCCGACGCATCTTCCATTGCCGCGACGAAGTCTTCACATGTTGCAGCCGTACCATCGTGACGTTCGAAGTACAGCTTCATGCCTTTTTGGAAACCATCTTCGCCCAACAATGTGTGGATCATACGGATCACTTCACTGCCCTTTTCGTACACGGTCAAAGTATAGAAGTTATTCATTTCTATCACTTTTTCTGGACGAATTGGATGAGACATTGGGCTAGCATCTTCTGCAAATTGTGGACCGCGAATGATACGTACATTGTTAATACGGTTTACTGCGCGAGAACCAAGATCAGATGAGAATTCTTGGTCACGGAATACCGTTAAGCCTTCTTTCAGACTTAACTGGAACCAATCGCGACACGTCACTCGGTTACCTGTCCAGTTGTGGAAATATTCATGGCCGATTACTGCTTCAATACCTAGGTAATCTGTATCCGTTGCAGTTTGGTCGTTTGCTAGAACGAACTTCGAATTGAATACGTTCAAGCCTTTGTTTTCCATCGCACCCATGTTGAAGAAATCAACGGCTACGATCATGTAGATGTCTAAGTCGTATTCAAGATTGAAACGTTCTTCGTCCCACTTCATTGAGTTAATCAAAGAAACCATCGCGTGGCTCGCACGGTCTAGATTGCCTTTATCAACAAAGATTTCTAGGTCAACTTTACGACCCGATTGTGTAGTGTATGCGTCACGAAGTACATCAAAGTCACCCGCTACTAAAGCAAACAAGTACGCTGGTTTTGGATGTGGGTCTTGCCACTTCACCCAATGACGACCGTTTTCAGCTTCACCTTCATCTACACGGTTACCATTACTTAATAAGAATGGGTTCTCTGCTTTGTCTGCAATTACCGTTGTAGTGAATTTCGCCAACACATCTGGGCGATCCATGTAGTAAGTGATACGGCGGAAACCTTCAGCTTCACATTGAGTACAGAACGCGCCACCCGACTTGTACAAGCCTTCAAGTGCACTGTTCCCTTCAGGGTTAACTTCGGTAACGATGGTTAGAGTAAATTCTTTTGGAAGGTCATTCAGCGTAAGTTGAGTTTCAGACTGCTCGTACTGAGTCCATTCGTTGCCTTCAACCAAAACAGAAACCAACTTCAAGCCTTCACCATCAAGTACTAATGTCGTGCTGTCTTTCTCCTGCTTAACACTAGAAACAGCCGTAACAATGGATGCTGAGTCGTACAAATCGAAAGTAAGATCGATTTCAGAAATCGTGTGAGATGGTGATTGATAATCTTTACGATACTTGGCTTGAGGTGTATGTGCCATGACGGGTTCCTTTTGATCGTTATACGTAATTATTTTTTAACTGTATATATCTAAAGGTTGAGCGCCAATAAAACAAGGGGAATATTAAAAAAAGGAGGCATTGTAAGAAAATGCCTCCATGTTTTGCTATTTTATCAATCAAATCAGACAGGAACGCCTAAGAAATGAACTGTGCACAATATTATCAACGAGTACGCCGTTACTGCTAAAACTCACGATTATCGAATGCGATTGAGTACCGCAAACATATCTCCCTCTTCACCTTGCAGCGTTAACACATCGCTGTTCAGTGTATATCGAGTGCCGTGTTCACCGTTCTCATAAAGTAACACTAGTTGATCGCCTTCTGTGTAATACACCCCGCGACGAATGACTTCACCACCTTCTTCATCTGATACTCGGAACATGAATATAAAGTCCGGCTGAAGGACTAAATCCATTTTTTGAATGTTACTCGCACGTAGATCGCTTCCAGACAGTTGGGCACTTGACCAGATTCCCGCCAATGCATTTGGCAAGGCCTTGGTGAACATAACACCGTTAAGATTCAGCATGTTGTGATTACTGCTGTACGCGTAAACCTGAGGTTCTGAGGTATTCAAACCCAAAATAATCGTGTCTTCATTGGCGTTATACAAACCTTCCCAATGATCGACACTGTAGTCTTTCTTTTGGATATCGATAGTGAATGAGTAGTTTGAATCAAGAGTGAGCTTGATCGCTCTAAAGTTTTCAGTGCCTTGCTCAGGATCAGGATTCATCAAATACCAATCACCAAGCAGCAAAGGAAGGTCAAAATGAGATAGATTACTATCACTTTTTGATTGTTGGCTGCTAGAAGCGACCTCGCTCCCAAAAGCCACAAAACTTAAACAAGATAAAATTAGTAGAATCCATTTCATACGCGCCCCCTCGTTTTCTTTAAGCTTAGGCACGTAATGATTAGAAAGCGAAAAAATATGATCCAAGTCACTAAATTTTAAGTGCGAAGTAACTTAAGTGTCATTATTCAACACAAAACAGAGCTAAATTACCCTGAATATTGAGTGTTATTTGCGCCAACCTAAACGGTTACAATCAGATATTCCTGTCAAATCATAGACACAAAAAAAGCGAGCCCAGGCTCGCTTTTTAATTGCGTATCTTTAACTTTAAACAATCACCTTTTAACAGGCGGTTGCTCTATTTTTTGATCATATCCAGCATGATAGCAACTGATTCATCAAGATAAGCATCCGGGGCTTCGTAGTCTTTTGGAATATCATCCAACGTTTTAAATGCCTCTAACTTAGCGGCTTTTTGACGTTGGTTAATACGCTCTAGACGAAGCGCATCCGCATCATCACTCTCTTGTTGACGAACCTTTTCATTAAGAGAAAGGTCATTGTCGTCTTTATCTGCCTTATATTTTTCAATATCTTGCGCGATAAAGCCAAATTCCATGTCTGTTGCGATACGAGCTTCGTGTTTAGCCGTCAACGCTGCGATCTGCTCATCGTTACGCTGTAACACTGAGTACTTCGCTTTGTCGATGCTGTCCCAAGGAAGAGCGTTGTCTTCAACACTTTCACCAGTATCTGCAGGATCAATTGGCGTTGGGTAAGCAATATCAGGTACTACACCCTTGTTTTGCGTACTACCACCATTGATTCGGTAGAATTTTTGGATTGTGTATTGAACGTAGCCTAACTCTTTATCGAACAAATCATAAATATGATTCAAAGAGCGATGCTGTTGCACCGTACCTTTACCGAAAGAGTTTTCACCTAGGATGATTGCACGGCCATAATCTTGCATCGCTGCTGCAAAGATTTCAGACGCTGAAGCACTGTAGCGATTCACCAATACCGTTAACGGGCCTTGGTAACTGATTTGACCATCAGTATCGCTGTTCACTTTGACACGACCGTAGCTATCACGAACCTGAACAACAGGTCCTTCTTTGATAAACAAACCAGAGAGTTCAGTTGCTTCAGTCAGTGCACCACCACCGTTGTTTCGGAGGTCAACAATAATACCTTCAACACCTTGCTCTTTAAGCTCGGTGATCAGTTTATCGGTATCTTTAGAAAGGCCAACGTAGAAACTTGGTACTTCTAATACACCAATTTTCTTGCCGTCTTTCTCGATCACTTCTGATTTAACAGCGCGGTCTTCTAAACGAATCTTATCGCGAACAATTGTGACAACGTGACTTTTTGCATCTTTACCATCTGGCAAGATCTGTAGCTTAACTTTGGTCCCTTTAGGGCCTTTAATAAGTTGTACTACATCGTCTAAACGCCACCCGATAACATCAACAATTTCTTCGCCATCTTGACCAACACCAACAATGCGGTCTCCATCACTCAATTGTTTGCTGTTTGACGCAGGGCCACCAGCAACTAAAGAGCGAATAACGGTGTAGTCGTCTGTCATCTGAAGCACAGCACCAATACCTTCTAGAGATAGGTTCATCTCAGATTGGAATTGTTCTGCATTTCTTGGAGAAAGGTAACTGGTGTGCGGATCAACTTCACGCGCAAATGCGTTCATGTAGATCTGGAAAGCATCTTCATTATGCGATTGCGTAATACGCTTCATCGCATTGTTGTAACGCTTTTCCAAAACTTCTTGAATCTCTGGCCACTCTTTACCAGTAAGTTTTAGATTCAACGCATCATATTTAACGCGTTTTCTCCAAAGCTCATTCACTTCAGCGATATCTTTTGGCCACTCAGCTTCACTACGATTGAGCTCAATACTTTCATCGGTATCAAACTTAATCTCAGTATCTAGCAAAGACAATGCATATTGAAAACGTTCAAAACGCTTCTGCATAGACAGATTATAAACATCGAATGCAATCTGGTTATTGCCCGATTTCAGCTGATCATCAATTTGTTTAGATGACGCAGAGAAAGAGTCAATATCAGCTTGAGTGAAGATATTACGATTATAATCCAGCATCTCTAAGTAACGATTAAAGATAGCTTGAGAGAAATCATCGTTGAGATTGAAGTGTTTATAGTGAGAACGAGTAAATCGAGAAGTAACACGTTTACTAGCAGTTTCGTGTTGGACCTCAGGAGCGAGTAGAGGTAAATCGTCCTGATCTAATTTGGCTTCGAGAGCCTGAGCTGAAGCTGCTAGCCAAAAGCTAGCAGCAATCAGTGTCAATTTTGAACGGCATTTCATGCGTAGGAGTATCTCCTTTAAGCGCGCAAGTGCTCCGCTTTAACAACCATTTGTAGGCCGTTTGCTAACTGAACACGCACATCTTCCTTATTGATTTCAACAATGGTCGCAGCCATGTTTCCTTTACCCATGTTCACATTTACTTCTTTGCCAGCGATGAATTCGTCAGCGTTCAAAGCGCGTGTTTCTACAGGCTTTTCTACTTTTGGTGCTTTAGGCGCTTGACGACGAGGCTGTTGAGCTTTCTTCGCCTTAGGTTTCGCTTTGCCTTCTTCACGAGCTTTTTGTGCTTGTTCTTTACGACGAGCCTGAACTTTCGCTTTGCTTTCAGCAAGTGTAGCTTTAGCGTGTTCAACGTGCTCTTCTTCTAGTGTGCCACACGCGTTGCCGTCTAGGTCAACACGTTCTGCGCCAGCTTTTACGCCGTGCAGGTAACGCCATGATGATGTGTACTGTCTTAACGCTGCACGAAGCTGAGTCTTACTTACTTTTTCGTCTTCATTTAGACGTTCAGCAAGATCTTGAAAAATACCAATTTTAAGTGGCTTCGCTTCACCTTCTAGAGTAAAGCATTTAGGGAAACATTCAGCAATATATGCGATAACTTCTTTGCTGTTTTTTAACTTTTCAGTGTTTTCCATGTGGGTTCCTGGTTTTTGCGGTTTTCCGCGAGCATTAAGAAAATATTTTTACGTATTATAGAGAGATGCTTGGGAAAAACCACAGTAAGAGAATAATTTATGCCTTGTTCGCGTGCGAATTAAGCAGCTTTTCCACTTCTGCCATGAAAAATGTTAATCCGTCCTCGTCAATTTGAGAAAAACGACCAACATTTGGGCTATCAATATCAAGAACGCCCGCGATTTTTCCGCCAATCGAGAGCGGAATAACGATTTCTGAGTTACTTGCAGCGTCACAAGCGATGTGACCTTCGAACTCATGAACATCATGAATGCGCTGAACTGTATTCGTCGCAACCGCAGTTCCACACACACCACGCCCGACCGGAATTCGCACACAAGCAGGTTGACCTTGGAAAGGGCCCAGTACAAGTTCGTCTTTTTCCTTAGCTAAATCCTGCTTCATTAAATAGAAACCCGCCCAATTCAAGTCATCCAATTCCATGAATAATAATGAACTGATATTAGCAAGATTAGCAGTTAGATCGGTTTCTGATTCAATTAATGCAACGGCTTGTTTGGTTAAGCGTTGGTAATGTTCTATTTTCATATTAACTTCCAATTAAATTGAGACTTCCATTATCAAGAGAACGCAGTAGAATGCGGCCATCAAACTAAATAGGACTTATTCTCATTACAATGAACAATTCAGAAGACACTATTAGCCGTTCTTGGTTAATAACTCAAGTAAAAAAACACAAGTCCAAATTACTGTTTGCTAACATTATTGCCATATTTGCAACTCTCATTAGTGTCCCTATCCCGTTGCTCATGCCATTAATGGTTGATGAAGTATTACTCGATAAGCCCGCTTCAGGCTTAGAGATGATGAACCACCTACTTCCATCTTCATTACAAACACCGACTGGCTATATAGCACTAACTTTGTTGTTAGTGATTATCATGCGCTCCGTTAGCCAAGCGTTGAACATTCTGCAAGGGCGTCAGTTTACGCTTGTGTCCAAAACAATTACCTATCAAATGCGCAGCAAGATGATAGATAAGCTTGGCCGCATCAGTATTCGACAATACGAAACCAAAGGCAGTGGCGGTATTAACGCCCACCTAATAACAGACATAGAGACAATAGATAAGTTCATTGGCTCGACTCTTTCTAAATTTATCATCAGCTTCCTGACCGTGTTCGGGACAGCGATCGTGCTGTTGTGGTTAGAGTGGCGTTTAGGATTGTTCATTTTATTGGTCAATCCTGTTGTAATTTATTTCTCCCGTAAACTAGGCAGCAGGGTCAAACACCTTAAGAAATACGAAAACCAATCTTTCGAGTGCTTTCAAAACCGTTTGGTGGAAACCTTAGACGGCATTTACCAACTGCGTGCGGCGAATAAAGAACGTATCTTTCTCGATGAACTTAAGGTTCAAGCAAACCAAGTAAGAATCGATGCAGACAAATACGCTTGGCAATCTGAAGCTGCTGGCCGTGTTTCGTTTCTGCTGTTCTTACTAGGTTTCGAGCTTTTCCGTGCCGTCGCTATGCTAATGGTGTTATTCAGTGACTTAACCATTGGTCAGATTTTCGCGGTATTTGGCTACTTGTGGTTCATGTTAGGCCCGGTCCAAGAGCTACTAGGGATTCAATTCTCTTGGTATAGCGCGAAAGCGGCACTACAACGCATCAACGATCTTCTTCAGTTAGAAGAAGAGAAGCGCCCTATCAGTAAAGTGAACCCATTTACTGAAGATCAAGAAGTGACAGTTGACATCGAAGACGTTACATTCTCTTACATATTAGAAAACACTGTTTTAAATAGGCTATCGCTGCACATCCCTGCAGGTAAAAAAGTCGCTTTGGTCGGTGCGAGTGGAGGGGGTAAATCTACGTTAATCCAGTTGCTGATTGGGGTTTACCAAGCAGACTCAGGTTGCATTCGCTATAACGGTGAAACAACCGATGACATCAGCTTTGATGTAATACGCAATCAAATTGCCGTTGTTTTACAACAACCTATACTCTTTAACGATACATTAAGGCATAATCTGACCCTTGGTGCTGAATACGACGAAATGTCGTTGTGGCGTGCGCTTGAAGTCGCTCAAATGCAAGATGTCATCAAGCAACTGAGCAATGGCTTAGATACACAAATTGGTAGGAATGGCGTTCGACTGTCTGGTGGTCAACGACAACGCTTAGCAATAGCTCGTATGGTGCTGAGCAATCCTAAGTTTGTTATTCTTGATGAAGCGACATCTGCACTCGATACAGCAACAGAGTCAGCACTGCATAAAGCGTTGAGCGAGTTTTTGAAAGATCGCACAACTTTGATAGTGGCTCATCGATTATCAGCGGTGAAACAAGCCGATCTAATCTATGTTTTAGAAGATGGACAAGTCACACAGACGGGAACACATGGTGAATTGGTTGAACAACAAGGACTCTATCAAACACTCTACGGCAGTGTGCAATCGCACGCCTGATGTTTGTGGCTCTGAGTCTTTAAGTCGGGTTGCTAACCTAACTTACGTTTCAACTTGGGAGGTCGCGTGACCTCCCCATCCGTAACCAACCCTTTATCAACAAAACACCAATGCGACAGCAGCTCAGTGCGTCTTTGCCAGGGCTGCGAACTTCCCGTAGATAAAATGGACATCCCTTTAGGGAAATCAGCTTACTGCCCAAGATGCGGAACTCAGCTTTATAGAGGCGGTACCCCTAGCCTCTCTGGAAACCTAGCAATCGCAATTACCTGCTTATTGCTGTTTATCCCATCGCACTTTTTTGAATTCATCAGTATTCGCCTGATTGGCGTCATGATACCCGCGACGTTACCATCGGGTGTTTTTACCTTAATGGGCGAAGGCTTCCCTCTGCTTGGCTTACTGATCCTGTTCTGCAGTTCGATCGCTCCGTTGCTCGTGTGTACATCGGTACTCATTACCCATTTATCATTGCGATTCAAATTTTTTACACCATTTAGGTATGCGTTAGCCATCATCCAGACATTAAAACATTGGATGATGTTGGATGTGTTTCTGGTAAGTTTGGCGGTCTCATGTTTCAAACTGCAAGATTACTCAGATATTTTTGTCGGCCCTGGATTGGTTGGCCTCATTCTTCTGCAGCTTTTCAGTGTATTGTTGGTAAGCCGCATCAGCGTGCGTCGCTACTGGGAAGCTTGGACAAAAGAATCTGACTACTCATTTACTGAAAGTAAGAACGTACACTGTCACAACTGCCACCTATCTCAACCGGATGGGCATACTTGCGTGCGTTGTCACCATGACTTATACCACCGCAAGCCCTACTCTATACAGAAGACATGGGCACTGTTGTTTGCCGCATCAGTGGCTATTGTGCCAGCCAACGTCATTCCGATTTCTATCCTTATCACCAACGGACAAAGGCTAGAAGACACAATAATTTCCGGTGTCGCGTCGCTAATAAATAGCGATATGTATGGCATTGCAGCGATCATTTTCATTGCCAGTATCGTCGTTCCCGTCGCGAAAATACTGGGCCTCGCGTACATCTTAATCTGTATCAAGATGAAGCGCGCCGTTTACCACAGACAACGTATGACCATCTATTTCATCGTGAAATGGGTGGGAAAATGGTCGGTTATGGATCTATTCGTTATTTCGATCATGATGACCTTGGTCGACCGCGGACAAATTTTAAACTTTACACCAGGTTATGGTGCAGTCGCTTTTGGCGTCGTGGTTGTTCTCACGATGCTAGCAGCGGAAAGCTTAGATCCTAGGCTAATTTGGGATAACTACACCTCTAAAGATGAGTCAGTGAATGAACAACGATAACCAATCACAAACGTCATATTCACCAGAAGTAAGGAAAAACAAAGGCATCTCACCTTTGTGGATTCTGCCGATATTAACCGTCGCCTTAGCCGGTTGGTTGGTCATGAAATCGATCCACGATGCAGGCCAACGTGTGCAGATATACTTTTCAGATGCCGCAGGTTTAGTCGCAGGTCGAACAACGATTCGTTACCAAGGCTTAGAGGTGGGTATGGTGCGCGACATCACCTTATCCAAAGATCTATCGAGCATCTATGTCGATGCTGACATCTACCCAGAAGCGAAGAAACTACTATCAAAAGGCACACGTTTTTGGCTCGTAAAGCCAACCGCTAGTTTGTCTGGTATCTCTGGGTTAGATGCACTTGTTTCAGGTAACTATATCGCTATACATCCTAGCGAAACTAAAGAAGAGCCAGAAACCGTTTTTCAGGCTTTAGAGTCGTCCCCTTCTGATTTGCTGGCTTCTGAAGGTCTAAACATCTCATTGACGACCAAAGATCTAGGTGGTGTGTCTGTTGGCTCTCAAATCGTTTACCGTAAAATCCCAATTGGTGAGGTTTACAACTACCAGTTAAACGACAACGCGAAATCCGTTACGATTCAAGCGTCAATTAAAGATGAATACAGCCATATCATTACCGACCAAAGCCGTTTTTGGAATGTCAGTGGTTTAGGTGCCAGTATTGGTTTTTCTGGTGTTGATGTTCGCTTAGAGAGCCTAAGTGCATTACTTGGCGGTTCAATTGCGGTCGACTCTCCGGGAGAAGGCCAACCCGTAGAGATGAATACCAAGTTCAAGCTCTACCCAGATTTGAAGACAGCGGGTCGAGGTATCTCTATCAAGATCGCCGTTCCCGATGATAATAAAATCAGTGCAACGGGTGCTCCGATCATGTATCGCGGCATTGAAATCGGTCAAATCACTGATTTATCGCTAAGTGAAGGGCGTGAAAACGTCGTTGCATCTGCCGCTATCCAACCGGCATTCAGTGACTTTTTAAACAGCGGCAGTAAATTCGTTCTAGAAGAGGCTGAACTGTCGCTTACTGGCATGAAAAACATTGCCAATTTAGTGACAGGTAACTTTTTAACCTTGGTACCGGGTGAAGGTGAAAAGGCGCGTCGATTTACTGCAATCCGCAAAAATGAATTCAGTCAGGAACAACAGAAATCCGTTGCGATTCGCTTAACGTCGAACAATTCGTTCGGGTTAGATGTCGGTACACAACTTCTCTACAAAGGCATTGCCGTTGGCTCTATCATCCATGTGGGATTAGTTGATGGTGTTGGTACGGGCTCTGATAAACACGAAGTCTTCATGGATGCACTTATCGATAATGAGTACGCGCACCTTATCAAAAGCCACAACCGTTTCTTTGTGACAGGTAGTGCGACTGCAGAGCTAACCGAATCAGGCTTGAGTGTTACGGTCCCACCAGCAAAACAGCTTCTTACCGGCTCGATTAGCTTTGTGAGTGAAGGTAAATCTGAAGCTCGAACGGACTACCAACTTTTCCAAAGTAAGTCGTTAGCAGAAATTGCTAAGTTTAATCAGTCTGGTTCAAAGACACTTTCTTTGTTTGCCAGTGAGTTACCTTCAATTTCTAAAGGCAGCCCACTCCTCTACCGCAACCTACAAGTGGGTAATATTTCTGATTTTCAGCTTGCCGACGGTGGCGTAAGAATCAAAGTCACAATCGAAAATCGTTACACGCACTTACTCAACAAGCACACTGTTTTCTGGAACCGTTCAGGCGTTGAGGTTGATGCGTCGCTATCGGGTATCAGCATTAAAGCGGCACCAGTTAAAACCCTTATCCAAGGCGGTATTGCTTTTGACTCTCTGCCAGGAATCGACAACAAACTCGGCGATGTGTGGAAGCTTTATAAAGATTCGAAATCCGCTCGAAAATTTGGCCGCGCGATTACTATCACCTCTTCTGGCGATCAAGAAGTCAGCAAGGGCATGGCGATCAAATATCAAGGTGTCACTGTTGGTGAGGTTACTTTGGTGATTCCGAACTTCAACAAGGGCGGCATTGAAATTACTGCGCGTATTTTACCTGAGTACGTCGACAAGATTGCCGTAACGAACAGTCACTTCTGGTTGGCAGAACCTGAGATTGGCCTTAATGGCATCAAAAACGTCTCTGCGCTGCTCTCTAAACACATCAACGTAGACCCGGGCAAAGGTGAAAGAAACACGAAATTTGAGCTTAGCAAAGGACCTGTGCAGCCTGAAGGCAAGATATTCCAACTGCAAAGCGAAACGCGCGGCTCAGTATCTGAAGGTACACCTATCCTATTCCGTGAACTAGAAATTGGCAGTGTTATAGATGTTCAGCTGGGCGAGTTTGCTGATCGCATCATATCTACGATTCAAATAGAACCTGACTACGCGTATCTAATCCGCGCAAACACCGTGTTCTGGAACGTGTCGGGCGTCGATGTCTCTATCGGCCTGTCAGGCGCAAACATCAAAGCCGGAACGGTAGACAGCTTGTTAAGAGGTGGTATTACATTCTCAACGCCACCGACAAATGAACTTCAACCAGTAGCAAGCGAAGATCAGTCTTTCTACCTCTATCCTCAAGCCGAAGATGAGTGGAAATCATGGAGAACCGCAATTCCTCGTCCATAGAGTGAACTCTCTGACGTTTCTGGAAGATTAATTCTTCATCAAAATGCAGCCATTAGGCTGCATTTTTGTTGTTTGCTGCAAATATGGTTTAGGACGGCCTCATTTTGCTTTAAACTCCCCGCATTAATGCAATAAATCGAGATACTCTTTTGCACGCTAACGTATATATTCCTGAAGAATTCCTAACGCACATCGAAGCAATCATGCCTAGTCATCTAGATATGGCTTCTTTTGTTGCGTCATGCCAAAAACCACTTCGTAAAAGTATTCGAATCAACACATTGAAAATCAGTGTTGAAGACTTCCTAGTACGAGCAAAAGAGAAAGGCTGGGAACTGGAACCTGTACCTTGGTGTGAAACGGGCTTTTGGATTACAGCGGACGAAAGTGAAGCGCCACTAGGTAATACGGCAGAACACATGTCTGGTCTTTTCTACATCCAAGAAGCCAGCTCGATGATGCCACCCTCGGCACTTTTCCAAGGCGAAGCTGATTACCAAGCGGTGCTAGACACTGCGGCTGCACCCGGCTCTAAAACAACGCAAATCGCTGCGCTAATGAATAATCGCGGTGTATTGGTTGCCAATGAGTATGCAGCAAGCCGTGTGAAAGTCCTTCACGCTAACATCGAACGTTGTGGCGTTCGTAATGCCGCTCTAAGTAACTTTGACGGTCGAGTTTTTGGTGGTTGGTTACCAGAACAGTTTGATGCTGTGTTGCTAGACGCACCCTGCTCTGGCGAAGGCACCATTCGTAAAGATGCCGATGCGATGAAGAACTGGACGTATCAATCAGTGGTCGACATTGCCGACACGCAAAAAGATCTGATTGAAAGTGCATTCCATGCTCTTAAACCTAATGGTGTTTTGGTTTACTCAACGTGTACGCTTAGCACCGAAGAGAACCAACAAGTGTGTCATCACCTAAAAGAAACCTTTGGTGATGCGGTTGAATTCGAATCTCTGGAATCACTATTCGACAACGCAAAAGCAACCACGACAGAAGAAGGCTTTCTTCACATCTTCCCACAGGTCTATGACTCTGAAGGTTTCTTTGTTGCACGTATCCGTAAACTAGCGTCTGTTACTCCACCAGAAGTTAAAAAACGTATGGGTAAATTCCCATTTGAAAAAGCATCAAAGAAAACTCAGCAAGAAGTCGCTGAACAACTAATGAGTACTCTCGATATCGAATTGCCAAGCGATACTCAGGTTTGGATTCGCGACAAAGACGTTTGGCTATTCCCAGAAGCGCTAGAGCCGATGATCGGTGAGTTCCGTTTTTCTCGCATGGGAATCAAGATCGCTGAAACCCATAAAAAAGGTTACCGCTGGCAGCACCAAGTAGCGACAACGCTCGCAACAGGTAATGAAGCTAATGTTGTAGAGCTTAGTATTGAAGATGCTCGTGAATGGTTCATGGGCCGCGATGTTCGCCCTGAAAACTTGTCAGGAAAAGGTGAAGTACTAGTGAAGTACAATGGTGCAATCATCGGCCTTGGTAAGTGGGTTGGCAACCGAGTGAAGAACGGTTTACCACGCGAACTCGTGCGCGATAAGAACCTTTTCTAAAAGCGTTCGCACTGAGTACACCTTAATAAACAAAAAGCCCAAACAACGTTAATTGTTTGGGCTTTTTCTATTCTATCGGCCATATAAGTCAGTGTGCGAGCGCTTGTAAATCAACAGCTAATTATATAAATATCAATTCAAGTCACTATTTCCAAAAAGAAAAATCGCACTTTAGAGAATCTAAACTAGACTTCAATCTAACAGTCAAAAGATTAAAACGATTAGCGTAGGCTCTTCGGAGCCCTTTCCCCTAAGCCCAAACAGGAAGGTTTGGGCTTTTTTTTGGTTCATCGCGGCTTTCCG